>CACXUB010000057.1 GCA_902770735.1 uncultured Bacteroidota bacterium | reverse complement strand
CCGTAGGTGGTCGCCACCGCAGTCGTGGCGAAGGCGCGGTAGAGGTAGTCCGTGCTCGGGGCGAGGCAGCTGAGCGAGTGGACGAGGCTGTCGCCCGTGACCGTCACCACGGTGAAATCGCTGGCAAACAGCGGCTTCCACTCGAAACCGTACGTCACGATGGGCAGCTCGCCCATATCCGCGATGTGCCCGTGCAGCATTGCTCCCGTCTGCGTGATGTTGTCCGCACTGTCGGTGACAACCGTCGGCGCGACGAACGGACAGCTCGCGGTGAAGGTCGTCAGCGTGCTGTCGTGGTTCCACATCCCCGCGACCGTATAGACCATGTTCCCGTCAGGATCCAGCACGGTCACGCCATTCTCCATCCACCAGGTGCCCCATGTCCATTGAAGCGTAATGTTTTCATTATGGCAGAGATTCAACTGCACTGTGTCGTAAGTCGGCGTGTTTTGCAGATGATGGTCGATGGCCACCAAGGAGGCGATGTCGCTTCCCTGCTGCATCACGTGGACGGCCGCATTGCCATTCCAGCCGTCACCACGACTGTCGTACAAAACAAAGGTGTAAGGACAAAAGTAGTCGCAAGGCGTGGTGGTGAACGATGTCTGCACGGGTATCGACTGGCCGTTGCCGCAATCCGCCTGCACGCGCACCTCATAGTCGGTGGATGGGGTCAGCCCCGTCAGCGTGTAAGCCGGCGTCCCCGACACAGGGACTTGCGTCCAGGTTGTGGCGGAGACCTCTTTGTATTCCAGAATCCAGTCCGTTTCGCCGCCGTTGCCGGGGTTCCAGGAGATGTCGGCTGTGGTGGAGAGCACATTGGAGGCGGTGAGCTGGCTCACGGGCGCGCAGGAGTTGTTCCGCACAGAGATGTTCGTGATGACCGCGCCAGGCTGGTCACCCCATAGATGGTCGTTTCTCCATAGAAAAACCACCTTTGCCTGGGAAAGATTCACCATGTTGGCGACCGGGTTGGGCATCACCGCCGCGATATGCACCATACCCGTGCCTGCGGAAAGCGCGAAGGTGTAAGGGGCCGAATGCGACTGGTCGGTGCTGAGGCTGAAAAACGGCGTGAAGTTGAAGGCATTCGTGCTGTAACTCGTCCCGGCGTATGACGGGAAACTTGTGGTTGAGGTCGAATATTCCGTATTGGCCGGTGCCAGAAACAGCTTGATGAAATCATAACGAGCCTCGCCGCCGACACGTATGTCGAATTCCACCACAACGGAATCCGCATTGCCCATCTCGAAGAGTTTTTCCGCCGTCACTACCGAAATGTCCGTGTTGCTATACCCCGGCGTGCTGCCGTCGTAGGTGACAAACAGCGCGTTCACGTGGTTGACGGCGTCCACCTCCCCCATCGTCCAGAAATTGGCGCAGTCGCCGTTGTTGAGCAGCCATCCGCGGTCGGAGGTGGGCGCAAAGTCCGTGAAGTAGGGCAAGCTCACGGCGATGAGCGGCGTAGAGAGCTGCGCAGAGAGCCAGTTCGGCTCGTCACAGTCGCTGGACACTTGCACAATATAGGTGGTAGATCCCAGTAAATTGTTGATTATCAAAAACGTGTCCGTAGTCGTGACATAGTTCCACACCGTGTCGGAGAGGTCGTGGTAGCGCACCACGTAGCCATTCTCGCTATGCCCGACCCAGGAGATGGCAGCCGCAGGCCCCGTCACATCCACTACCGATACGCTGGTCAGCGGCAGGCATGAAGGCCCGTTATAGACGGAGACATCATCAAGATAGATGGCACCTCCGCCGTCGTTTTGGACGGCTAAGAAGGCGAACTGGATGTAATTGAGCGAATCAGGCAAGGGAATGGAGTCAGTTTTCAACGCGGAAATCTCCATATCATACAAGACAAGCGTTTGCCACGGACTCAACGAACTGCTCCGGTAATCCACTTTCAGATAGTCAAAATGGTGGAAATTAATGTCTCCCTGCTGCTGATGGGAGAATTTCAGATAAGGATGGCTCACGGCGGAAATGTCCATCATCGGGGAGTAGAGGGGACAGGTGTCGCTCAAGCCCGCCTGATAGTGGTGCTGGTGGTACATGGCCCCGTTATAGTTGAGATAACTCCACGAATGATCCGGGTTCACCGCCATAATCCAGCAATCCGGTGTTGTGGAGAAATCTTGCACGTAGGGGGTGCTGTCGGTCACCACAATAGCACAGGCCGTGTTGAAAGAACAGTAGCGCCAATTCCCGACGCCCAACACGTTGCCACAATTCACCCGCACCCGCACGTTATAAACGGTGTCTGCTAATAATCCGTTCAGAATCAAAAAGTTCGTGTCTGTCGTCAAGGTCGTGGCCGAAGTCCAGTCATCGCTTTGCAGTTTGTACTCCACCACGAAATCATCGGCCACGGCGGGCGGCGTCCAAGTCACGGTGGCGTGGTTCCCCACAATGTCCACGACCTGCAAATCGGTGACCACATCGCAATCGTTCTGCCACACATGCACGTTGGTGATGACGGGGCCGGGCTGCTTATCCGAATACATGCCGTAGTGGCTGGTTGTGCTATGATCATTGGTCCAGACGAACACCAGCTGCACCTCCCCGCTCGGGTCCGGATTAGGCATTTCCAGATTGATATGCAATATGTTACCTTGGGTAAGGTTCAGTTTGTAATCGCCTCCCGAATACTCCGTCTGGCTCAAAAAATCGTGGAAATTCGCCGCGTAAACCTGATAGTCAAAAGCGGAAAAACTCGTGCTGTTTTCTGACGCGGCGTACACCACATCCGCCGGAGCGAGAAACATCTTCAGATAATCCATGTTGCTATTACCGCCACAAAGCACGTCAAACTCGACATTCACCGTGGATATATCACTGACATTGAAGCGTTTGGAAGCACTCACAACCGTATAATAGTGGTCTTGACCGTATTCTGCCGCGCCACCTCCGTATGTGATAAACAGTGCGCTATTCATCTGCGGATAACCGCCCGGCACTCCCATCGTCCAATGGTTGAGACAAGTGCCGTTGTCTAACTGCCAGCCTCGGTCGGCCGTGTCGGAAAAGTCTGTGAAATAAGGCAATAGCGTGGCGACCACCTGCGAAGTGAACGAGCAGGGAACCCACACCAACGAATCGCAGGAGGACGAGACTTCCACCTCGTAGTTCGTGAGCGACGCAAGAGGCTCAATGATGGCATAGCCACCGAGGTCGTTTGTATAGACCCACTCCGCTGTGGCAGAAGTTCTGTAACGCACATTACAGCCTGCGGGATTGTTGCACACCCAGTGGATAAAGGCCGTGTCACCGCTCTGCCCCGCAAACGCCACATCCGAAACCACCTCACAGTCAGGGCCATTATAAATGTAAACATCGTCCAAAGAAATACGGGAAAGCTGTTGGTTGCCATGCTGGATGGAGAAAAATCCGAGCTGCAGCGTCGCGGAATGCGAGGGAATCGCCACCGAATCAATCTTCCATTCGCTGCTTCCCGTCGGGGTGATAAACGTTCCCATATAATGCCATTCATCCTCCTCAAATTCACGAAAATACAGGTCCAAATCCTTACGTCCCCCATCGTATTCGCTCTGAATGCGGGAGAATTTGAGGTAAGGGTTGTCCAAACCTGAGACATCGATTACAGGCGAGATGGCCCACGCCGTGTCAAAATAGCCGAAATAGTTCGGGCTGCTGGTGTATGACGCGTAATTTGTGGTATATATGTATTCAAACAACACACTGAAAGTCGGATCAAGTGTCCAACAATGCTGCGGGGCAGAAAAATGCTCCTCGAACGGGGCCACGTAGGTGCCGCAACCAGTCGTGAAATGCGTGCCTAAGTACATCGCAGAAGTGTCTGAGCCGCAAATCTTCGCCATCCACGCGATATACTCCGTATTGGGCAACAAACCGCTAATGGTATCCGTATTACCGACAATTTCCTCATATTCAACATCTTGATCTGTTCCGAAAGCGGGACGGTAAACAATCAGGAACGTGTCGGTATCACTACCCTGCCAATCAAAAACCGCACGAGTGCCGACCGTCATGACCGTGAACTGCGGCGCCTCGCACGTGGCGGGCGTGATGGCGATGTTGTCGATGGCCGCCGGAACGAGCCGCGCATTCGCGTTGAGATAGCCCCACGTGTAGAACTGCAGCGTCTTCACCCCCGAGACATTCTGCAGGGGGATGCGGATGTGCCGCCAACCAGTGTCGTTCACCGCCAACTCCAGGTATTCCTCCGCATAGTCCGGCGTTTCCTGCGGCATCAGGTCGGCGGTGTCGCGCAGGAAGACCTTCAACCCGCCAATGACATTCGAGCCGTTCTGGTTTCCAGACGCCTTCCAATCCAGTTCCAGCACCCAGTTCTGCACAACATTCCCGAAATCGAGGATGCGCTCGGCAAAGAGCCGGCAGGACTCGCTGTTGGCACCGTAGCTTTCCTGTCCGGTCGTGTCGCCGCTGACATACAGCGACTTGTCCGCGCCGCCCGCCACGGATGTGCCCGTGCCAATGACGAAGTGGTTCGAGGGTTCAGTCATGAAGCAACTCGACCGCGTCAGGATCCAACGCTGGTTTTCGCTTTGGCTGTTGAAATCGCAGCTGAACGGCACCGTCGCCGGAATCTGCTGCACACTGTCAATCTGCGCCTGCGCCACTCCGCAGAGCAGCATCATGATCATGAAAGGGTATATTTTTTTCATATTCGGTAAGTTTTTGTTTCTTCGTTCAAGTCTCAAGTCCCAAGTCCCAAGTCTCAAGTCTCAAGTCTCAAGTCTCAAATCCCACGTCTTATCTGTATAACGTAATTCATCAAGAATTGTGGAAAAAATCTTAATTCTTAATTCTTAATTCATAATTCATAATTCATAATTCTTAATTCTCCATTTCGCCTTTTACAATCCGCTTGTCGCACGCGCCTCCGATTTTGTAACATCGAAAAAGAAAAAAAAATCACGTCGGGCAATTGAATTTTTTTTGTATTTTAGCCGCCTTAAATTTAATTGGGAAAATTGTTGTAATATGAAGCAATATAAAATTCTGTTTGTTATTGTAAGTATTTTGATTTCAAGCATTTGCAAGGTCAATGCACAGCAACCCGTACTGCGTGGAGCCGACAATCTGTTCCGCGACTGTCAGTACGAAAATGCGTTGAACGAATACAAGAAAGGCATCAAGAAGCTGAAATCGAACCGCGTGGAGATTCAGCGCGCCACTTTCCAAATCGCCGAGTGCTACCGCATCATGGGCGACCTCAAGAAAGCCGAGCAACAGTACCTCCGCCTCGAAAAGAAGAACTATCAGAAGGACAACCCCATGATACTCTTCCACTTAGGCAGCATCTACAACCTGCGCGGCGACTACGACCTGGCCCTGAAATACTACAACAACTACAAAAAGCGCGTTTCCGACGACCCGCGCATCGACATGCGCATCGACGGCTGCAACAAGGCCAAGATGTGGAACGAGAACCCCACCCGCTACGAGGTGGAGAACCTCAAAAAGTTCAACACCAAGGAGGACGAATGGGCACCGCGCTGGGCCAACTATGACAAGCGCAACGCCATCATGTTCTCCTCCAACCGCGAAGGCTCCGTCGGCAAGGGCACCGACCAATGGACCGCCGGCGCTTTCTCCGACATCTACATCTCCACCAAGCCCAAGAGCAAAAACACCGACTGGCCCGGCGAATGGTCGCCCGTGACCGCCATGGACCAGGGCGGCACCCTCAACACCGGCGTGAACGAGGGCGAGGCCTCCGCCAACCGCAAGGGCTCCGTCGTCTATTTCACCAAATGCCCGCAAGACAAGAAAAAAGTGCAGGGCTGCTACGTCTATAAGTCCATGAAGAAAGGCAAGGCGTGGGGCGAAGCCGAACTCATCGACCTCGGCGACAGCTCCTACAACTACGTCCACCCGTACATTTCCGAAGACGAGCTCACCATCTGGTTCGCATCCAACATGCCCGGCGGCTACGGCGGCTACGACCTCTACACGGCCACCCGCACCAAGAAGACCGGCAAGTTCACCAATATCACCAACCTCGGACCGAAGATCAACACTGAAGGTCAGGAAGTCTTCCCGGTGTGGCGCAACGAAGAGGAGTTCTACTTCTCCTCCGACGGACATCCCGGCTTGGGCGGCCTCGACCTCTTCGTCTCCCATGTCAAGAACGGCGAATTCGGCGACCCCGAGAACCTGATGGTCCCCATCAACTCCCCCGGTGACGAAATCGGCATCATCTTCGACGAGAACGAGGCCATCGACCCGCAGTCCAAGTCCCCGTACCTCGCGAAGGGCTACTTCTCTTCCAACCGTCAGGGCGGCCGCGGCGGCGACGACATCTACTACTTCCTCCTCCGCCCGATCGTCTTCACGCTCTCCGGTTACGTCCGCGACAAGAACAACGGTCAGTACATGGACGGCGTGGAAGTTGAACTCGTCGGCTCCGACGGCTCCTCGTTCAAGACCACCACGGACGTGAAGGGTTACTACCACTTCGACAAGGCCAAGATCCTCGGCTCCACCACCTATGACATCAAGATTAAAAAGAGTGGCTATTGGGAGCGTGGCAACACCGCCAAACAAACCACTGTCGGCCTCACCGAGAACACCGACCTCAAGCAAGACTTCATGCTCGAGCCCATCCCGAAGGAGCCTATCGTGCTGCCCGAAGTGCAGTACAAGCTGGCAGACTGGACCCTGCAGCCTCAATACAAAGACTCTCTGATGTACCTATATAATATTATGGTACAAAACCCGACCATCGTGATCGAATTGCGTTCCCACACCGACGCGCGTGACACGGAGGAGAAAAACGATGTGCTGTCCCAGAAGCGTGCCCAAAGCTGTGTGGATTTCCTCGTCTTGGAGAAAGGCATCGCCGCCGACCGTATTGTGCCGAAAGGCTACGGTGAGCGTGTTCCGCGCCGTCTGGACAGAGACATGTACTCCACCTACAACGGTAAGAAATACTTCTTCGCCAAAGGCACTTACCTGACCGAGGATTACATCAACTCGTTGCCGTCGAAACCGGAGCAGGAGGCTGCCCACCAGTTGAACCGTCGTACCGAGTTCACCATTTTGCGTGACGACTACGTGCCCACCAACGACACCATCGCGAAGGTGCCCACCGGCATCGCCGTCGTCCAAGAGCGCACCGTGCCCGTCACCATCGATGGCGACAAGGTCACGGGTACCTGCTACGCCAACAGCAAATCCCTGCAGTTCCAGATCGGCGACAACAGCGAGGAGATCTTCATGAACTACGCCGACGCCACCCGCTTCCTGAAGGAGTCCTTCATCAGCTTGGAAGACTTCGAAGAGAAGGCCGGCGCCATTAAGCAAGAAGACGGTAGCATCATCGAAGGCGCAGTCCTCTATCTCGAAGAGCTGCGTATCGGCGACGACTACTCCGAGAACGTGAAAGTCACCGTCAAAAAGAACCTGCCCGCCGCCATCGTGGTCGGCGACCAGTACATCCGCGAGGAATGGGGCGACTTCACGGTTGACAAGAGCCGCAACGTGATCTTGTACCGTTAATCCCGTTGCAGAGACAATCAGACAAAAAGGGAATCCGGAAGGGTTCCCTTTTTTAATGGTTAATGAGGTTTAAGGTTTAGGGTTTAGGGTTTAGCGTTTAAGGTTTAATGTTTTTTTGGTGAAAAGCGAAAAACCAATAGCTAATAGCCAACAGCCAAAGTCATTGTCATTAGTCTATGTCTATGTCTAAGTCGTAGTGGAATTTTGGTGCGGTCACCATGCCTAACCCATTAACCCATTAACCTACTAACCCATTAACCTACTAACCTACTAAACCAAAAAATCGTATCTTTGCCATTTCCCTAATGGACATTCAAGAAAAACCAAAACCACTGACTATGAACAAGTTCACGCATCTGCATGTGCACACCCAGTATTCCATCCTCGACGGCATGTCCGACATCGGCGAATTGGTGGACAAATGCCTCGCCAACGGCATGAACGCCATGGCCGTCACCGACCACGGCGTGATGTACGGCATCAAGGAGTTTTCCGATGTGGTAGGCAAGAAGAACGGCAAAGTGAAGGATGAAATCAAGGCGCTGGAGAAGCAGATGGCGGAACTCACCGACGAAGCGGCGATTGCCGAAGCGCAGCAGAAAATCGCAGATTTAAAACAGAAAATCTTCAAACCCATCTTCGGATGCGAGGCGTACGTGGCGCGCAAGACCAACACCAACCCCACCGGCAGCCGTCTCGTGCACGAGCACAAGGAGAACGGCAGTGGCTACCACCTCATCGTCCTCGCCAAGAACGAAACCGGCTACCACAACCTCTGCAAAATCATCTCGCAGGCCTGGATCGACGGCAAATACTACCGTCCGCGCATCGACCGCGAACTGTTGGAGCAGTACCACGAAGGGCTGATTGTCTCCTCCGCGTGCCTTGCCGGCGAAGTGCCGAAAAACATCACCAACGGCGACTACGAGAAAGCCAAGGAGGCCGTGATGTGGTTCAAGAACCTTTTCGGCGACGACTATTATCTTGAAATCCAACGACATAAAACCGACAAGCCCGGCGGCGACCGCACCGTCTATGAGCAGCAGAAAATCGCCAACGAAGGCATTCTGCGCCTGGCCGCCGAGACGAACACCAAGGTCATCGCCACCAACGACGTGCATTTCGTGAACGAGGAGGACGGCGAGGCCCACGACCGGCTCATCTGCCTCAGCACCGGCAAGAAATTCACCGACACCGACCGTTTGCACTACACCAAGCAGGAATGGCTGAAGACGCCCGAGGAGATGGAGGCCATCTTCTCCGACGTGCCCGAGGCATTAGCCAACACGCAGGAAATCGTCGACAAGGTGGAGACTTACGCGCTGAAACACGCCCCCATCATGCCGATGTTCGAGATTCCCGAGGAGTTCGGCACGGTGGAGAGTTACAAACAGAAGTTCACCGAGGAAGACCTCCGCGCCGAGTTCGAAAACGGCGAGGGCGGCGAAGGCCGCATCGAGAAGCTGGGCGGCCTGGAGCGCGTCTATCGTATCAAACTGGAGGCCGACTACCTGCACAAGCTCACCATGGAGGGCGCGGTGCAACGCTACGGCGACCCCGTCGATCCCGAAATATTGGAACGCATCGAGTTCGAACTCAGCGTGATGCGCAACATGGGCTTCCCGGGCTACTTCCTCATCGTGCAGGACTTCATCGCGGCGGCCCGCAACATGGGCGTCTCCGTGGGCCCCGGACGTGGCAGCGCCGCCGGTTCCGTGGTCGCCTACTGCCTGCGCATCACCGACGTTGACCCCCTCAAATACGACCTCCTGTTCGAACGTTTCCTCAACCCCGACCGTATCTCCCTGCCCGATATCGACGTCGATTTCGACGACGAGGGCCGCTACAAGATCCTCGACTGGATTACCAAGAAATACGGCAAGGAGAAAGTCGCCCACATCATCACCTACGGCACCATGGCCACCAAATCGAGCCTCAAGGACGTGGCCCGCGTGCACGACCTGCCCATCCCCGAGTCGGATCGGCTCACCAAGATGATTCCGGTCAAGTTTCCGGAAGACCCGAAGACGCACAAAGCCCCGAAAGTCAACATCAAGACCTGCCTCGAGAATGTGCCGGAATTCAAGGCCGCCTACGACAGCAATCCGCGCATCCACGACATCATCCACTACGCCAGCCAGTTGGAAGGCACCGTGCGCCAAGTCGGCATCCATGCCTGCGGCGTCATCATCGGCGCCGACGACCTCACCAAATTCGCGCCCCTTTCCACCGTGGAGGACAAGGAGGAGAAAAAGGACATCATCGTCACCCAATACGAAGGCTCCGTCATCGAGGACGTGGGCCTCATCAAGATGGACTTCCTCGGCCTCTCCACGCTCACCATCCTCAAGGAGGCCATCTCTAACATCAAGAAATCCAAAGGGATAGACATTGACATCGACCATATACCGCTCGACGACCCCGAGACCTACCAGCTCTACTGCGAGGGCGACACCGTCGGCACATTCCAGTTTGAATCCGCCGGCATGCAGAAGTACCTGCGCGAGCTGCAACCCTCCACCTTCGAGGACCTCATCGCTATGAACGCCCTCTACCGCCCCGGCCCCATGGACTACATCCCGCAGTTCATCGACCGCAAACAAGGGCGCGAGAAAATCGAGTACGACATCCCCGTCATGGAGAAGTACCTGAAAGACACCTACGGCATCACCGTCTATCAGGAACAGGTGATGTTGCTGTCGCGACTCTTGGCCAACTTCACCCGCGGCGAGTCCGACACCCTGCGTAAGGCCATGGGCAAAAAGCTGAAAGACAAGCTGGACGCGCTGAAACCCAAGTTCATCAGCGGCGGAAAAGCCAACGGCCACGACGAGAAGACGTTGGAGAAAATCTGGGCCGACTGGGAGAAATTCGCCTCCTACGCCTTCAACAAGTCACACGCCACCTGCTACTCGTGGGTCTCATACCAAACAGCTTATCTCAAAGCGCATTATCGGGCCGAGTTCATGGCTGCCAACTTGACGAACAGCGTCACCGACATCAAAAAGATCACCACATTCATCGAGGACTGTCAGAAGAGCGGCATCACCGTCAAAGGGCCGGATATCAACGAGTCGGACGAGACCTTCACCGTGAACAAGGACGGCGACATCCGCTTCGGTCTGGCGGCGTTGAAAGGCGTCGGATTCAGCGCGGCGAGCAGCATCGTGTCGGAGCGCAACGCCAACGGCCCCTACACGAGCATCATGGACTTCTTCGAGCGCGTCAACCTCGCCAGCTGCAACAAACGCTGCCTCGAATCGTTGGCCTACGCCGGCGCGTTCGACTGCTTCCCCGACATCCACCGGGCACAGTATTTCATCGTCAACGACAAAGGCCGCAACACCATCGACATGCTCATCTCCCGCGCCTCTTCCAAGGAGAAGAACGCCACGCAGATCGACATCTTCGCGGAGATGTCCGAGGATGCCGCCGACACCGCACAGGAATCGTTCGTGTTCCCGCAGTGCGACCCGTGGAACTACTACGACCAGCTCAAATACGAGAAAGAGGTCGCCGGTTTCTTCATCTCCGGTCACCCGCTCAAGGAGTACCAAGTGATCATCGACAGCTACACGAACGCCGACATGTCAATGATGGAGGACACGGATTTCCTCTCCCACATCGTGCAAAGCGGCAAAGGCGTGATGACGGCCGGCATCGTGAGCAGCGTGATGAGCGGCACGATGAAAAACGGAAACCCTTACGGCAAAGTGATTCTGGAAGACAACAGCGGCACCTGGACCTGGTTCCTGCGCGGCTCCAACTTCGAAAAATATGAATGGCTGCTGAAGGTCGGCAACCGCGTCTTCGTGAACGCCTCCGTGAAACAGAACTCCTGGATCGACAAAAACACGCAACAGCAAGTGGTCCGCTACGACGTCAACCCCGTCTATATCTACCCGCTGAACGAAGTCTATGAGAAACTCTGCAAGGGCGTGCAACTGCAGCTCCAGTTAGGTGAGATAACGGGCGCCCTGGCCCTGCACATCAAAGAGATGCTGGAAAAACACCCGGGGAAGACCCCCTTCAACATCCGCATCTTCGAGAGAGACAAGGTCTTCTACTCCGACTTCTTCAACTTCGCCGCGAAAATCGACCCCGAAAGCTTCGTCCGCGACTTCAAACTCCCCGCTGACTACAAACTGGTACTTGAGAGTTAGGAGTTAGAAGTTAGAAGTTAGAAGTTATTCCGTGGGATAAGTAATTTTCTGCATTAGTCGAAACTATTAGCTGTTGCCAGATACCGTCAGACAACATTAGAACATCAGACAACGTGACAATATCGGACAAAATCTGAAACCTGCCGCTAACTACTAACTACTAACTGCTAACTGCTAACTACTAACTGCTAACTAGTATTTTGTTTCGACCTGATTTCAAAAAAATGATCTCCAATACAATAAACGACCACCTCTGGCATATCATCCTCAACACGAATGCCAACGAAAAGAAATGCGAACAGAAATGGCGGCCTGTCGCCGAACTTTTGGAACACCGAGGAATACGCTACGAGCTGCACATCACGCGAGCGCCCGGCGAAGGGGTTTCCACAGCCAAACAACTATGCGACAATGGCATACGGCACATCGTGGCCGCTGGCGGTGACGGCACCATCAACGAAGTGGTGAACGGCATCTTCACCTCCACTGCCAATCCGGGAGAGGTGTTTTTAGCGGTGCTTCCATTGGGCCGCGGCAACGACTGGGTGCGCACCCACCACTACCCGAAAAGCATCGCGGAAGTGATCGATATGTGGTGCGAAGGATATTTCATACAACACGACATCGGGAAAGTGACCACACAAACACCTGACAAACAAACAGATGGCCGATATTTCATCAACATCGCGGGCTTCGGCTTCGATGCAGACGTGATCTACGACGTCACCTACCACCGTCCGCGCATCGGAGGTTCCTCCGTGTATGTGCTTTCCCTGCTGAAGTCGCTGCTCACGCACAAGCCCACGCCCATCAACGTCACGGCCGACGGAGGATTCGCCTTCGACGGGGAGGTCTTCATGGTCATCGCGGCCATCTGCCAATACAACGGC
>CACXUB010000056.1 GCA_902770735.1 uncultured Bacteroidota bacterium | reverse complement strand
TCCGGGTGTTTCTTCATGAGTTCCTCGTTCATATTGGTGTATTCGGCACTGCCGGGGACGAACATGGGCACCCAATACACACGGTCTTTCCTTTCGTAGGTAGTACCGGGAACGGGCCCGTCTTTGGTGTATTTGTCGCCATAGTCGTACTCCATGACTCCCATGCGGGCCATCAGGTCCAGCAGTTCGTCGAAGGACTTGTCGTCAGGAGTGTAATGTTTTTGGCTGTTCAGCTCGTGGAGCTGCGCATTGGTCCAATGTTTGCGCACCCGGAAAGGATTGCCGGGCAGCATATCCAGCATCAGATCCAGAGCGGCCTCACGGGTGACGGCATCCATCTCGTCCTCGAAGATGCAGGCAAGACCCCAATACTCAGGGGCGTCGGTATCCATCTTGATTTTACCGGGGATACGATCGGTGATGTGACGAACCAGCTTGAGAAGCTTCGGGTTCGGGTTCTTGTCCCCTTTGTGTTTCGGGACAAATTTGGTGGACATTTCGGGCATAACGGTTATTACTTCGTGTTTATTACTTCGTGTTGGTGAGCCTGCGGCTGTTGGTGACTTCGTGTTAGTTAGCTTCGCTGTTGGTGAGCCTGCGGCTGTTGATTAGCCTTCGGCTGTTGGTTAGCTTCGCTGTTGATTAGCCTGCGGCTGTTGGTTAGCTTCGCTGTTGTTTTTGTTATTTTTGTTAATGTCATAGCTGCGGAGATGAGACATGAAAGATGTTATTTTTATAGATAAATCCGTACAACGTTCGCGTAATGATTTGGCTATATCAGCATGTATATATTCTAAATCTTCTGCCACATACAACATACTTTTCACTTCTCCACAAGATCCGTAAGATGTATTCAGGTAACTTAAAAGTTGTTTATTGTCTTTTGCATTTTTACTTCTATCAAATCCCTCTGCAATGTTGTTCATTATGGAAATTACTGCTCGCTGAATCTGATTGTTGAAGCCATAATCTTTACTTGTAGCAAATTGAGCATAAATATCCTTGACAAGTTCCCTTGCCAATTGCCAAACCACTAAATCTTCAAAATTATAAATCTTCATAACATCAATTAACCAGCTAACATCAACTAACTAACACGCAGTAATCAACATGAAATAATTAACACGCAGTAATGAACACGAAGTAATCAACAGCGCAACTCACTAACATTCACTTTTCCCCGGATCCATTCGGCGAGTGCGTCCATGCCGTCGCCGGTTTTGGCGGAGACGGAGATGATGGTCGCGTGGGGGTTGCGCATGAGGATGTTCTTCCTGCAGCGCTCCAGGTCGAAATCAAAATAGGGCATCACATCCGTTTTGTTGATGATGACGAGGTCGCAGACGGTGAACATGAGGGGGTACTTGAGGGGTTTGTCGTCGCCCTCGGGCACGGAAAGGATCATCGCGTTGCAGGTGGCACCGGTGTCGAACTCGGCGGGACAGACCAGGTTGCCCACATTCTCGAGAATGACAAGGTCGGTGTTTTCAAGGTCGAGATTGTCGAGTCCCTGGCGGGTCATCTCCGCGTCAAGGTGGCACATGCCGCCGGTGTGCAGCTGGATGGACGGCACACCGGTGGCCTCCTTGATTTTCACCGCATCCACGTCGCTGTCGATGTCGGCCTCCATCACGGAAACACGGATTTTGTCTTTGATCCTGTTGATTAGCTGGATAAGTGTGGTGGTCTTGCCGCTTCCGGGAGCAGACATCAAATTGAGAAGACACACCCCTTTGTTTTTCAATTCAACTCTAAGAGCATCAGCATCTTTCTCATTCTCTGCAAAGACGCTCTTTTTGATTTCAATAACCTTTACCTCGTTCATTTACACGCTTTTCTATTCGGGTGCAAAGGTACAATTTTTTTCGCCTCAAATGTCACCTTTTGTCCACCTCATCCGTTTAACAGTTGAATCGATTCGATAATGAACAGAATTGTATAACCTTAAAAAATAAATAGTCATGGAAGAAATCATAGATGTCCTCGCGGTGGTACTCGTAATCGGTGGAGTTTGCATCGCATTACCACTGGTGATCTTGTTGCTGACCAACAAGCGGAAAAATCACGAAATCGACAAGAAGACGGAAATTCTGATGGCCCTGTTGGAGAAAAACCCAGATCTTGACCCGGCCGAAGTGTTAGACAAACTGGACATGTCGTCGGAAGACGGCAAGAAATCCCTGAAAGAAAGACTGTTAGAAAAACTTTTGGGCGGCTGTATCTGCACATTAACCGGTATAGTCCTCTTCTTCACCCATTTGTTTGGTTTTGTGTTTTTAGGGGATAAGACCACCGGAGTAGTCGGAGGCGGCGTCTTGACGGCCGTAGGCATAGCCCTTATCATCCATTACTTTGTCAGCAAGAAGATGCTACAGAGTGAGATAGAGACTGAAGAGAAACGGATAACCGAGCAACAAATCTCCGAATGACACGAGAACAATTCATAGCCTTAGTTTCGGAGGAGCAGGAGTCTTTGCGGAGATTCCTGCTTGCCCTGTGTGAGGGTGACCGGATGGAGGCGGAGGACATCGCGCAGGAGGCGATGGTGAAGGCGTACATCGCGATGGAGCGGTTCGTGGAGCGGGCCAAGTTCTCCACGTGGCTGTTCAAGATCGCCTACAACACCTTCCTAGACCACCAGCGGTCGGGGTGGAACCGCCGGACGGACTTGGACGCGGCGGAGCAGATGCCGGGCGGCCCGCGCGCCGACGATGCCTTCCAATACCAGGAGTTGTACGAGGCTATCGGCACGCTGCCGCTGAAGGAGAAGAGCGCCATCCTGCTGTTCTACGTCAGCGGCTACTCCGTGAAGGAGATTGCGAAAATCACGGGAGGTTCCCAATTGGCTGTGAAACAGCAGCTTTCGAGAGGGAGAGTTAAACTTAGACAAATTTTGGAACGATGAAAGAGAAAACCACCATAGAAGACCTGTTCGCCCAATACCAGCCGGACATGGGCGACCGCAACAAATATATGAAGCAGCTTGCCAAGAAGTTAGAGGCGGCGGAATATGCTAAACGGTATCGTGAGGCGCAGACGAAGCGTTACCGCCGGATGATGGTGGCCGTGTTCATTTCGGGCATCGTCACGGGCGCCATCGGCATCGTGCTCGTGTTGTCACATCCGCAATGGCTGCTACCAGCTCAGACCGCCTCCCTCGAAGTGTCCTTCCCCGCATTCTCGCTGCTCCCGAAAGTGCTGCTGCTACTGGCTGTATGCTTTGTGAGCTGGTGTGTCACGGGGTTGGTGCGGAAGATCTGTGATCGCGGCGAAGCGACGTGGTGACGGACAGAGCCACCTCGCACAAAGACAGTGCCATTCGCAAAGAACAGTCCAACAGGAAAAACGCACTGACATCCACCAAGGGAATCCGACGCTATAAAAAAAACTTTTGCCCGACATTCAGTGCCGAGCAAAAGTTTTTTTGTGGAACATTTTTTGGCAGTTAACGTTTGGAGAGGCCTTTGTCGAACATAAAGAAGGCAGCCTTGTCATCGCCGACGCACTTCATCGCATCGATGAGTTCCTGGGCATTCTCCTCCTCCTCAACCTGCTCGGTCACATACCATTGCAGGAAGATGGTGGTGGCATAGTCTTTCTCCTTGGTGGCCAAGGCATAGAGGTCGTGGATGAGACCGGTCACGACTTTCTCGTGCTTGAGGGTCTCCTCGAACATGTCGAGCGGTGACTTCCACGAGGTCGGGAACTTGTCGATGGCTTTGAGTTCCACCCGGGCCTGTTGGCTTTCAAGGTAGTGGATGAACTTGAATGCATGCTCCATTTCCTCATCGTACTGTTTGTGGAACCAGTGGGCGATGCCCTTGTATCCTTTGTTCGAAGCGTCCATGGACATGGCCAGGTAGAGATAAGCGGACCACATTTCCGCGTTGATTTGGGCGTTGATAGCCTCTTGCATTTTCACACTAATCATGATAATAATATTTAATTGTTTGACTATAAATAAATTGTATTTAATATAGTAGTCTGCAAAGATATTCTTTTTTTGGTGATAGACCTCCTGTCGTGAAATTTTTTTTGAAACTGTGCCGCATTTTTTGCGGAGAATAAGGCATCACCAGGCCAAGCCGACTTCTATTGAAAGAAACGCATTATGAATTGGGGTGATTATTCGAGGCCTTCCCGACGCGCATTCATTTCAGCCACCACACCACATTCACGTTGTCGCTGACCACCAGGTCGTCGGGGGTGATGTCGAGACTGCTGACCGTGCTGGCAGAGGCTTCGGCATTGTCGTGGATTTCACGCGCTTGCGAATAAACGGTAACATGGCTATATCCGTAATCAATAAACTTCACTTCCCCAAGTTCACGGCCACAGGCTCCAGCCATGATGGCAGCCTTTTCGTGTGCATCATGGACAGCCCGCTCCAGCATTTTGAGCTGCGACGGTCGCGGGTCTTTCACCGTGTACCCAATTTTGATCTGCGCTCCCTGTATAAACTTGCCCACCCCCCGAACAATTTTATTGACCAACACATTGTCAATGGCAAGATCAATCTTAATCTCTTGAGTCAACCGATAGCCATCCGGCACCTTACCTATGTAATCACCGTCTTCATCATACTCGTTGACCATATTGTCCTCTATTTCAAGACGTATGGTTTTAGCCAACTTTCCTGGCTGATGATTGTATTCCAAAATTTTCACCATCCATGTGCTATTTTCCGATGCACAGGCATACGCTTCGGAATAGGTTTTAAATACACGGTTTGCTCTAACTTCCAGCCGTGTCACATCGGGCACCACATGTATGCTTCCGGTGCCGACTACTTTTATGGTCGATTCACTCATTTTCTTCGATTTATTTGTGTTGAACGATTGTTGGCTTTTTCAATTTCGGCGTCCATTTCTTCCTTTTTCCGTATCCTCACCGTCAGTTGGATCTGCTCCTCGGGGTGTTCCTCGGGGGCGATACGGCTGATTCGACAGTCGAAGAGATTGTCGTGGCCCATGTCGAAGAAGGGGGCGAGACTGCGGTTGTCGCCACGGGGGATGTAGCCGAGGAGGAAGTCTTCGCCGTCGTTGTTGAAGATGACCTGCACGGCCTCGGGGTCGTAGCGGTTGTCGGCCTCGCGCTCCAAACGCAACGGCATCCCGACACGCAGCCGGTCCCAAACAAGGTCTGCTTCGTGATACTTGCGGCCCGCCAAGTGGCAGCCCAGATAGAATTTGCTTTTCTCTTTCATTATTTTGCCGTTTTTAATTTCATGCGGCAAAATTACCACCCGACTGCGCCAAAAAGCGGATCAATGGGATTTTTTTTCTAGAAAAAAACTATTCCTCCGCTGCTTCCAGGTGCATCCGTCTGATTTTCAAAGCGATGTCTTCCGGCTCCAACACCTTCAGCCAGCGGCCGCGAGAGAGAATTTGCGCCAGGAAGTCGCTGGTGGGGTGCAGTTTCACCTCGAAATCGACATAGTCATCGCCGACCGTCAGCTCTTTCTGCGAGTGGTGCAGCGGCAGGTCGCGCATGGCGTAACGCTCGTTGCCGAAGGCGCGCAACACGATCCGCTGTTTCGGTTCGTCTCCGCCCTGCATAATGCCGTAATAGTTCGAGAAGTAGCTCTGCGCGTCAAAATCCTTGTCCAGAACGAACGTCCTGTCGGTCATCGCCATCTCCTGGACGCGATCGAACGAGAGGGTGAGAAAACCGCCGTCCTCCAGGCGTCCGAGCAGGTACCAGCGGCGGCGGAAGAGCTTGATGCAGTAGGGTTCTACCGTCCACTGACTCGATTCGGCCTTGCCGTACCACTTGTAACAGACAGATAAACAACGGTTTTCGCGCATCGCATCGACCACTGTCCGCAGATGTTCGCTTTCACTCGGGATGCTTTCGAGGAGGATGCGGTCGTGCAGTCCGCGGGCCTCGCTGACGATGTTGCTGACGGTGAGCGAGCCCAGCATCCAGCGTTGCACGCTGTCCTCGCGGAGCGTCGTCGATGTAGTAGCTGTTCTCGTTGTCGCATTCGATGATGATGTCGAACATCTCCTCCACCTCGGCGCGGTGCCGGCGGAAGGTGGAACGGCTGAACGGAACGCCCTCGCTCATCTCGGTGCGGAGCCATCGTTCGTTGATTTCGCGCAGGGTGATGCGCCCGGCGCGGCTGATGGTACCCACCAGCCAGACGTATTGTTTGAAAAGTGCGGATGCATTCATATTTGATATTTGCGGCAAAAATACGAAAAATCAAGTTTCGCGAGTGCTTTTTCCGTGGCAGCTGTTGGCGTATTCCCATGATTTTCCGGAGGAGATTCCGCTCGCTCACTGCGTTCGCGGCGGAATGGTGCGCCCCTCCGTATGAGACCCAGGGGGAGAAGATGGGCGGCGGGGGGAAATCTGCCGTTGCCGGAAGCCTCACGACCGCCGCCCATCTTCTCCCCCTTTTTCCTTGTATACGGAACACCATTCCGCCAGTGACGATAGGAACTGGCGGAATCCCCTCCATTCAAAGACTAATTTTTCCCAAACAACTTGAGACATACTTGCTGAAACATAATGGATTAGTTTTATGTAACACAATCTCAAATATGTCTTGAAACATTGATTATGGCCGCATTCGTTTCGTCATCAACATCCAACATTTTCTGAATGTAGTCCGCGAATAGTTTCTCCAATTTCTTCGCTTGCTCTGAGTTCAGAAGTTGACCCGAATGTCCTTTTCGCCATTCAAAATCGGGAATGGCATCCTGCAATTGTTCGGTGGTGATGATCGCCTGAACCTCGGGATTGACGATGAAATTGGGTTTCATGTCCATATAGTAGATTTTCCGGCTGTTTCTGTTCGGATTCCAGTCTTGGGATGCGTATGGCTGCGAGGTGAATATGCCGCTCATCACAACCCCTGTGTTGCCTTCACCCACCCGTATCATGTAAAAGCGGTCGCCCATTTTGGCCCTCTCCCACTCATACACGCTCCAGTTGAAATATCCGGTATGGATCATCTGTATGCCGTCAACGTGATCCTGCATCGAGATACTGGATATGGCTGGATTCCACTTCAGGATAAAGGTCTGCTGCTCGTCGTTATAGCCGTTGCCGGGATAATTGTGTGGATCTTTTTCGAACTTAGCACTCGTTCTCACAATCCTTCTTCCCTGCAGCCAAAGGTAACCGCGGACAGAATCCGCTTTGGACGGTTTTTTCTTGAAAAACGAGGTTCGAGCCGCAAGAGGAATAATCAGATTCTCATCGTCTTCATCATGATAAACGGATATATCCATTCGATAAAAATCACGATTGAGTATCGCTACTTTTCGCACACGGGATTTCACTGGCGACCAAAATTCCGCATCATCGGGGTAGCGGTCGTCATGTTGCAGGCAAGTGACAAAAATCTCCATGCTCATTTTCATGGGCAACGCATTCCCATCGCTGTCACGATGAACAACTGACGGATCGGTTTTGTGCATTTTTTCGACTGTCTCGGGGTCTATTTCAAACGACATCGCGCTGTCCGGAACCTTTTCCGCATCGTATGCGATGGCTGACAGAGCAAAGTTATAGGTCTCCCCAATCTTGTACTCAGCTTTGTGCAGCGGATAATCCATATCGAAGAATCGGAACTCCATTTCATCGTTGTAATCACAGCAAAGAATCGCTTCGATTCCATTCGAAAACTCATAGATTTTCTTCAAGGTCATGGGTACACCTGTCTCATTGACAACATACGGGAAGAAAGCTTTCAATTCATTTCCGTCTTCTTTGGCTTCCAACAATGTTCTAAATGTTATGTCTTTCTTTTCATCCGATGAAAGCATCACAATCTGCGTTTCGTATTCTGTATCACCATCTTTCGCTTTCACATCTGCTTTACCGATGAATGTTTTGAGAGATTTTACCGCATTTAGAAAATCATCAACCAACGCATCGACATTCTCGTCAACACATTGCAAATGAGAGCCGTGCCCTTGATCGGGGTCAAACTCTTCCTTGTTTTTTCCGGGTATCTTCTCACCTATACCGGCATTCTCTACTTCAAATTCCTCATCATCGTTGGGAAAGTCCTGTTCCTTTTCCGTATCGTTAAATATTTCCACATCAAAGCGAACACACCAGACGCACGCTTCCCCATTAGGATTGGTTTTCAACGAATTATCCTCTAAAAAATCATATCGGTCTAAAACCCTCGGGGTGCATCCCGTATTAATCAGCAATAAAGTCTTGTCTTTATTTTGAGCGATGATGTATTTGATGTTTCCCCTCACCATATAGGGGAACACTCCTCTGTTCCAAAAATAGCAGCCAAAGAATGAACTTGGCATCTCCTCACAATTTAAGATGAGGTTCCCGTCAATATTCTCTAATACAAAAGGATAAGTATCTTGGTTGACGGGTACATCAACGAAGTGTTTGATACCCTTCTGCAACTCGTCAAATTCTCTTTGAGAGACTTCAATGGCAAGGCTGTTGTTTGCATTGATTCTTTCTCCAATGCCGTTTGTGTTGTTATTCTCTTTCATTTCGGTATAGTTTTTTATTTCAACGCGGCAAAATTACCAGCCGACTGCGCCAAAAAGCGGACCATACGCATTTTTCTTCTCAGAATTCTTCCGGCAAGTCCTCCTTCGTGATTTCCGCCAACTTCGCCGATGTGAGGTTCACCTCTGTCGAGAGACGGTTGGCTTGCCGCTGCAAGGTGCGCTCGAAGACGTTGCGGACGAAGCGGGCGTTGCCGAAGTTCGCGTCCTTGTGCGCCACCGCCTCCCCGAAATAGCTCTTCAGCGCTGCCGCCGCGTCGGGCGTGATGGTGTAATCGAACTCCTTGAGCTGCTTGAGGAATATCTGGTAAAGTTCATCGGCATGGTAGTCCGGGAACTCGATGTAGCGGCTGAACCGCGACTGCAAGCCGGGGTTGGAGTCGATGAACGCCTTCATCTCGTTGGTATAGCCGGCGAGAATCACCACTAACCGCTTGCGGTCATCCTCCATCCGCTTGAGCAGCGTGGCGACTGCCTCCTTCCCGTAGTCCTCCTCGCCGCCGCCAAGCAACGAGTAGGCCTCGTCAATGAAAAGGATTCCGCCCAAGGCATGGTCAATGACCTTGTTCGTTTTGACCGCCGTCTGCCCGACATACTCCCCGACAAGTCCGGAACGATCCGTTTCCACCAGATGTCCTTTCGAAACCACACCGAGTTCCTTGTAGATGTTGGCGAGAATCCGGGCCACGGTGGTCTTGCCGGTTCCGGGGTTGCCTGTGAAAACGCAGTGATAGGTGATGGGGGAGGCTTTCAACCCCTTTTGGCTGCGGGCATTCTGGATACGGATGAAGTTGGTGAGTTCAGCGACTTCTGTTTTTACACTGCCTAGACCGATTAGTTTCTGCAATTCTGCCTGATGAGAAACCTCTTGTGTGATTTTTTCTTTTTGTTCCCAACTGTCCCTATCCCATTCGAAATCTTCTGAATACGTTTTGACATGTTCCTCTTGCTCTTCTCCGCTGATTACCATATTGACACCATTGCTCTTCATCTGCATAATGGAACTTAGCCAAGCAGCTTCCTTCTCAGTAACAACATTATCCGCTTTGGCTATAATGGAGGCAAAGCGATAAAGACGCACAATGTATCTTTGCCTTAAACTATCATCTAATTTGCCATAAACATACGCGATTAAAAAATCATCGTCTTTGTCAGGCATTTCATTATGGGGATCTGCCATACCTTGGATGATGGTTTCAGAGAGGGAGTGGAAGTTTTGGTCATATAATTCTAGATAATCATCGTATCTATATCGGACTCCCCTAAACGTATATTCAATGAAAGCGTAAAGACCATAACTGGATTTGTTAACCGAGTCACATGGAATGCCTAACCCTCTATAGCAGCGAACGATATCCACCCAAAACATAAGCCGAATCTTCTCTTTTGAAGTTGTAAGAGGTTTCCCGTTTATATTCAGGTCAAATCCTTCATCTTCAATTTGTTGTGCAAATTCAGACAAGTTACAGGCAAAGTCGTATTCAAAGATAAGGTCATCCACTGCCTTGCTAATCTGTTGGAAGTATCCTGGCTCAATGCTTTTGGTCGTATTCGTTCCCAAACCGTAGGTAGTAGATGAAATATTTTTGGTTGAAGAGGACTTGGATTTGGTAAAACTTGGCTTACTAGTTTTGCCAACAATAATGACACCAATGATGGCAACAATAACACCCAATGCTATTGAATCCATAAATGCTGTAGCAATTAAATAACCGGTCGCAGCACATATAAACACATACAACACTACCTCTATAGAATCCGTAACTTTACTCATTTAAGAAAATAATTAACACAATTGCAAAAGCACAACAAATATTAATATCCATATTTTTCAAATACCGTCAAACTTAGTTTTGCCTCGACATTTTCAATAATTTCTCTTTCAAGATGCATCTTGATGCCACCGCGTTGAACTTTATCGTAGGTTCTTTTCCATTTAAAAACACCCTTCACAAAAGGAGCAAGTTGAACTCCACGAGAATCATACAAAGCCGATTTTCCGTCTTTAATCACTACAAAACACCCATCAAATGTCCAATAAGTTTGTACAGGAGCATCTATAAGGGGAGTTTTCCAACGCTCGTCAATCAAATACAATTCCCCGTTTTTCTCACAACGAAGGAAATGGTCGCCCACACGGGATATTCCTAACAGTTGATAATCAGGGATGCTTTCTTGCAAACGGTCGAACTCATCGAAACACTCTTTGAAACTGTCGTGGTATACGGGTTCTATGTCTAAAAAACCTTTGGGACCCAATTTCCAATAATCGGAAGAGCTAAACTCTTGTATTGGCTTTTCATATTCGCGCTCAAGATAAGCCATCCACTCCTCAAAACTACAACCTGGGTATTCCATAGCATCCCCATTCCATGTAAAATATTCTTCGGCGTGCCATGCTTCTTTTGCTCCGAGTGCGCGAACGACATCGAAAGCCTTCCTTCTCACCCCATCTCCCCTCAATAAAAAAGAATACCGATCGTAGGATTCAATCTCCCAGAAATCAGGCAAAAGATGAAAATCCATATCATAATCCGCTATGCAGATTCGCAAGAAATCTTCTGCATCATCCCGAATTCCGGGTTCATCCCATTCGGGATCGCCATCTCCCAGCAACAGTTCCTTGCGCAAATGTTCATATATCTTTTCACAATATGCCCTCGAAGCGTTCCTGTCGTGGAACAGTTTGAAATCATGTTTTACTATATGCGATATATCGGTGCCCATAAAAAGTTATTTTTATTTCAACGCGGCAAAATTACCACCCGACTGCGCCAAAAAGCGGACCAATAAAGAAAAAAACTATTTCAGCAGCCACCACACCGCCAATGCCACCTGCACCGCCAGTATCGCCGGCACGCCGTACTTGAACTTCTTGTGCTGGGTCTTGTGATGCCACACCTGCATCCCCAACCACGCCCCGACGCTGCCGCCGATGGCCGCCAACCCCAACAAAACACTCTCCGGAATGCGCCAACGTTTGTGCTGCGCCTTCCACTTGTCGATGCCGTACGCGAAAAAAGTGACCACCGTGATGATCGCCAAATAAACCAGGATCAAACGCTTCCCTTCAGACATGATTTTACTTTTTGTTACTATTTCTAACGGCGCAAAAATACATTTTTCCCAAATTGACTTTTTCACTTGGCCCTACTCCCTTGGCCCTTGCCCCATTCCCTACTCCCCATTTGCCTAAAAATACTACCTTTGCCGCCCGAAATAAATCATCCAAGAAAAACCGTAAGTCGCTGTCATGCAGAAATATCGCAGCTATGTGCTCCCCGTCGCCATCCTGTTAGCGCTGATATTCCATAGTACCAGTGCCCGGATTTCCTTTCTGGTGCCCTGGTTCATCTTCACCATTCTGACGCTCAATTTCGTTACGGTGGATTTACGGCATCTTCGGTTCTCCATGCTGCATTTCTGGCTGATACTCTTCCAGTTGACGGTCAGCGCAGGACTATACCTGCTGGTGCGGGCCGTGTCGGGCAACGAGACCATGGCGCAAGGGTTCATGATGTGCACCCTCTGTCCCGTGGCCGCCTCGGTGGTGGTCATCTCTTCGATGCTCGGCGCCGACCGCATGACAACCACCACCTACACCATGTTCTGCAATCTGGTGATGTCCGTCGCTGCGCCGCTCTATTTCACCATCATCGGCGTTCACCCGGAGCTGAGCTTCTGGTCCTCCTTCCTGATGATTCTGAGGCGCATCACTCCCACGCTCGGCTTCCCCTTTTTCTTCGTGCTGGCGTTGCAGGCATGGGCGCCGAAAGCCAACGAATGGCTCTGCAAATACCGCAATCTGTCGTTTTACCTTTGGGCCGTCGCCCTGTTCATCACCTTGGGCAACACCATCCACTATATCTTCTTACAAGGTCGTGGAAATGAGAATGTTATCCTCTATGGAGCCATCTTCTCGGTGGTGATGTGCGCCATCCAGTTCGGCTTCGGCAAGTGGCTCGGGCACCGCTACGGCGACACCGTGGCGGGCGGCCAGCTCCTCGGACAAAAGAACACCGCCATGGGCATCTGGATGTCCAACACCTACTTGCAGCCGCTGTCGTCTGTTTTCTTGGCCTTTTACATCATCTGGCAGAACTTGTTCAATAGTTTGCAGCTGTGGTGGCACGACAGGAGAATTAAGAATTAAGAATTATGAATTAAGAATTATGAATTATGAATGAAGAATTATGAATTATAAGATATTATTTGTGTGTCACGGCAATATCTGCCGCAGTCCCATGGCCGAGTTCGTGATGAAGCAGAAGGTGGCGGAGCGGGGGCTCTCCGCGCAGTTCGAGATCGCCTCCGCCGCGACGAGCCGCGAGGAGATCGGCAACCCCGTCTATCCGCCGGCTCGCAGGATGCTGGCGGCGCACGGCATCTCCTGCGACGGCAAGACCGCCCGCCAGATGACCCGCGCCGACTACGACTATTACGACTACATCATCATCATGGACCAGAACAACCGACGGAACATCCAACGCATTGTCGGTCAAGATGTTGATAACAAAATCACGTTGCTGATGGACTACACCGACCACCCGCGTGATGTGGCCGACCCTTGGTACACCGGCGACTTCCAAGCCACCTGGGACGATGTGCAGGAGGGCTGCGAAGGGCTGCTGGCGGCGATAGGGTGTTAACTGCTCACTGTTCACTGCTCACCATTCACTAAAAAAGTGTATCTTTGCCGCTCCTAAATCAGAAAGAAATTATGAGCGAATGTAATCACAATTGTCAGGAATGCAGCCAGAAAGACTGCGGAAGCAGAGATTTGCATGAGAAACCGAATGCATTAAGCGATATTAAGAAAGTCATCGGCGTGGTGAGCGGCAAAGGCGGCGTGGGCAAGAGCTCCGTCACCTCGTTGTTAGCCGTGGCGTTGCGCCGCAAGGGTTACCGCGTGGGCATCCTCGACGCGGACGTCACCGGGCCCTCCATCCCGAAAATGTTCAACCTCCACGAGATGGTGCGCGGCAGCGAGCAGGGCGTCTATCCCGCCGTTACCGAAACCGGTATCGAGGTGATTTCCAGCAACTTGCTGATTGCCGACGAGAAGTCTCCCGTCTTATGGCGCGGTCCGCTGGTCGCCGGCATGGTGAAACAGTTCTGGACCGAAGTCATCTGGGAACACATTGATTTCCTGCTGATTGACATGCCTCCCGGAACCGGCGACGTGCCGTTGACCGTCTTCCAGACCATCACCCTCGACGGTATCCTGATGATCACCTCCCCGCAAGAGCTGGTCTCCCTCATCGTGAGCAAGGCCGTCAACATGGCCGGCATGATGAACATCCCCATTCTCGGACTCATCGAGAACTACAGCTACATCACCTGCCCGAAGTGCGGCGAGAAAATCTCCGTCTTCGGCAAGAGCAATGCCGAGGAAGTCGCCAAAGAGTTCAACATCAAACTGTTGGATAGACTTCCCATCGATCCTGAAATGGCCACCCTCTGCGACAAAGGCCAGATCGAGAAGGTCAAGGAGACCCGTCTGGAGAATGTGCTCGATGTGCTCGAAAGTCTCGAAGTCCCGGCGTGAAATTGACTTTCTCGGAAAATATCCCCCCTGCCCCCCTCAAGGGGGGAACAAACTCCGAAATAAGGTAATTACAACTAAAGGTAATAACAACTAAAAGATGAAACAATACCTTGATTTGATGCGCACAATCCTCGACGAGGGTCACTACAAAGCCGACCGCACGGGCACGGGCACGTACAGCATTTTCGGCTACCAGATGCGGTTTGACCTGCAGAAAGGATTTCCCTTGCTGACTACCAAGAAGTTGCATCTCCGTTCCATCATCTACGAGCTGTTGTGGTTCCTGCGCGGCGACACGAACATCCAGTACCTGCACGACCACAATGTGACGATTTGGGACGAATGGGCCGATGAGAACGGCGACCTCGGGCCGGTCTATGGCAAGCAGTGGCGTTCGTGGGAGGCTCCCGACGGCCGTGTCATCGACCAGATTACCAGTCTAATCGAGCAGCTCAGGCGCAATCCCGACTCGCGGCGGCTCATCGTGAGCGCATGGAATCCCGCGGATGTCGATCAGATGGCGTTGCCGCCGTGCCACACGATGTTCCAGTTCTACGCCAACGACGGACAGCTCTCGTGCCAGCTCTACCAGCGCAGCGCGGACGTCTTCCTCGGCGTGCCCTTCAACATCGCCTCCTACGCCCTGCTGACGATGATGGTGGCGCAGGTCTGCGGACTGAAGGCCAAGGACTTCGTGCACACCTTCGGCGACGCGCACATCTACTCCAATCACGTGGAACAGGCCAAGTTACAGCTTTCCCGTGACCCGCGTCCGCTGCCGCAGATGCGCATCAACCCCGAGGTCAAAGACATCTTCGATTTCCAATACGAGGACTTTACGTTAGAGAACTACGACCCGCACCCGCACATTAAGGCGGAGGTGGCGGTGTAGGAGCCGTCCGCGTCCCGCGGACGAAAATATCGAAATATTTTACTCACCAAAATACCAAAATTATGAAATCCATTCAAGAACATAACTTCAGCGGCGAAAGAGCCCTGATCCGCGTTGACTACAACGTGCCGTTGGACGAGCAGTTCAATGTGACCGACGTCACCCGCATCGTGCGCACGAAAGAGACCATCGGCAAGATTCTGGCCGACGGCGGTTCCGCCATCCTGCTCTCCCACCTTGGCCGTCCGAAAGGCGAGGCAAAGGACGAGTTCTCCTTGCGCCACATCGTGAAGACGGTGTCCGAAATCCTCGGCAAAGAGGTTGTTTTCGGCGGTGACGTGCTGACTGCCGAGGCCGAAACTCTCTGCAAGAACCTCAAACCCGGCAGCATCGTGCTGATGGAGAACCTGCGCTTCCACAAGGAAGAGGAGAAGGGCGACGTCGATTTCGCCAAGGCGCTGGCACGTCTGGGCGATGTCTATGTGAACGACGCGTTCGGCACCGCACACCGCGAGCACGCCTCCACGGCCACCGTAGCCCGCTGCTTCCCAGGCAAAGCCTTCGCCGGCTACCTGCTCTACAACGAGGTGATGAACCTCGAGAAAACCCTCAACGGCCAGGAGCGCCCCTTCACGGCCATCATCGGCGGTTCGAAGGTCTCCACGAAGATCAACATCCTCAAGAACCTCATCCCCAAGGTCGATAACCTCGTCGTGGGCGGCGGTCTGAGCTACACCTTCCTAAAAGCCATGGGATTCACCATCGGCAACTCGCTGTACGAGCCCGACATGCTGCCCGTCGCGCAGGAAATCCTCGACCAAGTGAAGGCCTCCGGCGTGAACTTCGTCTGCCGTGTCGATAGCGTCTGCGCCGACAAGTTCAGCAACGATGCCAACATCTTGGTGACCGAAGACAACAACATCCCCGACAATTGGGAGGCTTTGGACATCGGTCCGAAGAGCCGCGTGAACATCGCGAAGGTCATCAAGGATTCCAAGACGATTCTGTGGAACGGTCCTGTGGGCGTGTTCGAGTTGGAGAAGTTCAGCGAGGGCACCCGTGCCGTGGCGTTGAGCGTGGCGGCCACCACCTTGGCGGGCGCGTACTCCATCGTGGGCGGCGGCGACTCCATCGCGGCGGTCAACAAGTACGACCTCGGCAACTACATCTCCTACATCAGCACCGGCGGCGGCGCCATGTTGGAATACCTTGAAGGTAAGGAATTGCCGGGCGTAAAAGCACTGAACGAGAATTAATTGCATATCCATTGTCTCTGCGTCTAATCATATTTTAGATTGTCCTTCGGACAAGAAATCTATGAAAATATTTTGAAAATCAAAGAAAATATTTTTTCAGATTTCATTTAAGATTTTCAAAGATTTCTACGCGAAGCGTAAAACATCTTATTATGCAGCATAAACAAAGATACTTTGTTAATATGATTCTCGCAGAATAATCAAATTACCAACAAAAAAAACGACATGCTGAATAACAACTATTACTGTGTCATCATGGCCGGGGGCGTGGGCGCACGCTTCTGGCCGATGAGCAACAGCACCACTCCCAAACAGTTCATCGACGTGTTGGGTGACGGCCAGACCTTGATTCAGAAGACGTTCAACCGTTTCGCCCGGGTCTGCCCGAAAGAGAACATCTACATCGTCACCAACAAGGCGTATCACGACCAGACTCGGGAGCAGCTTCCGGAGATTGCGGACGAGCAGATCATTCTGGAACCTTATCGCCGGAACACCGCCCCCTGCATCGCCTACGCCAACTACAAAATCAAAGCCAAGAACCCCAACGCCGTGATTGTGGTGGCTCCTTCCGACCACTACATTGAAAAAGAGGACGTTTTCGTCGATGTGATCAGCAAAGGAATGGCCATTGTGTCCGAGAACCCCTGCCTGCTGACCATCGGCATCCGCCCGACTTCCCCAAACACCGGCTATGGGTACATTCAGTACAAAGAGGAAGATGTCTTCCCCGGAAATTCTTCTGTGTATGCGGTAAAAACCTTTACGGAAAAGCCCGAGCTGGAAATGGCCAAGAGTTTTCTCGAAAGCGGCGACTTCCTCTGGAACGCCGGGATCTTCATGTGGTCGCTGGCATCCATCGACAAGGCTTTTGAGGAATTCCTGCCCGACATCAACGACCTCTTCAAACAAGGCGTGGGGCTCTACAACACCCCGCAGGAAGAGGAATTCATCGACCGTATCTATCAGGTTTGCCGCAAGATATCCATCGACTACGGCGTGATGGAGAAGGCCGACAACGTGAAAGTCTATGCCGCCGACTTCGGCTGGTCGGACCTCGGCACCTGGAGCTCCCTTTACGACCTTCGCAAGAAGGACGAAAAACTCAATTCTGTGGTCGGCAACCACGTGAAAATGTACGACTCCAACAAGTGCATCGTCAACATGCCGCGCAACAAGGTGGTCGTCATCCAAGGTTTGGAAGACTACATCGTGGTGGACAACAACAACATGCTGCTCATCTGCAAGAAATCAGAGGAACAGCAAATCCGCCAGTACGTCACCGACATCCAAGTCGATTTCGGGAAAGAGTTTGTGTAAAAAAAAGCCCCGCGACGCGGGGCTTTTTTTTTACTTCACGTAATACGTTAGCCGCATGTTGATGCTGGCGCGTTTCTCCTTGGAGGAGGTGTTGAAGGCTCCGCCCCAGGTGTAATCTTCCTCGGAAGAGTTGGGCTTGGTAATCTGGAACACGCCCATGTTGGCGCTCTTGAGGTCACCCAGTTTGGCACCGGCATTCTTGGTGATGGTTTCGGCACGGTTTTTCGCATCTTGCGAAGCTTCCGCCAGCATCTGGATTTTCAGATCCGACAGCTTCGTGTAATAGTACTCCGGATTATTGTTGTTGATCATGATGTTCTGGTCGTACAGCTCTGCAATGTCGCGGGTGAGCGCCTCAATCTTCTCAATGTCGCGGGACTCTATGCGCACCACCTGTTTGGCCGCATAGCCCGTGAAGGTTTCCCGCCAGTGACCGTTATCATCATAATAGCTGTTATAGGTAGGAGCTGTTGTAATCTTCTTGAAATCAATCTCTTTATCCGATATATTCGCTTTTTTGAGATAAGCTTTCACAATCTCGTTCTGTTCCTTCAGTTTGGTGTAGGCTTGTTTCATATCCGGATCTTTGGCCGAATAATTGAACTCCCACACGATGAGGTCGGAAGTGAAGTCCTTTTCCGCCAAACCGACGATAGAGACCGTTTTCTGCGGCTTTTTGGTTTGATAAAAGGCGATGCCGATGGCTATGGCCGCCAAAAACAACCCGATGCTGGCGATAATCGCGATGACAACTGCTTTGTTTTTCATATCCGATGAATTTTAAGGTTTGTATTTTCCGGCGTGAATAACGTAAAACAACAATAATTATTGCATAAATTGATGTTTGTATAAAAAATGTATTTTTGCCAACATATAATCCATTTAAAAAAGATGTATCCGGGGAAATACATATTAAGCATCCTGTTTTCTGGGCTTCTGTTTTTCTCGGTTCAAGCCCAGTGCCCGGATTTCATGGATCTGTCCAGCAGCGCTGTGACAGGTTACTATGGCGTGTACAACAGTCTTCTTGATGATACTATTCAGTATGTCGGCATCCTGTCGGGCCGCCACACCCTC
>CACXUB010000055.1 GCA_902770735.1 uncultured Bacteroidota bacterium | reverse complement strand
AGTCCCACCCAGCAGGTGTTCAGCCCGAGCGTTTGCGCTAACAGGATCACCTTCTCGCCGTAGTAGCCAAGTTTCACATCATCGCCCTTTTTGCAGATCATGGCGATGTAGTTGCGCACGCCGCGGAACTTGCCGTACTTGGCCATCCCGCCGGCAAAGGCGTTGGGTTCCTCTGTCACTAACTGTATATGCAGCCCGCCCTCGCGGTTGCACTCGTCGATGAAGGTTTGCAATTGTTGGACTTTCTCCGCCTCGATAGGCTTTTCAATGTATTGCCGCACGCTGTGGCGGGCAACGATGGCTTCTTGTAAGGTCATATTCTATAATTCTTTTTTTTCAAGATTGTATAGGTGTATTCTTTTTCATATCCCCCACCGATATTTGCGGGTGGTGGTATTGGTGCTGCTTGGGCGTAGGCTTGCGGTTGAGTTCCACAGCCTGCTTCGGACAGAAGTGGACGCAGGCGAGGCACTGCGTGCAGTTGTCGCCGCAATGGGCTGTGCCGTCCGTAAGGGCGATGTTCCCTTGCGGGCACACGTCAGCGCAGATGCCGCAACCCACGCACAGGTCAGCGTTGACGGCGGGCGTGAGCATTGGCAGCGTTCGGTGTTGCATACCGGGACGGGCGCACAACGCGCCTATCGGTCCCCACCACGCGTAGTGAAGACTATGCGTTCCGGCGGCAATCTCCTCGGTGATGCGCTCCAACCGATCGGCATATTTCTCGAACTTCCAGACCTGTTTGTTGGGGTCGCGCCCGAAGCCGACGGCGCTGTTGTCGGGCACGCGGATTTTCTGGCTGTACGCCAACGGCAACCCCTTGTCGGCCAGCAGTTTCTGAACCGTATGGATGGCGTTGCCGGCCTGCGCGCCGCAAGGGATGACGATGAAGACGTACGCCTCCTTGGGTAGCTGCAGTCGCGGCAGCAATTCGGTTACCGCCCGCGGCGCGTTGAACCAGTAGCTGGGATAGACCAGCCCGATGCGCCGCTCCTGCGACAAATCCTGATGCACCGCCTGACTGAGCGGCATCACCTTTTCGTTGAGTTTCTCCGCGATGTGGCGGCTGATGGCCAAGCTGTTGCCCGTGCCTGAAAAGTAGAGGATCATAATCGAATTATTTCAACATAGATTCAATGTCTGCCTCCATATCCTCGGGCGTTGTGGTGGGCGGGAAACGTTTGATGACGGCGCCGTCCTTCGAAACGAGGAACTTAGTGAAATTCCACCTGATGTCGCTGTCTTTCTCCACGCTCTTGCTGATGGTTTTGAACAGAGCCGCCGAAGCCTTGGCTTTCAAGCCTTTGTACTCCTCAGTCGGGGCCATCGACTTCAGGTATTCATAGATCGGGTGTGCTTCCTTGCCGTTGACATCGATCTTTTTCATCAGCGGGAAGGTGACGCCGTGGTTGAGGCGGCAGAACTCCGCGATCTCCGCATCGGAACCGGGCTCCTGGTTGGCGAACTGGTCGCACGGGAAACCGAGAATCACGAGACCTTGGTCTTTGTACTTCTTGTACAGCGCCTCCAAACCATCGTATTGCGGGGTGAAACCGCATTTGGAAGCGGTGTTGACAATCATGAGGACGTTGCCGCGGTATTGCGCCATTTCCACCTCTGCGCCTTTGTTGTTCAGGGCCTTGAAATCATAAATGGTAGCCATTTCTTTATTGTTTTAAGTGATATTTTTTGTTAATTCGAATTATCTGTGATTTGTGACTTGTGATTAGTGATTTGAGACTTGAGACTTAAGACTTGAGACTTGGGATTATTGGGGTTTAACCGATTTATCGTTCACTCAATCCTTCGATGAGTTTGTCGAGGGTGGGTACTAACGTTGTTAACTCCTCCACAGAACCCATTTTCTCTAAGATGTTCGCGATCAGGCATTCGGGGATGTGCTTCGCTTGCTCGCGCAGGGTTGTTCCCTTTTCGGTCAGCGACACAATGCGCTGGCGTGTGTCCGTTTTTCCTTTCGTGCGCCGGAGCAGCCCCGATTTCTCCATGCGCTGCAGCAGCGGCGTGACGGTGTTCGTGTCGAGCATCAGCCGCTTGGCGATGTCGCATACCGGCTGTTTGTTCTGCTCCCACAACACGAGTAGCACGAGATACTGCGGATAGGTGATGCCTAACGGGTCGAGGTAGGGGTGATACGCGCCCACGGTCAGCCTCGCCGCCGTATAGAGGCGAAAACAGAGTTGGTTGTTTAGCTTAAGTTGCTTGTATTCCATTACTTGCAGATTTATATCGTTCACGATGCAAAAATACAAAAAATATTTATATCGTGGGCGATGTTTTTGATTTTTTTTGAAAAAAAACGCAAGAGTTCCAAAACCCTTGCGTGAACTTAATGTTTGAAAGCGGTTACTTCTCCGCCATCCGCTTGCCCGCGTCGAAGGCCTTCTGCAGGTCCTCTTCCCAATGCTCCTCGCGGTATTTCCGTTTGGCCTCTTCGGAGAAGCCGGCCAGTTCGTAGCGGTCGTAGTTTTTCACCTGGTAGGTGTTGTAGGCAACCAGCCGTTCGGGGTCGCCGAGCGCGGCGGAGATGCAGTGCTCCATCAAGCCGTAGCCCTTGCTGTTGTTGCGGGCGGGCGTGCCGTTCATGGTCTCCAACAGCACCACGGGCATCTTCTTGGGCGCTGTCATACTGTAGTCGTTGTAGGAGAGCCACGGGAAAGCCAATCGCTCCAGAAAGGTGCGCATCTGGCCGGTCACGTCGCCGAAGTAGATCGGGGAGCCGAGCACTAAGCCGTCGGCTTCGGCAATCTCCTCCAAAACAGGGGTCAAGGCATCCTTGAACTTGCAGATGTTCGAGGCTTTGCCTTTGAGTTTGCAGGCCATGCACGACATGCAGCCTTTGTAGTCCAAGTCGTAGAGGCGGACAACTTTCACTTCGGCACCGCCCTCTTTGGCGCCGTTGGCGAAGGATTCCAACATGGTGGCGGTGTTCATGTTGCGCCGCGGACCGCCGTCGATAACCATTATTTTCTTCATATTATTCGGTGTTTCATTGTGGATCAATTCGTTTGCCGCAGCCACGGCGGGATGCTCCAGCAGGCTTGTCGCCGCCACTGCCGCCACCCCGAGGGCCGCCTTCTTCAAAAATTCGCGTCTGTCCATAGTTTTCATTTGTGCCGCGCAACCGGCTTGTTTATTATTGTCGGGCTGACAAGACTTGACAAGAGTTAGACAAGAGTTAGACAAGAATTTTGGTTTTCAGCACTTTTGGGTGACTGTGCGCACGCGGCCATCATCAGACAGCATGCGGCGACGATAAAGGTGATGTTTTTCATTTTTGTTATTTTTTTAAGGGCCGCAAAAGTACATTTTTTATTTAGATGCAACGCATTGGAAAGCAGTTCCGCATCTGACATTTTTGTACTTTTGCAGCCGTTTTCAAAAAGAAAAGGCCATGTTCGGAACCATCAACTTCGTAGAGATATTCAGCTCGTTTATCGTGATGTTCGCCATCATCGATATTTTGGGATCCATCCCCATTTTCATGGGCATTCGTGAGAAAAACCAGGACATCAAGGCGGCGCAGGCCTGTCTGACGGCTTTGGGTCTGTTCTTGCTCTTTTTCTTCGCCGGCGATGCCTTGTTCCGGCTTTTCGGCATCAACTCGGCCTCCTTTGCGGTGGCGGGTTCGTTGGTGCTCTTCATCCTTGCGGTGGAGATGGTCTTGGGTCGCGACATCATCAAGAACGAGCCGAGCAGCGGCGGCGCGAGCATCGTGCCCGTGGCCTTCCCGCTCATTGCGGGTCCCGGCGCCATCACCGCCCTGCTCTCCCTCCGCGCCGATTACGCCGTCATCAACATCCTGCTGGGACTGTCGCTGAACATCATCCTCGACTACCTCGTCATCCGCCACCTCGACAAAATCCAGAAGCTGTTGGGCGCCAACGTGATCTTCATCATCCGCAAGTTTTTCGGCGTCATCCTCTTGGCGATGGCCATCAACATGTTCGTCAACAACATTTTAGAGATCATCCATCAGGTGCCGAGATAGGGCGGTGTCCGGAGTCTCTTTTTCGGCGGGGGGCTGGCTAAAAAATTTTCTGAATTATCCCTTATTTAAGTTTCGCAAGCTCTTTTTGTTGCAGCTGTTGGCGTGTTTTCGTGATTTTCCATTGGAGATTCCGCTCGCTCACTGCGTTCGCGGCGGAATGGTGCGCACCTCAGTATGAGACCAAGGGGAAGAAGATGGGCGGCGGGGAAATAGCTGCCGTTGCCTGAAGTTTCACGACCGCCGCCCATCTTCTTTCCCCTTTTTTCTTGAATGTGGCGCACCATTCCGCCAGTGACGATAGGAACTGGCGGAATCTCCTCCGTTCAAAGACAAATTTCCTCAAACAGTCTAAGGCATACTTGCGAAGCTTGAGTCCCTTACAATTTCGGCTCGTCGAAGGGGAAGGATATCTCCACCGTTCCTGTTTCACGTTGGATGGTAAGGGTAATCTCCGTCAGCCCGTCGAAAAAGGTCTTACGTTCCTCAAGAGAAATCCCCTTCACATCCCGTCCGTTGACAGCCGCGATGCGGTCGCCATTTCTCAAACCGGCTTTCTCGGCATTGGATTCTTCAGCCAGACTGTTGACTATCCAATATCCGAGGGTACGGCTTCGGTCGGTGTAGGAGAATCCCCGCACGGGACTTTCAAATGGGGCATTGAACTTGGTGTTCGGCCTAAGAAAAAGATGCTTTCCCGGAAGGTCGATGATCATATCGAAACGTTCCCAGAAGTCATTGCCGACAATGCCGATGTATTCCTTGCTGGCGAGTGCCCCGCCCGTGTTGTTGCTGAATCCCATGACAATGTCGTTCAAGGTGAAGCCGCCCACCGAGGCGCTTTTCGCCCTGAAATCGCTGCCCGAAGATGCCCCGCCGATACCGCCGACAGCCGTAAAGTATCGTATCTGCGGTGTGATGTTCGTCAAAGCATATTTTTGAGCCACCAAGCTTGTCAACTCCACCGAGCCGCTGCTGCCAAGGTCCATCAAACCCTCCCCTTCGATGATTTTCCCCTCACTTATGGTAACCGTCAGCGGCACATAGATGCGTTTATTTTCATAGCGTATGGGAATTGAGGTAAAACCTTCGGTGCTACCCAATTGATCTTCAAAAGCCATCTGTTCGTTCAAATAGTCAATCGTGATGACTTTGCCGTCCAAATTGTCGATTCCCAGTATGCCGTCGGCGTAATCGCCCACGATGGGTTTAAGCTGGATGATGGGAGAGATGTCGCTCACATACTCTTGACCCGAAACGGTGTAAGTCAGCTCGTTGACGATGACCCGTACCGTTTCCTGACTGTTTCCGGCGCCGCCCATCCTGCCCTCGACGATCCTACTGTATTGGAGGTTGCTGTCGGCAACGAAAATGCTGTCGATGCAGGTGTAGGGGGATCCGGTGTCGAAGACCAGCCGGGCGGTTTTCCCGTTGACCTTTGATTCCAGGTAGAGATGGCTGTAATAGAGGATCTTGTTCATCTGCTGCCCCATGAGGGTGGAGAAGCAGATGACGACCGTCAGGAAAAGCAGTGTCTTTTTCATTTGCGATAATTGGTAAAAACAACGCCGCAAAGGTACACAAAATAGCGGTTTGCAGTTGGGAATTTGCGAAACGAGGCATCACATCTCCGCCCCCGCGAACCGCTTCAACGCCTCCTCGTCTAACCGCTGCACCGTCCATTCGTCCATCGGGACGGCCCCGATGCTGCGATATACCTTCAGGGCGGGCTCGTTCCAGTCGAGGCAGATCCACTCCATACGGCCGCAATTGCGCTCCACGGCGATCTTGGCCAGGTGCTTCAGCAGGGCTTTGCCGTAGCCGCGGCCCCGCTTCTCGGGAAGGATGAACAGGTCTTCGAGATAGAGTCCCTTTCTCCCCACGAAAGTGGAGAAGTTGTGGAAGAAGAGGGCGAAGCCGACCACCGCGCCGTCTTCCTCCGCGAAGACCACCTCGGCGGAACGTTCCACAAACAGGGAGTGATAGACGGTGGCTTCGTCGGCCACCACCTCGTCGGCGCATTTCTCGTAAACGGCCAACTTTTTGATGAATTCCAGGACGAGGCCCGCCTCTTCGGGCTTCGCCGGACGAATGATAAAGTTCTTATTCATAAGTTTTTGTTTGTTAATCGTCATAACTTTCTGCCCACAATCCGTTGCATCACCACCGCGCACGAGGCGTCGCCAGTGATCGACATGACGGTGCGGCCCATGTCGATGATGCGGTCGATGCCGGCGGCCACGGCCACGCACTCGACAGGGATGCCGGCCGAGGCGAACACCATCGCCATCAGGGCCAAGCTGCCTCCCGGGATCCCCGGGGTGCCGATGGATGCCACTGTGGAGGCGAACGCGATGGCCAGGTATTGGCTCAGCGTGAGGTCGATGCCGCAGCAGTTGGCCATAAACACGGAGACCACACCCAAATAGATGGCCACTCCGTCCATGTTGATGGTCGCGCCCAACGAAAGCACGAACCGCCCGATGTCTTTGTTGACCCCCATTTTCTCGGTGCACTGCATCGTGTAGGGCAGCGTGGCCACCGACGAGTCGCTGGAGAAGGCGAACAGCATGGCCGGCTGCATCCCCTTGAAGAACTTCAACGGCGAAAGACCGCCCAGCAACCCCACCGCCGAAGCATATACCACACCAGCGTGTACGGCGAAACAGAAATAGGCCAAGGCCAACAGTGCCGCGTAGGAACCGAGCACCGCCGGACCGTTCTCCACCACCACGGGGGTCAGCATGCAAAACACACCGATTGGGGCCAATGCCATGATATACTCTAAGATTTTGCCCACCACATCGTTGAAACTGAGCGTCACCTTGCGGGCCATCTCGCCCTTTTCGCCCACATGCACCATCGCGATGCCGAAAAACAAGGCGATCACGATAATCTGCATCATCGCCATCGAACTCACCGGCTCAAGAATGTTGTTCGGGAACATGTTCACCAGCTGATCCATCACCGACAGGTGAGGCGTCTCGACGACTTCCACTGCCGTTTCTGTGCTGATGCGTATGGTCGGCAGGAGACCTCTGAGAAGGCTGGGGACGACCAATCCTAACGTCACTGCGAAAAGGGTCGTGGTCATGAAATAGAGCAGCGCGCGCAATCCTAATTTGCCCACCTTGGAGATGTCGTTCATCGACAAGATGCCTGCCATAATCGAAAAGAGGACCAACGGCACCACGATGAACTTCAGCAGGTTCAGGAAGATGATGCCGATGGGTTTGATGTACGTGTTGACGAAGTCGGCCTGGTTACGCAGAAGCACGCCGACCAACACCGCCAACAGCAGGGCGATGCCTATTTGGGTGGTAAGGGATAACTTTTTCATAAGAAGAAGACGTTGGAATATTTTTGAAAAGGATTAAGGACAATTCCTCACGCCAACCGCTCCAGCAACTCGATCAGCACCCGCCAGATGTCGTGGATGGTCGAGAGCTCCACGCGCTCGCTGGTGGAGTGCGGCTCCACGATTCGCGGACCGATGCTGGCGATCTGGATGCTGGGGTAGTGCTGCACGAAGAAGCCCGCCTCCAACACGAAGTGCATCGCCACCATACGGGGACGCCAGCCAAGCACGTCCTGAAATGTGTCGCTGACCCGCCGCAGGAACGGCGACTGCTGGTCCTCCTGCCACGCCGGGGCCGACATCACGACCTCGGAAACGGCGCCGGCTTCGGCAAAGGTCGCGGCAATCGTCTTGCTCAACGCGGCCATGTCGTCGTCAACAAAGCTGCGGGTGTGGGTGGAGACGAAAAGGTGGTCCTCTTCCGCCACGATGCGCCCCACATTGTTGGAGGTCTCCACCGTGCCGGGCATCGCCGCGCTCATCTTCACCACGCCCTGCGGCACCTTCTCCAAAGCACGGACCAACGCCGTTAATGTCTCTTTGGGAATGACCGTCTCCCGCTTCTCGCACGCCTCCATAGTGCAGGTGATGTGCGGGTCGGTGCCTTCGTACTGTCTGCGGAACGTCTGGTTGATGTTGTCCAACAGCTCTTTCACGAACTCGGAAGCCCCGTTGTTTTCGGTCCAAATCACCATCTCGCCCGACGACGCAATCGAGGCGTTGGCTTCACCAATCTGGATGTCAGCGACTTCGATATTTTCGTCCTTGCGGATTACTTTCAGGATGATTTTTGTCTGCTCCACCGCGCTGCAGCGTCCCTTGTTGATATCGACGCCGGAGTGGCCGCCTAATCCGCCGGCGATGCGGATGCGGTGCCACTGGCCGTCCTTGGGCGCCGGCAATCGTTTCACGGGAATGCGGTGGAACTGCAGGCAGGCGCCAACAGCCCCGGTGGTGATGGTGTCGTAGTCCTCGGAGTCTTGGTTGATGACCTTGCGGCCTTTCAGGAAGTCCTTGCTGAGTTGCGAGGCACCCGACATGCCGTCCTCCTCGTTGGTCGTGGTAATGACCTCCAATGCGGGGTGCACGATGCGGTCGTCTTCGAGCACGGCCAGCGCCATCGACAGCCCGATGCCGTTGTCAGCGCCCAGTGAGGTGCCGCGTGCTTTCATCCAGCCGCCCTCCTCGTATGCCTCGACGGGGTCGTTGAGCGGGTCGTTCATGCCCACGCAGACCATATCCATGTGGTTGAGCAGCACGATGGGCTCGGCCATCTCGTGTCCGGGGGTAGCGGGCTTGCGGATCACCACGCAGTTCTCTTTGTCGCGCTCGTACTCCAGATGCAGCCGCTCGGCGAACTGGCAAAGGTAGTCGGCGATGCGCTCCTCGTGGTGCGAAGGGCGCGGAATCCGGTTCAGCTCACGGAAAATGCTGAAAACACGGTCGGTATTGATGTTGTGGGTTGTCATATTTTTTGGGGGATTAAAATGATTTTCCTATTATACGTTGGGTTAATTATTCTTGTTGACTATAATGAACAAAATGAAAAATCTTTGAAATTTTGAAAGGTTGAGAGAAATCTTAATAGCATTCCTTTATCAATGCATCCATCCGTGAAATGGCATACAGCGGGCATATCTGCACGTGGCGGAGGATACCGCCTGCCTCTTTGTCCTCGTAATCAAAAGCGCCGAAGTTCTCCAACGAACATCGGACGGCATTCTTGAGATTTTTCTCGCGCATGAAAATCCAAAGGCTTTTCATGCCGCCCTGTATTTCGGCTTTCACCTCTATGGGCAGTACGGTCTGACGATAGCTGGAGATGTAATCCACCTCGGACTGAGAATTCTTCGCTTGTCTTTGCCAGTAAAACATCTCATGGCGTATATTCGGCGTGCGGTAATGCAGCATTTCCAGTCCTGCAAGCATCTCCGCCATTGGCCCCTTGTTAACCAGATTGTTGACATCGCTGGTCAGAATTTGCTGGGTAAGTTCCGAGACATCTCCCGTGGTCATGTTCAACAGTCGCAGCATCAGTCCCGTGTCAAGCATAAGCATTTTCTGGTACGACTTGTCCGCCTCACTACCTAACGGCAGTCCGTTGGCTGCGGTATGTGTCACGGGAATCACGATTCCCGCTTTCGTGAGCATATCCAGTGCCTTCCTCACTTCCGTGGAAGTGTAACTCCCCCCGACTGCGGAATAGACGAATTTCTTGGTGGCCTGAGCTGCGACACTTCGCATGGTTTGACGAAGCAGAGTAGGGTCAATCTTCCTGCGGTATTTCGGGAAATCGTCCTCGTAGGCTATCACGATGTCGTCCTGCACTTCCTGACAAGCCAGGTAGTCGTGTGTCTCCACCCATTTGGCCACCGCTTCGGGCATTCCGCCAACGAGCAAGAACGTCCTCAGAAGTCCGACTAATTTCTCGTAAAGTGGCTGTGGGAGCGGTTGGGCATTGGAAGCTTTGTCGCGGGCCTCCATCAGCAACTGTTCGCCATTGGCGATGAGAAATTCGTCGAAAGTCATCGGGAACACGAATATGGAATGTATGCGCCCCACACCGAACGTAGGAAGTTCTTCAAGAGCGAACTCCAACAATGAGCCGGCAGCCACCACATGCAGTTCAGGGAGATCTTCCTTGAAATACCGCAATGACATAATGGCCTCAGGACAAGCCTGAACCTCGTCCAAGAAAAGCAATGTACGGCCAGGTTCTATACGCTTTCCCGCCATCGCCGACATCTGAGAGACAATCTGTTTTACATCGATGTCTTTCGTTTGGAACAGAGGGATATACGAGGACTGTTTCTCGAAGTTGATCTCTACATAGCTTTCGAAGCTTCCCGCCAAATGGTGCACGGCAGTCGATTTACCCACCTGGCGCGCACCTCGCAACAACAACGGTTTGTGGGATTTCCGGGAAGCCCATTCGGCGAGGTAACTGTCTATGAGTCTTGGATAATACATGAACTTGCAACTTTATATTATGGACTGCAAAAATACAAAAATAATATTATCCAAGGAAATAAATCGCCAAAATTCGATAAAATCCAAAGAAATAAACTGTCGGATTATGATAAAATCCAAGGAAATATCTTTTCGCAACAGGCTATTTCAGCTTCATCCCGTCCTTGAAGGCTTCGCCAACGCGCTGCGAGACAAGGTAGTAGCCGTGCGTGTAGGGGTCGAAGGCGATGGCCTTCAGGGCGTCGATATCCACTTTGCCGTCTTTCATCTTGTCGGCCTCCACGGAGGTCTGCAGCACCTTGCCGATAACACCCAGACCAGTGTCATCGCCTTGGTATTCAATAAATTCGCACTCCATCGCAATGGGTAGCTCGTTGATGACGGGAGCATCCACCAATGAGGATTTGGTGGCGGTGAGACCGCTTTTGGCGAACTTGTCTTTCTCCTTGTGGCCCGACACCACACCGAAATAGTCGGCCTCCACCACGTGGGCGGCGTCGGCGATGTGGACCACAAAGCCCTTGCGTTTCTTGATGTTCTCCACCGTCTTGTGGGTTTCGGTGAGGTTGAGGGCCACGCGGTCGCGGTCGAGCATTGTGCCCCAAGCGGCGTTCATCACGTCAACGGTGCCGTCTTCGTTGTAGGTGGCGACGAGCAGAACGGGCATCGGGAAAATGGCTTCGGTCGTTTTAATCGGTTGTTTCATAAGGGATTATGTTTTAGTTCGTAATTACTTAAAATGCTCTATTGGAATTGGAATGCAAAAGTAGAAAATTTGTCGATTTAACAACACAAAAAATCCCGCCATGTACAACTTACATGCGGGATAAAACACTAAGGTTACCATTGCCCCTTCACGCATCACCTATACCTCTTCCGGAATTCCGAAGGCGACATCCCCTCTTGACGCTTGAAGAACTGCCCGAAAGCTGACTGGTCCGGGAAGCCGAACTGGTCGGCAATCTGCTGATGGGTCATCTCGGTAGTCAACAAGGCGTTCTTGATTTGGCCGATTAAAAACTGATGGATAAGTGCTTTCGGTGTTTTGCCGGTTTCCTTTTTGCAGACTTTGAAGAGATAACGCTCTGACACGCAGAGTTTATCGGCATAGTAGGTGATATTACGGCATCCTGACGGAGTGTTTTCGCCGACCAGCTCGAAAAAATGGTTCAACAGCTGACGAGAACGTTTGCTGTTGTCGCCTGACGACGAAGTTGTGGCCTCTCCCATCGCATTGAAGATAGAAAGCAGCAGGTGAACGAGACTGGCGGTGATCATTTTGTGGCGGGCGATGAGATCGGGCTGATTTACTGCCATCCGAAGCAGCTCATAATCAGCGGCAAACATTCGGTCAAAGGGATCCTCCAGCGTTGTGTCGCTCCAAAAGGCCGTTTCCAGCGTCCCTATGTCGGCCTCCGCTCCAAGCAAAGCATATACGACATTCATCAGCGATTCGTCAAAGACCATGACCTCCACGACCATATTTTGGGTGGACGACTGCACGCGGAACGTCGCGCCCTCTTGCACAGCAAACACCGTTCCGGCAGATAATTTGTACGATTTCTGCTCAAAAAGTGCCCGCATGTTGCCTTTCAACACACGGCAAAGCCATAACCCGTTGAGGTTGGACTTCACGAGTTCTGCACCGTGGTGATATTCTTGGATGGTGACATTCATGCGGCAAAAATACAAAAGTTCCGAAAACATACAATACTGGTTCACCATCATACACCTTTGTTCCCTTTCGGCGCGGTATTTTTGCATTATTAAACAGAATTGAAATGAGGTTTTGTAATTATATGAGAATCAATAGATTATTGGTGTTGGCGGTGGCATTGCTCCTGATGGTGTCGTGCCAGAATAAAGCGAAAAATGAGCAAAACGCCCCCGAAATCCATGAGCTGCTCACGGTCACGACGCAGGATTACACCTTGAATGCGGAATATCCTGCTTCTATCCATGGTGCCCAAGACATCAAGATCATTCCTCGTGTGGAGGGGCATCTGATGGGCGTGTATGTGAAAGAGGGCGAGTGTGTTCGCGAAGGTCAACTGCTGTTCCGTCTCGATGATGCACCCAGTCGGGCGGCAGTGGAGTCGGCCAATGCCAACGTGCAGATGATGACGGCCGCTTTGGACAAGGCGCAGTTGGAATACAACGGCAAGAAGAACTTGCGGCAGAAATCGGTTATTTCAGAATTTGAGCTGTCGCTGGCCGAAAGCGACCTCAACGTAGCGAAAGCGAACCTCGCATCAGCGAAAGCGGCCCTCACTTCCGCCCGCAACGAACTGTATTACTGCCTGGACATCTTCGTCCGGACAGGCGTCACCATCGCAATCTGCCTG
>CACXUB010000054.1 GCA_902770735.1 uncultured Bacteroidota bacterium | reverse complement strand
CGGATGCTCCGGCCCGGCGGACGGCTGGCCTACAGCACCTGCACGTTCAACCGCCCGGAAAACGATGATCAGATCGAATCCTTCCTGTCCCGCCATCCGGAGTTTGAGGCGGTGCCCTTCGCCCTGCCGGGCCTGCCCGCGGCCCCGGACGGCGTCCTTCATCTCTGGCCGCACCGGGTCAGGGGGGAGGGGCATTTTGTCGCCCTGCTCCGGAAAAAGAAAAGCCCGCACCGCAGGCCCGTTTCCGCCCATCTTCCGTCTCCCGGCCGGGAAGTGCTGGCAGCCGTGCGGGAAGCGCTGTCCGCCGCTGCGCAGGACGCCGAGGCCGTGATGCCGGACAGCCTTTTCGGCGATCTGCTGGTGCGAATAGCGTTCGAAGACAAATAGGTTCAGTACAATACGGTGACTTTCAGGGATTTGTGATATGGCATCCAGGATTTCCTCCTGGGTGAACTCCGCTTTTCGTATGGCCGCGAGCATGTCATCGGCACCGATTTCCGGCTCTGCCTCCTCGCTGGGGCCGGAAATGTCGTCCACGTCCACGCTATGGTCGGTGTGTTTCTGGAGACGGTTGTCCCGCAGGTAGTTGAGGGTGTTGTTCACGGTGATGCGCGTGAGCCAGTTCCCTAAGTTGCCGAACCCGTCGAAGAAGTTTCCTTTTTCCATCGCCCGAAGGAAGGAATCGTGTGCCAGATCCTCCGCCACGGCCCGGTCGAGGGTGTAGCGATAGCACACGCCAATCAGCCGCGAAATGTGCTGCTGGTAAGCCCTTGTCCAAAAAGATGCAGTTCCGTTCATTGCTTTTGTATAATTCGGACGCAAAAATAGAAAAATCTCCAAAGTGGTCTGACCACAACGATATAACACCGAAATTTAAAAAGGTTGCACTTTGTTGAAAAATTTTTTTTCGCCAGGCTATCGTCCCCCACTGATTGGCGAACCCGCTAACCGATCTAACCGATAAAAAGTGTATTTTTGCGCCTCGAAAAAAAACGGATATGGAAAATCAGAAACATATACGTCCTTCGTGGGACGAGTATTTCATGGAGATCGCTGACACGGTGAGCAAGCGGGCCACGTGCGACCGCGGGCGAAGCGGCTGTGTGGTGGTCCGCGACCGCCAGATTCTGGTCACCGGTTACGTGGGTGCCCCCAAAGGGTTGCCGCACTGCGACGAGGTAGGCCATCAGCTCAAGCAGACCGTGCATGAGGACGGCACTGTCACCCAGCATTGTGTGCGCACCGTCCACGCCGAGCAGAACGCCATCTGCCAGGCCGCCAAGCTCGGCATCTCCCTCAACGGCGCCACCCTTTACTGTCGCATGACCCCCTGCCGCACCTGCGCCATGCTCATCATCAACTGCGGCATCACCCGCGTGGTCTGCGCCAACAAATACCACGCCGGCGCCGAATCCGAAGAGATGTTCCGCCAAGCCGGCGTCCAACTCGAGTTCTTCTCCGATGAGGTGGTGAAATACGATAAACAATAAAGAATGTTCCTTAAGCAGCCCCGAAGGGGCAAGACGCGCGAAGCGCTAATAACCCCACACAAGCGACGAAGGAGCGCAGTGTGGGGCCCCCATAACCCATAACCCTTAAACCATAAACCATAAAATGAGCACCTTTCTTTGGGAATCCATCGCGTTCGGCCCGATACACAGCAGACGACTGGGCCAGTCGTTAGGCATCAACCTCATGCCTGTCGATGAGAAAATCTGCACGTTCAACTGCCTCTATTGTGAGTGCGGCTGGACGTTGGAAAAGAACCTCAACGCCCGCGAGCCGTATCCGTTGGAGACGGTCATGGAGGCCATTGAGCACAAACTGGCGGACTGTCGCGCCCACGACATACCCGTCGACAGCCTCACCTTCTCCGGCAACGGCGAGCCGACGCTCTATCCCTGGTTCGACCGGGTGATTGACGGGCTCATCGTGTTGCGCGACAAATATTACCCGCAGGCGGTGATCACCTGCCTGTCGAACGCCACGCAGCTTTTCCGTCCCGAGATCATCACTGCCCTGCAGCGCATCGAGAACCCGATGCTGAAGCTGGACGCGGGCAGCCAGGCGATGCTCGACACCCTCAACGCGCCCATCGTGCCGGTCGATATCGAGCAGGTCACCGAACAGCTCTGCTCCTTCGAGGGCAATCTCGTCATCCAGACGATGTTCCTCAGCGGCGAGCGGGAGGGTAGGGCGTTCGACAATTCCGTCGATCCCGAATGGTCGCAGTGGCTGGCGCGCATCCGCCGCATCCGGCCCAAACGCATCGTCATCTATTCATTGGACCGCGAAACCCCGGCGCTCGACCTCCACAAGTTCGACAAGGCATATTTGGAGGGGATTGCGGAAAAACTGAGGAAAGAAGGGTTTGAGGCGTTTAGCTATTAGCTTTTGGCTTTTAGCCTGTAATAGCCAACAGGCAACAGCCAATAGCTAACAGCCAATAGCCAAAAGCCAACAGCCATAAATTCTTAATTCTTAATTCTGAATTCTTAATTGAAAAAATATTATCTTTGCCGCCGTATTTTGAAAAATTGTGTCTTATGAAGAAATATCTGTTACCGTTATTCGTCATGGTGATTCTCGCCGCCGCGTTCACTTCCTGCAAGCCCGACGAGGAAATTTACAATCCCAACTGCAAAATCAGCAAGATCTGGTACCGCAGCAACAGCGACTGGGACCATCCCAACGAGCGTTATGTCTATGACAGCAAGGACAAATTGCTGCAGGAAATCATCGTTGACAGTGTCTATTCGTTCAAGTTCACGTACAACAAGGACAACACTGTCAGCCAGATCGTGCATGTGGGCGAGGATTACACCGAGACTGTCGCGCTCCAGTGGACTGACCGTTTGCTGGACAAAATGACTTACACCATCGACGGCGCGGTGCGGTTGGACTACACCTTCCACCGCCATACGGATAAGAAGGATCCCGCGAAAACCCGTATTGACTACATCGAGGAGATGTACGACCGCGAGTTCTACGACCAGTATTTTTGGAAGAGCGGCAAAAAGCACCCGCTTTACGACAAGGTGTTCGGCAATTTCGAGGAGATTGCGGAGATCTTCGCCAAGAGCGCATCCAAGGACCTGATGATGTATTCTGTGAAACGTTTTGTCTATGACCCGGGCAAACACAAGGATTACGAAAACATCTCCACTTACGTGGAGGAGTTCCCCATTGCACAGACCGTGGTCACCCACACGTACACATACGACCTGAAATCGTACAATCCTTTCTACGGTCTGCCTTTCGCCTACGCGGACGTGAAGGGTTACTACTATAACCTCCCGACTTCCGAGCATGTGGAGACCATGGTGGCCGGCAGCCTTTCCAAAGTGGTTGACATTGCTTACAGCTATGAGGGGTTGCATTATATGAACGACAAGCATTATCCGCGCGAGTTCGTCACTATTTCCTCGGAAACCAACGTTCCCAGACACACTTATATTCTGTATAAAAAGTAACATTCGGTGATCGGCATGAAATTCCATCAGGCGGGGAAGCTGATTATCATTGTCAGCCTTGTCACAATTCTGCTGACATCGTTGTTTTATGTGCTCTTTTTGGCGCATCTTTGGTGGGTGAATGTCATATTTTTCGCCATCATGCTGGTGTTGGGCATTCTCATCGTGCGCTTCTTCCGTGTACCCACGCGGGTCATCAACAAGGTGGACGACGGGGTGCTTTCGCCCGCCGACGGCACTATCGTCTATGTGGGGAACGCGTTCGAACACGAGTATTTCAAGGACGAGCGGCTGAAGATTTCCATCTTTATGTCCATCAACAATGTCCACGTCAACAGTTACCCGGTTTCGGGCGAGATAACGTATATGGCCTATCATCCTGGAAAGTATGCGGTGGCCAAGTTGCCGAAATCGTCGGTTGACAACGAGCACAACACCATTGTGGTCCGCAACGACGACATCGAGGTGCTTTTCCGGCAGATTGCGGGCTTCGTGGCGCGCCGCATCATCAGCTACCCTGAGGTCGGCGACCGGGTGGAGCAGGGCGAGGAGGTCGGCATGATCAAGTTCGGCTCCCGCGTCGATGTGTTCCTCCCTAAAAACGCCATCGTCAATGTCAGCAAAGGCGACAAAGTCGTCTCGAAGAAAACCGTGCTGGCGTACTTTTAGTTAGCAGTTATTAGTTAGCAGTTAGTAGTTAAACGAAAATGTCTCGGTCGAAGCACCATTCCCCCCTTTAGGGGGGATGCCCGCAGGGCAGGGGGGTATCAATCGCACATAAATCCAAGTTGTTTATGAAACTCTCAGTCATAATAGTCAATTACAACGTTTCGGCGTTCTTGGAGCAGGCGCTCGCGTCGGCGCAGAAGGCCATGCGGGGTGTTGACGGGGAGATCTTTGTGGTTGATAACCACTCGGTTGACAACTCCGTGGCGATGGTGAAGGCGAAATTCCCGAGCGTAAAACTAATTGAGAACCAGGATAATGTCGGTTTCGCGAGGGCCAACAACCAGGCCATCCGTGTCTCTTCCGGCGAATATGTGCTGCTGCTCAACCCCGACACGCTCGTGGAGGAGGACACGTTCGAGAAATGCATCCGTTTTATGGACGAAACTCCCGACTGCGGCGGTCTCGGCGTGAAGATGGTCGATGGTCAGGGACGGTTCCTGCCTGAGTCGAAGCGCGGGATTCCCTACCCGAAATCCTCTTTCTACAAGCTGTTCGGCCTTTCGAAGCTGTTCCCCAAGTCGCAGAAGTTCGGGGCCTACCACGCGACGTATATCGGGGAGGACGAGACCCACGAGGTGGAGGTTCTCAGCGGCGCGTTCATGATGATGCGCAAGTCTGTGCTCGACGAGGTCGGGCTTTTAGACGAGGACTATTTCATGTACGGCGAGGATATCGACCTGTCTTACAGGATTTTGAAAGGCGGATACAAGAACTACTATTTCCCGCAGACGCGGATCATTCACTACAAGGGCGAGAGTACCAAGAAGGGCAGCCTGAATTACGTTTACGTCTTCTACAAGGCGATGCAGATTTTCGCCAAGAAGCATTTCTCGGCCAACAACGCCAAGGTTTTCAACATCGCCATCGACGCGGCGATTTGGTTCCGGGCGGCGTTGGCGGCGTTGAAACGTATTGTCAGCCGCATTTTGCTGCCGCTGCTCGATTTCATCCTCATTTTTGCCGGACTGTTCGCGCTCTCCAAATATTGGGACCACAACGTGCTTTTCCAGCGCAATTCGGCATTTCCCAAGCACTATTTCTACGTTATCCTGCCGGTGTATGCCGTGGTTTGGCAGTTGGCGGTTTGGATCAGCGGCGGCTACCAGAAACCTGTGCGTCGGCGGTTGCTTAATCGCGGCATTGTGATGGGTACTGTGGCTATCTTGCTGGTTTACGCGCTGTTGCCGGAGACCATGCGCTTCTCCCGCGCCGTGGTTGTCATGGGTGCGGTGTGGGCGCTGTTCGCCGTCAATGCCCTGCGCTACCTGCTCGCCAAGGGGAATCTGGTGGAGGTGGACACCCGTCGGACGAGCCAGCGTGTCGCCATCGTGGGCGGTGCACAGGAATGCGAGCGCGTGTTCAGCATGGTGCAGTCGATGAACGCCTCCCGCGAGTTTGTCGGCCTTATCACCACGGAACCCGTTGACAATGAGAAGTCTATGCATATCGGGCGAATCGAGGATCTGTCCGACCTGCTCACCATTTACCATATCAGCGAAGTGATCTTCTGCGCCAAAGACATTCCCGCCGACCAAATTATCAGCTGGATGAACCGCTTGCAAGACAGACAGTTGGAGTTCAAAATCGCGCCGGAAGACAGCCTTTCGCTCATCGGCAGCAACGACATCTTCACCTCCGAGGATTTGTACACCATCCCGTTGCAGTCCGTGTATCAGCAGAAATCGCGTCGTCAGAAGCGTGCCTTTGACGTCGTTTCCGCTTTGCTTCTGTTGCTGTTCCTGTGGCTCGACATCTGGTTCGTCAAACGGAAGGGCGGTTTTGTGCGCAATATTTTCGCGGTGCTGAAAGGCCGGAAAAGTTGGGTGGGACTCGAGACGGACACGGCGGATTCGAACGCGGGCCTCGCCCCGGGGGTGCTGCATCCCTCCGATGCCTACCCGGGAAACGCCTTTTCCGAGGAGATGACCCGTCGTTTGGAAGAAATCTATGCTCGCACCTATCAGGTACGTAACGACCTTACTATCATGGCAAAGGGTTTTGCAAGGCTGGGAGAGTGAAAAAAATTGTATCTTTGCCGCCCCAAAATCAGAAACCTATCGTGGAAAAAGTGAAGAACGTACAGGCGGAGGACGCGCTTGTTGTCACGGGTGCGCGTGAGAACAATCTGAAAAATGTGTCGTTGACAATCCCGCAGCAGCAGTTGGTGGTCATCACCGGACTGAGCGGGAGTGGCAAGTCGTCGCTGGCGTTTGACACCATCTACGCCGAGGGGCAGCGCCGCTACATGGAGACCTACTCCGCGTACGCCCGTCATTTCATCGGCAACATGGAGCATCCCGACGTCGATAAGATTTCCGGTCTCAACCCTGTGATTTCCATCGAGCAGAAGACCGTCAACAAGAACCCGCGTTCCACGGTGGGCACGGTCACGGAGGTCTATGACTTCCTGCGCCTGCTCTACGCCCGCGTGGCCGACGCCTACTCCTACAACACGGAGGAGAAGATGGTTCACTATTCCGAAAAGGAGCTCATAGACCTGATTTTGGAGCGTTACAAGGGGCATTCCATCACGCTGCTCGCTCCTGTGGTGAAGCGGCGCAAGGGTCATTATCGCGAACTGTTCGAGAACATCCGCAAGCAGGGATTCACCCGCGTGCGTGTTGATGGCGCGATGAAACCCCTCGTCATGGGCATGCAGGTCGATCGTTACAAAATCCACGATATCGAGCTGTCGGTCGATAACCTCACCGTGTCGGATTATTCGCAGAAGCGGCTCGCCAACAGCGTGCAGATCGCGATGAAATACGGCAAGGGTGCCATCATGATCCTCGACAACGAGACCAAGGAGGTGAAGAACTACAGCAAGTTTCTGATGTGCCCCACCACGGGCATTTCCTACCCGGAACCCGAACCGAACACCTTCTCATTCAATTCGCCTTACGGTGCATGCGAATATTGCAACGGCTTGGGTATCATCACGGAAATCGACATCAACAAGGTGATTCCCGACCGGAACAAATCCATCAAAGCCGGCGGCATCGCCATTCTCGGAGAATACAAGAACACATTGCTGTTCAGGACGTTGGATGCGCTGGCGGAGAAATACGGTTTCTCGATGACAGAGTCGATCAAGAACTTGACGGAACAGCAGCTGAACGCGGTGTTGTACGGCACCACCGAGATTTTGCACGTGAAGCGCGAGGTGACCGGCCTTTCGCCTATGCGGAAGACGTTCGAGGGCGTGGTGAACTTCCTTGGCAACCTCAACGAGGAGGCCATGCCGGCGTCGTTCAAGAAGTGGATTTCGCAGTTTGTGAACACCACCCCGTGCCCGCATTGCCACGGCGCCCGTTTGCGCACGGAGTCGCTGCATTTCCGTATTCTCGACAAGAACATCGCCGCCCTCGCGAGCATGGACATGGCGGAGCTGTTGGCCTGGTGCCGCGCGCTTCCCCCGCATCTGGACCCCGCCAAGCGGCATATCGCCTCTGAAATCCTGCGCGAAATCACCTTCCGCTTGGAGTTTCTGTGCGACGTGGGCGTGCAGTACCTGTCGCTCGACCGCTCTTCGGCGTCGCTCTCCGGCGGCGAGGCGCAGCGCATCCGTCTGGCCACGCAGATCAGCTCACAGCTTGTCAACGTGATGTACATCCTCGACGAGCCGAGCATCGGGCTGCACCAGCGCGACAACCACTATCTCATCGAATCGTTGCGGCGGCTGCGCGACATGGGCAACTCCGTCATCGTGGTGGAGCACGACCGCGACATGATGAAGGCGGCCGACTACATCGTGGATGTGGGACCGGCGGCCGGCGAATACGGTGGCGAGATCGTCGCGGCCGGCAAATACAAGGAAATCCTCAAAAGCGGTTCGCTGACAGCGGATTATCTCAAAGGGAAAAAGAAAATCAAGGTGCCGAAGCAGCGTCGCAAAGGTATTGGCGAATGGCTGTCCATCGTGGGCGCGACCGGCAACAACCTCAAGAACGTCACGGTGGAGTTCCCGTTGGGGACACTCATCTGCGTCACCGGGGTCTCCGGCAGCGGCAAATCGACCCTCATCAACGAAACGCTCTATCCGATTGTAAACCACTATATTTACCGCTCCGAAAAGAAGCCGCTGCCCTACAAGGACGTGGTCGGTTTGGAACATATCAACAAGATCATCGACATCAACCAGCAGCCCATCGGGCGCACGCCACGGTCGAACCCCGCCACGTATGTGGGTGTGTTTGAGGACATTCGCAAACTTTTCACGCAAATGCCGGAGTCGAAGATCCGTGGTTACAAGCCGGGACGTTTCTCGTTCAATGTCTCTGGCGGCCGTTGCGAGGAGTGCAAGGGCGCGGGCGTGCGGACCATCGAGATGAATTTCCTGCCCGATGTCTATGTCACCTGCGACAAATGCGGCGGCAAACGCTACAACGATGAGACGTTGGAGATCCGCTACAAGGGCAAGTCCATCAATGATGTGTTGGAGATGGACATACACACGGCCATCGAGTTCTTCGAAAATATCCCGCTCATCGTGCGCGAACTCAAGACGATGGACGATGTGGGACTCGGCTACCTGAAGCTCGGGCAGCCCTCCACGACGCTCTCCGGCGGCGAGGCCCAGCGCATCAAGTTGGCGGCGGAACTGTCGAAGAAGGACACCGGCCAAACGCTGTATATCCTCGACGAACCCACCACGGGACTGCATTTCCAGGACATCGCCATCCTGCTCGACGTGCTGAATAAATTAGTGGAAAAGGGGAACACGGTCATCGTCATTGAGCATAACATGGATGTCATCAAGATGGCCGATTGGATCATCGACATGGGGCCCGAAGGCGGGCGCAACGGCGGCGAAATCGTCGCGACCGGCACTCCGGAGGACATTGTCCGTCAGGGAGTCGGGTTCACGGCGGAATTCCTTGCGAAAGAGCTCTGAAACGGTTACGCTTTCACGAACATCGTGCGTGCCACCGATTTTCCTTTGCGGTAGAGCACGATGATGTAATTTCCTGAAGATAAATTGCTTACATTGATGGTCTGCGTCTCTTCGCTGATTTTCATCGTTTTTACTTTATGACCTAAGGAGTCGAAAACAACGGCTTTGTCGGCCTTGTCCGTATCCGTTTTCAGGATGATGGTGTCGTCGGCGGGGTTGGGATAGACGCTCAGCCTGACGCCGGGGCGTTCGACCGTGGAGACGCCTTGTTCCGCCACGGCGAAGCAGTACTGGCCCGCCAGCATGTCCGTGGTGGTGATGGTGGAGTTGTAGGGACTGCCGGTGCGGGTGTATTCCACCGGTGTCCAAGCCGATTGACCGTCGGGACGGTACATCAGTTTCAGGTTCTCGATGGCGAAGCCACCGTCGAGGAGGTTGTAGTCGGGTTGGCCGTTGGTTCTTTTGAGTTGGAACCGCCACACGCCTGTCGGCTCCGCGCCGGCGTAGTTCACTGTCCAATAGTGCGTTTGCGAGAAGCGGATGTAGCCCTCGGGTAGAGGAGAGGGTGCCGTGGGGGCCACATAGTGGTGCTCCACGTGAATCAGGGAAGTGTCGCTGAGTTGGCTGATTTGTGCGCTGCAGTAAGTGTTTGTGAATGAGATGTTTCCGGATCCTGCGACCTTCCGGGTGTCGTCAATGGTGGCGTCGTTCAGCTTGCCGTGGTGGTCCAGGATGACGAAAGCGGGATTGAACGACGACAGAACCATCAGTTCCGTGGAATCGCCCGAGACGAGTTGGTGTTCCGTGGTGCTGAATTCCATGTCTCCCGACACCAAGGTGACGTCCACGGGGACGTTGGTGCCGAGGTGGTTGGTGCCGTAGCCCTTCTGTCTGACAACGACGGCGTAGATTCCGCAGGCGTGGTTCACGATTTTATCCACGTCAAAATCCAAGAATCCGGGCTGATGGATCCAGTCTTCGTAGAAATCCATCAGATTCATGCCCGAAACTTGCGACAGGTAGGTGAAAAATTCCTCGGAATTGACGTTCTGGTAGGCGAAATGGTCGAGCAGTTGGCGCAGGCTGCTGAAGAACAGCGAGTCGCCCATGTAGTTGCGCAGAGTGTGGATGACTAAGCCGCCTTTCTGGTAGGAATGCATGCCGTAGGTGTGGTCTTGGGGCACGTTGTCTAACGGGTAGAGACCCTCATCCTGCTTGGCCAAAGTCTGCAGCGTGGTGGCGTGGAGGTCGCGGATGTGTTCGTCGTAGTTGTCGTAGAGCCATTCCTGGACGAGCGCTTCGGAGTAGTCGGCGAAGCCCTCGTTGATCCACATCTCCTCGGGGCGTTCGCAGGTGATGAGGTCGCCGAACCAGTGATGGAAGAGTTCGTGCATGATGGTGCCCTCGTATGCGAGGGTGCCGTTGACTGCCGCGTTGGGCAGGGAGATGTTGGTGGCGTGCTCCATGGCGCCGCCGGTCATGGCCACGCAGACGTAGCCCACTCGCGGCCAGCGGTACGGGCCGAAGAACTCCTCATATTTGCGGAGCACCGGCTTGAGGTGGATGAAAGAGGCCGGGATGTTGGGGTAGATGTTCGGGGAGGCGTAGATCTCGATGGGGATGACCTTTTCCGCGCCCTGGAACGTGTCAGCGTAGCAGAGGTAGTTGCCCACGGCCAGGTTGACCAGGTAGGTCGGTACGGGTTCGTCCAACTGCCAGGACCAGATTCTCGTGTTGTCGGCCAGTGTCAGCGAGTCGGTGAGCAGGCCGTTGCATATCGCCCGTTTCCCGTTTTGGGTGCGGATGTGGAAACTGTAGCTCGATTTGTCGGTGAACTCGTCCATGCAGGGGAACCAGCAGCGGCCGTAGGCGTGCGGGATGTCGCTCAGCGCGACGCCCACGTTGTAGGCATATTCCCCGCTGTAGTAGAAGCCGCCGAAATAGCCGTCGTGCGCGGGGGTGCCGTGGTAGTGGACGCGCACCGACGCTGTGTCGCCCGCCTGCATCGTCGGCAGGACCACGCGCAAAGATTGTCCCGTGTGCGTGAAGGCCGCCGGCGTCTGGTTGACGAACACCGAGTCGGTGGTCAGCGCCATCAGATCGAGCCGGAGCTGCGACAGGTTGCCGACCTTCGACACCACGGTGATGTCCGTGTAGCCCTCGATCACGTGATTGGTGAAATCCACTACCGAGAGGTGGAGGTCGTAGTGCGCCACATGCACAGAGTCCGTGCGCTGCTGCGCGAAGCCGCTGAGCATGGCCAGCAGCAGTAACGAAAGAATCGTGGTTGTTCTCTTCATATTATTCATAATTCAAAGTTCATGCCTCATACTTCCGCTTTGTATGGCGAGTTTGGCGAGGATGATTGTAATCGGCGGCAAAAATACGTTTTTTTGTCAGTCATTGCACGGGTATGTCCAATTTGTACTTGTCCTCTCCTTGTGACGGACGACTCGAAAAAGAGCCAACCGGAGCCGATTTCTGCGAAATCGCGGGTTGTAATTAGTAATAAATTATAAAAATATTAACAATTATCCAAGCAACGTGTTGATTACCAATATGAAAAAAATATTTCAAAACCCTTGACAAACAGTTGTTCTTGATGTATCTTTGCCAGACGAAAACATTGTATTTTTAAAATTCAAAACGATGAAAATAAAAGAAGATGATCAAAAAGAAAAAGAACAAAGAAACCAGAAGGGGCATTCCTTCTACATTGATCTTATGAACGACTACGGATTTAAGCGGTTTTTCGGGCGGCCGGAGGGCATGGCTCTGCTGCTCGACATGCTCAGGACTTTCCTGCCCGACGAGTTCCGGCGGATCAGGAAAATCGAGTTGCTGCCCACCGAGCAGCTGGGTGACACCGAGGACAACAAGCGTGTGATTTTCGACCTGCTGTGCACTGACGGTCGCGGCAACAAGACCATCGTGGAAATGCAGCGCGAGACGCAGAAGTTCTACGCCGAGCGTGCGCTCACCTACAACAGCCGCATGATCAGCCGGTCGGTGAAACGCGGCAACAGGAGGTACAAGATCCCCACCGTCATAGGGTTCACCATCCTGGAGCACACGCTGCCGGGCTTTGAACAGAGCGACGAGTTCTTCCACGTGTTCCGCTACCAAGACGCCGACGGCCGTCTCCTGACCGGCAAATCCGTCATTTGTTTCCTGGAACTCGGAAAGTTCGCCCGCCTCAAGGCCACGCAGATCAGGGACTTGCGTTTTTCGGACAAGAAAGAGAAATGGGCCTTCCTCATCAAACACATGCACCACTTGGAGGAGCAGGACGTGTCGGGGGAGGAACCTGTGTTCAGGGAACTCTTGGACGAGTGCAGATACTCGGGTCTGGACAATAGCGAGAAGGCGGACTATGAACGGAGCGTCTTGGATTACGACGATGTGCAGAACGCCATCGAATACGCAGCCGAGAAGTCAGGGGCAGAGAACTTTGAGAAGGGTAGGCAGGAAGGGATCGAGCAGGGAATCGAACAAGGAATTGAGAAGGGGATTGAGCAGGGAATGCGAAAGGGAATGCAAAAGGGAATTGAACAGGGATTGCAAAAGGGGCTCGCGCATGGTCGAAAGGAACTCATCCGCAGTATGGTCGCCAAGGGACTCGACAATGTCATGATTTCCGAAATCGCCGGCATTACGGAGGAAGAGGTTGCCTCCATCGCCATGGCAACGTGACATGTAAACAACCAAGTAAAAGTTTACCATTTGCTCATCGTTATCA
>CACXUB010000053.1 GCA_902770735.1 uncultured Bacteroidota bacterium | reverse complement strand
TGGAACTTCGACCAGACCATCGACGAGCAAGATCTCTTCGACACGCGCACCATTCCGTACATGTTCCTCCTCGACAAAAACAAGGTTGTCATTAAAAAAGATCTGCTTGTCAATGAGATAGAACCGTATATCGAACATTTGAGAATTGGATTTTAGCTATTAGCTGTTGGCTGTTCATGTAAAGAAAACCATTTATCGTAAAATAAATTAAAAAATGACCGAAAACCTTTTTCTTCTGATTTTTGTCGTGGTAATCGCCTTCCTTCTGTTCCTGGATTTGGGGATATTGCATAAGAAGGATCATGTGGTTACATTCAAAGAGTCCGCCAGTTGGACGGTGGTTTGGGTGACGCTTTCATTGCTCTTCTTCCTGTTCATCCGTTTGCAGGGAGATATGGTAGTGAATGTGCATGACAAGCATCATTTCATGGAGCAGAACGCCCAGTATGAACATCATGTGAACTATGACGATAATCTTTCTTGGGATGAGAATGTGAACCGTTATAACAAGCAGCTTTCCCTGGAGTATCTCACCGGTTATCTAATCGAGTTGTCCCTTTCCATTGACAACGTTTTCGTGATGATTATGATATTCCTCTCGTTCGGAGTGGAGAAGCAGTATTATCACCGAGTGTTGTTTTACGGTATTCTCGGGGCGATCGTGCTTCGATTCATATTCATATTCGCGGCAGGCGCACTTATCCAGAAATTCCACTGGCTATTGCTGATTTTCGGCGCCTTCCTGATCTATTCGGGTATAAAAATGTTCATCGACAGGAATAAGAAGGAGACCATTGATGTGGAAAATCATCCTGTGGTCAAATTTCTGACAAAGAGGAAATTAAGCACCTCTTCTTTCCATGGTCACGATTTCTTCACGAAAGTTGACGGTCGTTGGCTGTGCACGCCGTTGTTTGTGGTGCTGATGATTATCGAATTTTCGGACATTATTTTCGCATTTGACTCCATCCCGGCCATTTTCTCCGTGACAGAAGATCCGCATATAGTCTTCTTCTCCAACATCTTCGCCATCCTCGGGCTTCGTTCCATGTTCTTCATGTTGGAAAGCATCATGGACAAGTTCGCTTACTTGCGCATCGGACTTTCCGTGCTGCTGACGTTCATCGGTGTGAAGATGTTCTTGCCGCTTGTCGGGATTGAAATTGGCATCGCCGCCTCGTTGGTGGTCATCGTTTCTATTCTGACCCTCAGTATTTTGCTGTCCGTGCTGTTCCCGCCGAAAAAAGCCGAAGCCAACAGCTAATAACCCTTTAACCTTTAACCTTCAAAACACAGCCACTTTCCCACATTGCTTGAGAAAGTCCGTGATGGTTTGTTTGGCCTTTTCTTCGGCTTTAGTGCGGTTTTCGGGGGTGTCGTATCGGTTCTTGATTTTCCGCTCCACTTTTTGAATGAGCGGCTTTGCATCGAATTGAACGGCGCTCTCCTCATCCTCGTCATCCGATTTGAACCAGGAGGAGAGGGTGGATTGTGTGAATTCCACGTCCGGAAGGTAAACTAAAACGGTGTCGCTGTTTCCTTGCGGTTCGTAACGCACTTTGTCCAGGTTCATGGTCAGGCTCACTTGCTGTTTGAGAATTTGCACGCAGTCGTGTTTTCTCTTGAAAAGGCCGTTGTTTTTGCCAAACACTGAACTGCCGATTCCGCTTCCGTAGAAGGCGTCTTTCGTATAATCTTCCGTCACGGTAGTGTAGAGGTACAGGATGCCGATGGGACGAGATGCCTCGATGATGGCGGGCGTGTCCTTCAACGTGATTTCGTCTGCGTCTTGCCGGTGTGCGAGTCGGCTCCAGAGGACTATTCCTGCAACGAGCAATATGACAACGAGGGCGAAAATAAATGTTTTTTTGTTCATAGTGCTGGTTTTTACTGTTGCTTAAAGACCGGATGCAGGCCTATAGCGTTGAGTAAGGAGGTGAAAACTGCCTCGGTGTTATGGGTGAGTTCGTTGGTGAGTTGCTGTTGAATGTCTTGGTCTTTGTTTATAACCTCTTCAAAAGCCATGGATTTGATCTGTTGGATGGTGGTTTCGCCCACTTTGTCGCGGAGACCGGTGGAGAGGGCCACGATTTCGTCTTGGTTGGTGACCGGGTTGTAGGATTTGTCGATGATTTTCGGTTTGGGCAGTTGTATTAGTATGGAATCCTCTCCGAAAAACTGGATGTCACTCTCTTTCAGTTCTTTCAAGTCAATACCATAGCGGATGGTCACATCTACAGGAACCACACAAAGGCGTTTCCCGAGCTTCCATTGGGAGGGGTTCAGCGTGGCCAGGTGCATTTCCGAGTCGTAAACGCCCATTTTGCGAATGGTCACCTCTGTGGAAGCTATTTGCGACTGGGCTTGCAGCATCCCAATAATCTCATTTTTGGGTGGAATGACTTTTTCCACTTTTTTGACCGGCCAGAATAGGATGGCGCACAAGAGTGCTATGGCGGCTGCCAACAGCAGATATTGTTGCTTTCGGCTCATAATACGCGTTGTTACTTTTGCGATTGCAGGAATTTGTCGAAATCCATCTTGGAACTGCTGAAATCAAACACGCTGTTCAGCAGGTAGTAGTTGTTTTTTTCCACACATTTGGGGTAGGCGGATTTGACGAATTCAAGTCGGGATTTGTCAAAGTCGAAAACGGCGCAGATTTGTTTTATTTGGCTGATGTTGAGAAAGTTGTTGTCAACGACTTGTTGTGCGACGGTGATTTTCCCGTTTTCAAAAGACTCTTTTTTGATGAGATCCAGTGCCATTTGGAAATCTTTGTCATACATGGCGACCATCGGAACTGTTTCTTCAGGAACCGTCACGATTTGTTGTGATGGGTTGTCGTATTCGGATTTATCCCATGCCGGGCGGTAGTTTTCTGGGCGGGCGGGACCGTAGCTGTTGTGGGGATAGTCTTGCCGCACATACTTGTAAAAGACCACCAATTCAGGGGCGGTGGCGCCGCGGTCAGCTGACAGGCCGAACAGGTTGCGCTGGTTTTCAATCCAGTAGGTGTTTCTGCGTTGAAGGGTTACAAATTGTCCAATCGTGAGGTGATTCTCGTTGTCTAATTCCACGCGCATATAATGTTTCCCTTCCGGGATGGCGTCCACTCTGATTGAGGAAACCGAGTTCTCGTTTTGCAGCACGTCGTCGATGAAAAGCCAGAAAGGCTGGTTGCCTGACGAGACTGTCACGGAGGTGCGGGGTGTTCGCGGACCGTTGCCATTATTTTGCGCCGACACCACGCCGAATACGGATAACAAGGCTATTAACAAACAGAAATTCAAAATTTTACGCATAGCTTTCTCTTTTTTTTGTGACAAGCAAAAATACATTTTTTTTGAATAGTCAATAGTCTAAGTCAATAGTCTAAGTCTATGTTTCAAGTTTCAAGTTCTCGCAAGTGCACGCATAAGCCAATAGCTAACAGCCAACAGCCAATAGCAAAAAAGGACTCCCTTTCGGAAGTCCTTGATATGATCATTTGAAGTAATTCAAAAAGATTAGCCGTTGAAGACTTTGTCGAGGCTGATTCCGCGCACTTGGGCCACGGTGTAAGCGTCACGCATTTTGGCGAGGGCGCCGATGGTGGCTTTCACCACGCTGTGGGGGTTGGAGGAGCCTTTGGACTTGGCGAGCACGTTTTTCACGCCCACGCTCTCGAAGACGGCACGCATGGCACCGCCGGCGATGACACCGGTACCGGGAGCTGCGGGTTTCATGAAGACGTTAGCGCCGCTGTACTTGCCTTCAGCGGAGTGGGGGATCGTACCCTTCAGGATGGGCACTTGGATGAGGTTTTTCTTTGCGTCTTCCACGCCTTTGGAGATGGCGGTCGAGACCTCACGGGCCTTACCCAGACCATAGCCTACGATGCCGTTCTCGTTACCGACGACGACGATCACTGCAAAGCTGAAGATTCGTCCGCCCTTGGTAACTTTAGTCACTCTGTTTGTGGCGACCACGCGCTCTTTGAGTTCGAGGTCAGCTGCTTTTACTTTCTTGATATTTTCGTTAGCCATAGTACTGATAATTAAAATTTAAGACCACCTTCTCTGGCTGCGTCGGCCAAAGATTTTACTCTACCATGATAAAGATATCCGTTACGGTCGAAGACCACTTCGGTGATGCCGGCTGCGAGGGCGCGGGTGGCGATTTCCTTGCCCACGAGTTTGGATTTCTCGCATTTGGTCATCTTCTGGGAAGCGATATCGGGAAGTTTTGAGGATGCGGAGACCAAAGTGACACCGGCTTCATCGTCAATAACTTGCACGTAGATGTCGCGGTTGCTTCTGAAAACGGACATTCTGGGACGGACCGGAGTACCGCTGACAATCTTGCGGATACGGTTTTTAATCCTGTTTCTTCTATATTCTTTTTTATTGTAAGCCATAATATCAAATTTTGACGATTATTTTTCAGCCGATTTGCCGGCTTTCTTTCTAACATACTCTCCTTCGAAGCGGATACCTTTGCCTTTGTAGGGTTCGGGTTTACGGTAGGAGCGGATCTTGGTTGCCACTTGGCCCAACAGCTGTTTGTCGATGCAGTTCAGGATGATGATCGGGTTTTTACCTTTCTCATTGATGGTCTGCACGGTGATTTCCTTCGGGAAGTCGAACAGGATGTTGTGGGAGTAACCCAGACCCATGTCGAGTTGGTGGTCGCCTTTGGCTTCGGCCTTGTAACCGACACCGATGACTTCCAGCTTCTTGGAGAAGCCTTGGGAGACGCCGGTGATCATGTTGTTGAGCAGGGCTCTGTAGAGGCCGTGCATGGAGCGGTCGCGTTTGGAGTCGCTCGGGCGTTTCACATGGAGGTGTCCGTCTTCAATTTCGAAAGTGATGCGTTCATCGACATACTGTTGCAGTTCGCCTTTCGGGCCTTTCACAGTCACGATGTTGGACTTCTCGTCTCTTTTCACTTCAACCCCTGCGGGGATGGCGATTTGTAATTTTCCTATTCTTGACATAGCGGTTCCTCCTTATTAACTGATGTAACATACTACTTCGCCGCCGACGTTTTGGGCTTTGGCTTCCTTGTCGGTCATCATGCCGTGGGAAGTGGAGATGATGGCGATGCCGAGGCCGTTGAGCACGGAGGGCAGTTCGTTGACGCCCACGTACTTACGCAGACCGGGACGGCTGACGCGCTTAATCTCGCTGATGGCGGACTGTTTGGTTGCGGGATGGTATTTCAAAGCGATCTTGATCGTTTTGGGCATGGTATCATCCACAAATTTATAGTTCAAGATATAACCTTTGTCGAAAAGGATCTTGGTTATAGCTCTTTTCTCGTTGGAAGCGGGGATTTCGACCACTTCGTGATGCGCGCGGATGGCGTTTCTCAAACGAGTCAAATAATCTGAAATGGGATCGGTATTCATAATTTAATCTTCTTCATTTAGGTTTACCAACTTGCTTTTTTTACTCCGGGGATCTTGCCGGCGAGTGCCAACTCTCTGAAGTCGATACGGGAGAGGCCGAACTGGCGCATATAGCCTTTCGGACGTCCGCTCAGCTTGCAGCGGTTGTGCATGCGGATCGGGTTAGAGTTCGGGGGTAATTTCTGAAGTGCGATATCGGCAGCTCTTTTGGCTTCGTAATCATCGCCTTTCATGATTTTCTTCAGTTCTGCACGCTTGGCGGCGTACTTAGCGACCATTTTCGCTCTTTTGATTTCTCTTGCTTTTAAAGATTCCTTTGCCATGATTACTTACTTTTGATTTTTGAAGGGTAAGCCAAATTCTTTCAGCAGGGCCAGACATTCCTTGTCGTTGCGAGCGGTCGTCACGAAGGTGATGTCCATACCGTTGATTTTCAAAACTTTGTCGATGTCGATTTCGGGGAAGATGATCTGTTCGGGAATACCGAGCGTATAGTTGCCGCGTCCGTCGAATCCTTTGTCGCTGATGCCGCGGAAGTCGCGGATACGGGGGATGGAGACGGTGATGAGGCGGTCGAGGAATTCATACATGCGGTCGCCGTGGAGTGTCACGCGCACGCCGATGGGCATTCCTTTTCTCAACTTGAAGTTGGAGATGTCCTTCTTGGACTTGGTGGGGACGGCTTTCTGGCCGGCGATGAGGGTCATTTCCTGCACGCCTGCGTCGATGAGTTTCTTGTCGGCGATGCCGAATTTGCCAAGGCCTTGGTTAAGGCAGATCTTGGTGATTCTGGGCACGCGCATGACGGATTTGAATCCGAACTGTTCTTTCAGTGCGGGAAGAACCTCATTCTGGTATTTTTCTTTGTATCTCGGTGTGTACATTACTTGATCTCCTCTCCTGTCTTTTTAGAATATCTGACTAATTTTCCGTTATCGTTCAACTTTCTACCGACGCGGGTAGCGTTTCCTTTAGCGTCAACCAACATGAGGTTGGAGATGTGGATCGGGGCTTCTTTTTGGATGATGCCGCCGTTGGGTGCAGCCGCGGAGGGCTTGGTGCTCTTGGACACCATGTTGCAGCCTTCCACCAGGGCTTTGTTTTCCTTGGGGAGGACTTCCAGCACCTTACCTTGGGTTCCTTTGGACTCACCGGTAATCACTTTTACAGTGTCGCCTTTTTTGATTTTCAGTTTCATTTCTCTTTTTGCTTAAATGTTTGTCAATTGGTCTTTGTCAATTGTATAAAAAACGATTTATTGACTTGATTATAACACTTCGGGTGCCAAAGACACGATTTTCATGAACTGTTTTTCACGCAATTCACGGGCCACGGGTCCGAAGATACGGGTGCCGCGCAACTCATCGGCTGCGGTCAGCAGGACCACGGCGTTGTCATCGAATTTGATGTAGGAGCCGTCGTTTCTGCGGACGTGGCGTTTGGTGCGCACGACCACTGCTTTGGACACGGTGCCGGCTTTGACCTGGCCGGAGGGGATGGCACTCTTGATGGCGACGACGATTTTGTCACCGACGCGGGCATAGCGTTTCTTGGTGCCGCCCAGGACGCGGATGCAGAGCACTTCCTTGGCGCCGCTGTTATCCGCAACTGCTAATCTGGATTCTTGTTGTATCATAATTTTTACTTAGCCTTTTCTACGATTTCAATTAAACGCCAGCATTTGTTCTTGGACAAAGGTCTGGTTTCCATAATTCTCACTCTGTCACCGATACGGCACTCGTTTTTCTCGTCGTGTGCCATGAATTTGGTGGAACGTTTCAGGAACTTGCCATAGATGGGGTGTTTCATCTTGCGTTCGACCTTGATGACGATAGATTTGTCCATCTTGTCGCTCACGACAATGCCTTCTCTCACTTTTCTGTTATTTCTTTCCATATTATTATCAGTGATAGGGGTTATTTATTCTCGTTCATTTCGCGTTTGCGCAGTTCCGTCAAGAGGCGGGCGATGTCTCTGCGTTGAGCCTTGATCAGTTGGGGGTTTTCCAGCGGGGAGATGGCGTGGTTGAGGCGCATCGTGACGAGTTTGTCTTTCTCGGTGGCCAGTTTTTCCCGGATTTCGGGGGTGGTCAGTTCGTTGATTTCTTGTTGTTTCATACTATTCTCCTCCTATTAAATTTCTGCTGAATAATCTCTTCTGACAATAAATTTCGTATGCACGGGCAGTTTTTGTGCGCCGAGTCTCATAGCCTCGCGGGCGACTTCCAACGGGATGCCGTCGGCTTCGAAAAGAATGCGGCCCGGGCTTACGCGTGCGGCGTAGTATTCGGGGGTACCCTTACCTTTACCCATACGGACACCCAAACCCTTGGCGGTCACGGGGCGGTCGGGGAAGATACGGATCCAGAGCTGACCCTGACGCTTCATCTCACGGGTGATAGCCTGACGGGCAGCCTCAATTTGGCGGGCGGTGATCCAGTACTGGTCCAGCGTTTTCAGTGCGAAGGAGCCGAATGAGATTTCAGAGCCACGCTTGGTGATCTTCTTCATTCTGCCCTTCTGCGGCCTTCTGTATTTGAGTTTTTTCGGTTGTAACATTGCTTTTAATGTTTAAGGATTATTTATTGATTTACCGGCATCTTGGCGTCGGTTTAATTATTGTGATTTCTGTTGTTGTTGCGGTTGCGGTCGCGTCCGTCGCGGTCTCTGCGAGGGCCGCGGAACATCTTCTTGCCGCCGCCTGCAGGGCGTTGGTCCTTGGCAGCCTCGTTGGCGAAGAGGTCGCGTTTGCCATAGACGATGCCACGGCAGATCCACACTTTCACGCCGATGCAGCCGTAGGTGGTGTGAGCCTCCACGGGAGCGTAGTCGATGTCGGCGCGCAGGGTGTGCAACGGGATGCGGCCATCTTTGAAGTGCTCGGCGCGGGCGATTTCGGCGCCGCCGAGACGACCGGCCACGGTCACCTTGATGCCCTCAGCTTGGGCGCGCATGGTGGCGGCGATGGCGGTCTTCACCGCTTTCTTGTAAGTCACGCGGCCTTCGATCTGGCGGGCGATGTTCTGTGCCACGAGTTGGGCGTCCAGATCAGGGCGTTTGACCTCCATGATGTTGATTTGGATCTCCTTGCCGGTGATCACTTTCAGTTCCTCTTTCACGCTGTCCACTTCCGCGCCGCCTTTGCCGATGATGACACCGGGACGACCTGCGCTGATGGTCACTGTGACGAGTTTCAAGGTTCTTTCAATGTAGATTTTCGAAATGCCGGCTTTTGAGAACTTAGCATTCAGATACTTTCTAATTTTGTCATCTTCGACGATTTTACCGGCGAAATTTTTGCCGCCGTACCAATTAGAGTCCCAGCCTCTTACAATACCGAGGCGCAAGCCGATAGGATTAACTTTTTGACCCATACTTTACTTTATTATTTTTGTGATTCTTCATTATTTACTACTTGCACATTCTCCTCGTTGCGGTCGCCGAGAATCAGGGTCACGTGGTTGGAGCGCTTGCGGATGCGTGCGGCGCGGCCTTGAGGGGCCGTGCGGATGCGCTTCAGCATTCTGCCGCCGTCCACCATGATCGTCTTGATGTACAGGTCGGCGTCTTCGAGGCGCTTGCCCTCGTTCTTCACCTGCCAGTTGGCCACGGCCGACTTCAGGAGCTTGAGTAACTTTTCGGATGACTCCCTGCGGGAGAATTTCAACACGTTCATGGCGTAATCTACGTTCTTGCCACGAATCACGTTGGCCATAATTCTGGTCTTGCGCGGTGAGGTCGGATTATCCACTAATCGGGCCACGTACACCGTTTTCATTGCTTCTTTACGCGCGTTTGCTGCGTTTCTCTGTTTTACACTCATTGTTATTTTTATCTTTTTATTACTTTATATTTTTCTGATATTCAGCTACTTAAATGCTTTGAAAGCACCCTTTTTGCATACCTAATCAAATTGGCGGCAAAAATAGTCTTTTTTTCCATACAATCAATACCTTACGAAATTTTTTTTCAACAAAATAAAACGTCGTTTGTTGATAAGAGGAAACAGGCGATAACAATTAAGGGGAACCTGTACGATTCCCCTTAACTGCTAACGATTAACTGCTGACTTCAAACTACCAAGCAATGTCCCGGTCGGTCGGGTGCTTCACGGTGTAGGTGACCGTGAAGGTGCGCGTTTCGCCGGGCTGCAGTTCCAAATCCCACGTCACCACGCCGATGTCAGTCTTGTCGTAGGTGGCCTTCGGCGTGATCGTGACATCCTTCACTTCAATGTCTTTGTCGTTGGAAATCGGGTACTGCTCCTTCAGGGTCAGCTTCGCCGCCTTGCTTTGGTTGTTCTTGACGGTGATCAGATACGATTGCGTGACGGTGGTGCTGTTGCCCACGTGCTTGGTGCTGCAGAAGTCTTTCTGTTTCTCCCGTTTCACGCTGATGCGCGGGTCGGTGGTGAGGGTCAGCGAAATCTGGCTCTCCGTGTCGTTCGGGCGCAGGCGCGTACGTCCCACGAACGTGTTGTTGAACGTCACCGTGGCCTCGCCGGGCAGCAGGTTGTACTTTTCGTAATCGGACAGCGTGGCGATGAGGTAGGTTTCGTCCGACAGCTTCGGGATGCTGTAGTACTTGAAATCCGCCTTGATGTCGTAGCTCTTCAGGTCGATGAGCTTCTCTTTGCCGTTGCCGGGAATATCGTATGGGACGGCAATGGCGAAGGACACTTGAATGTCCTGGTCTTCCACTTCCACGAAATTGTCCATCGTCATTTGTGAATCCCATTTATAGGTATAGTCTATGGTGTTGCTTGCGGAGGCTTTTTCCGCAGGGGCTGCGTAGGATACGGAATTGCTGCGGACTTTCATGCCGTCAACGATGGTTTGCGGTCTCTGGAAACTCAAGAACCACGTCTTGAACACCGGCGCTACGGAGGAACGGTTCGGCGTGGCGTTGGAGAGCGTGAGTTTCACGTTGTTCCAATCGAGACCGGTGACCTGACGCACCTTCGCCTTGGACTGCAGCGTGATGGATTTGTCCATCGACGGGATGTTGATGTCGTAGCACGGCACCCACTGTGCTTGGTTGGTGAAATAGGTGATGGTGAAGGTGGTGGTGATGTTTTCCGGCACGCTCACGGAAAGGCGCAACATACCGTTGAGTTGCATGTTCTCCGTTTCGTCCTGGTTTATTTGGTTGTTCAACCGATTCACCGTCTCTTTCAACTTATCGATTTTCTTGTTGTCCTTGTCGATGCTTTTTTGCAGTTCGGAGGCTTTGGTCCGGTACAACTCCATGTTGGCGTTGATGTCGGCGATGGTGACGGTACCGTCTTTCTGACTCATGTTGTTCTGCGTGCCGTCGGTGACCAGCTTGAGCAGCTGTTTGTGGACTTCCAACTCGTTCTGGGCGTCTTTCAGCTGTTCTTTATAGAGGTCAAGGGAGTCTTGCAGTTTCTTGATGTGGGCTGCCTGTTCCCGTGGCGTGAGGTAATCTTGTGAAAATTCTGTGGCGGAGATAAGCACACCGTTCGCCTTGACTTTCAGACTGTTGATTTCAATGTCGGGGCTCAGTCCGTCAATGACAACCTCCTGACTGCCGCTTTTGAGCGTGGCGGAGGCTGTGTGGGTGAGGGCGGCACCGCGCAAATAGACGGTGGCTTCGGTCAGTTTTGCGGAAATCTGTTTCTGCGCCTGCGTCGGAAGAAGACATCCGAGGCAAAGGCTGATCAGCACGAATAATTTTTTTGTTGCCATATATATAAGTATTGTATGGTGAATAGAATTTTTGGTTTCAGGAAACATCACTTACGATTAACAACGACTTTTTTCGTGACAGATTGTTTATTGTTGAAAATAATTTTCACGAAATATTGTCCCGGAGCATACCGGGAGACATCCACTTGCTGCAGGTCGTTGACGTTCTCGTCTGTGAAGTAAACTATCTGACCATCAGTGTTATAGATTAAGATTTTCCGCATGTTCTCGCCTTTGATGTTGAGAAGGGCGTGCGCCGGGTTCGGGAAGATCTCCACGTTTGCCGTTTCAATGACCGGGATGCCGTCGTTGTTCAGCACGGTGAGGATGAGGTGCACGGTGCTGTCGCAGCCCGCCGCCGTCGTGCCGGCGAGATCATACGTGAAGGTGCCCGCCTCTTCCGGGGTGATTTGGAAGTCGCCGAGGGTGTATTCGTGCAGACGCACCGCCGTGTCGTAAACGGTGATGTCGAACGACGGATTGATGGTGAGGTGCAGCGTCACCACACTGTCGCAACCGTTGGCGTTGGTGAGTGTCACCGGATAGTCGCCGCTTGTTGTGTAGGTTGTGCCGTTCCACGTGTAACTGTCGCAGGTCAGCTCTGTGAAATCGGTGCTGTCGGCGCCCAGTATTGTCAACGTCAGGGTAATCACGCTGTCGCAGCCGTGGACGGATTGCAAAGTGTGGCTGTAAGTGCCTGCGGTGGTAAGATTTTGCCCGAAGAAGTCATAACTGCCGCCTTCGCATATCTCAGCAGTAATCGGCGTGTTGAAGACCGGGTTGACCGTCAACGTCAAGGTGATGACACTGTCGCAACCGTGGACGGTCTGCAACGTGTGGGTGTAGGTTCCGGCAGTGGTGAGATTTTGTCCGAAGAAGTTGTAGCTGCTTCCCTCGCAGATTTCAGTGGTGACTGGAGTGTTAAAGACGGGGTTGACCGTCAACGTCAAGGTGATGACACTGTCGCAACCGTGGACGGTCTGCAGCGTGTGGGTGTATGTGCCCGCCGTGGTGAGGTCTTGTCCGAAGAAGTTGTAGCTGCCGCCGTTGCAGATTTCAGCGGAAATCGGCGTGTTGAAGACGGGGTTGACCGCCAATGTCAATGTAATCACACTGTCGCAGCCATGGACGGACTGCAACGTGTGGGTGTACGTTCCTGCGGTGGTGAGGTTTTGCCCGAAGAAGTCGTAACTGCTTCCCTCGCAGATTTCAGCAGTGATCGGCGTGTTGAAGACCGGGTTGACTGTCAACGTCAAGGTGATGACACTGTCGCAGCCGTGGACGGACTGTAAGGTGTGGTTGTATGTGCCCGCCGTGGTGAGCGTCTGCCCGAAGAAGTCGTAGTTGCTTCCCTCGCAGATTTCAGCAGTGATTGGCGTGTTGAAAACGGGATTGACCGTCAGCGTTAGCGAAATCACGCTGTCGCAACCGTGGACACTTTGCAGGGTGTGGGTGTATGTTCCCGCCGTGGTGAGATTTTGTCCGAAGAAGTTGTAGCTGCCGCCGTTGCAGATTTCAGCGGAAATCGGCGTGTTGAAGACGGAGTTGACTGTCAAGGTCAACGAAATCACGCTGTCGCAACCGTGAACGGTCTGCAGCGTATGGGTGTAGGTTCCTGCAGAGGTAAGATTTTGTCCGAAGAAGTTGTAGCTGCCGCCCTCGCAAATCGCATCGGTGACAGGCGTGTTGAAGACCGGGTTGACCGTCAACGTCAAGGTGATGACACTGTCGCAGCCGTGGACGGACTGCAACGTGTGAGTGTACGTTCCCGCCGTGGTG
>CACXUB010000052.1 GCA_902770735.1 uncultured Bacteroidota bacterium | reverse complement strand
CTTTGTTTGGCACGGTGAAACCTACACGACTTCGGGCGTTTACACCTATAATTACCAGAACACCGACGGCTGCGAAAGCACCGACACGCTGCACCTGACTGTCCTCCACGGCACGCACAATTCCGAAACCGAAACGGCTTGCGAAAGCTTTGTTTGGTACGGTGAAACCTACACGACATCAGGTATTTACACTCACACCTACGAGAACGCTGACGGTTGCGAAAGCACCGACACGCTGCATCTGACCGTCCTCCACGGAACGCACAATGCCGAAACCGAAACGGCTTGCGAAAGCTTCACTTGGCACGGCGAAACACATACGACATCAGGCGTTTACACCCATACTTACCAGAATTCCGACGGCTGCGAAAGTGTGGATACGCTGCACCTGACCGTACTCCACGGTACGCACAATGCCGAGACAGAAACCGCTTGCGAGAGCTTCACTTGGCATGGCGAAACGTACACGACATCGGGCATTTACACCTACACGTACGTGAATGCTGACGACTGCGAAAGCGTGGACACCCTGCACCTGACTATCCTCCACGGCACGCACAACTCCGAGACCGAAACGGCCTGCGAGAGCTTTGTCTGGCACGGCGAAACATACACAACCTCTGGCATTTACACCCACACCTACCAGAATGCTGACGGTTGCGAGAGTGTCGATACCCTGCACCTGACCGTCCTCCACGGCACGCACAATGCCGAGACCGAGACGGCTTGCGAGAGCTTCACTTGGCACGGCGAAACACTCACGACATCGGGTGTTTACACCCACGATTACCAGAACGCCGACGGTTGCGAAAGCACGGATACGCTGTATCTTGCCATCTATCACGATGCCGTCACCGAATTCTCCGTTGAGACCTCCGACAGCTGTTACTATTGGAACGGGCTGGACTATTGCGCTTCGGGCGACTACACCCAGACACTGCAGACCGTCCACGGATGTGACTCCGTAGTGACCCTGCATCTGACCACCGGGGTCGGAATCGACGAACGCGACATCTTCGACTTCAACGTCTATCCCAACCCTACTAACGGCATCGTCAATCTGCAGTGGACATCCAGCAATATGCCGGCAGAATCGATGGAGATCCAACTGTTCGACGCATATGGAAAATTGGTGCGCGTTGTAGAAACGACTTCTGGAATTTCTCAGCAGACAGCACAGATCGACATGGTCGGCCTGGCCTCCGGCGTCTATTTCGTCAAAGCCGTGACAGGAGGCGATGTTATCGCGGTGCGGAAGGTGGTGAAACAATAATTCGCCGAGCGTAAAGAAAAAAGAGTATCTTTGCGGCGAATTAATTCAATAGACTAATATGGATGATTTTGCCCAATTCACTGAGAAACTCAGCAAAAAACTGATTGTTTTGCTGTGCTTCTTTGCTTCGTCGTTGCCCTTGTGCGCCCAAATCGACAATCTTTTCTGGTTCGCGGCACCGGAAATTTCCCCCAACCACGCACATAACCCCATCACCTTCTGTTTCACTTCGTTCAGCAGTCCGGCGACGGTGACCATCTCGCAGCCGGCCAACGCGGGGTTCACCCCTGTGACCGTCAACTTGAACCCGTACAGCTATTACGCGCTGGACGTCACCAGCCAGGAGAGCATCGTCTCCACGGCTCCCGTGAACACGGTGTGCAACCACGGTTTCAAGATCGTGTCCACGGCCAACATCACCACCTACTACCAGTTAGGTGCCAACAACAGCGAGATATACACCCTCAAGGGCCGCAACGGTCTGGGCACCGACTTCATCGTGCCGATGCAGAACCTGTTGGTCGATGGTCCGCCGTCGGACCCGCGCAACAGCATCGAGATTGTGGCCACGGAGAACAACACCACCGTGACCATCATCCCGTCGAGACCGCTGACAGGCGGCATCGCGGCCGGCACGCCCATCACCATCACGCTCAACGCGGGGCAGTCGTACTGCATCAAGTCCGCGGACCAGTCGGCCAACGGGCACCTCACCAACACGCGCATCACCTCCGACAAGCCCATCGCGGTGAACTCCACCGACGACTCCGTGGCCAGCAACCAGTTCTCGGGCTATTCCGGACAGGATCTGGTGGGCGAGCAGATCGTCCCCAACGAATATGCCGGCGACTTCTTCATCGCCATGTACAACAACCGCCAGTTCGAGAACATCTGCGTCATCCCGACGCAGGACACGACCCACGTCTATATCAACGGCAGCGCCACGCCTTCGGCGACGCTGAACGTGGGGCAGAGCTACACCTATATGCCCAGCAATTCGCCAACCGTCGCCACGATGATCACCTCCGACAAGCCGGTCCATGTGTTCCAGCTGACCGGTTCCGACGGTGAGGCCGGCGGCACGCAGCTGCCCGCCCTGGGCTGCACCGGTTCGCAGGAGGTCGTCTATGCACGTCCCTCCTACTCCACCCATCTTCGCCTCTCCATCGTGGTGCCCACCGCCTACGTCAGCGGCTTCACCATGACCGTGGGCAACAACAACGTGCCCGTTCCGGCTTCCTACTTCACCACCCTGCCCTACAACAACGCATGGTCCTACTGCTACCGCGAGTTCACCTCCTCGGTGCCGACGCAGCAGGTCATGATCCTCCAGAACTCGCTCGGCCCCTTCCACCTCGGCATTCTCGACTATTACTCCGGAATGTCCTCTTCGCTGGGTTATTTCAGCGACTACAGCAGCGTGGGCCGCATCGATGTTATGATGGACAATATTTACTGTCTGCACGACACCGTGCGTTTCAACTACATCACCGAGAACATCGACACCGTGCATCTGATCACGCCCAACGGCGACACGCTCACCCATGAGCCCTACATCATCGACGACCTCACTTTGGCGGACACCGGCTACTACTACCTGCGGGCACACAGCGCCATCGGCTGCGAAGACACGTGGCTGTTGGACAGCGTCCGCATCCAGTTGGTGAACTCCTACAAGCCCGACCTCGGCCCCGACCAGAGCCTTTGCACCGGCGAGGTGGTCATGCTGCATGCCAACTACACCGCCAATGACGTGGAATACACCTGGAACACCGGCGACACCGGCGATTCCATCGAGGTCATCACCTCCGGCGAGTACATCCTGAACGTGGCACTCGACGACCCCGACGCCTCCTTCACTTGCGAAAGTTCCGACACCATCCAGATTTACTTCTACCCCCTGCCGAAAGCCGATTTAGAGGCCGACATCACCTCCGGCTGCACCCCGCTGACCGTCCATTTCACCGACCTGTCAACCCCGAATCCCGACAGTCTGACCACCGAATGGTATTTCTTCGATGAAAACTTCAACATCATCGACTATTCCAACGAGGACAACCCCGTCATCGACTTCACCGACGGCGGTTCCTATTCCGTGAAACTGGTCATCACCACGCCGGAAGGTTGCATGGATTCCGTCACCAAATGGAACTACATCACCACCTCGCCGCAACCCGACATCGACTTCTTAGCTTCGCCGGAAATCTCCATGATCAGCGACAACGGCGGCAACGTCGATTTCACCGCCTATCTTTCCGACAACGTGACCGGGGACCTCACCAGCAACTTGGTCTGGGACTTCGGCGACGGGGAAGAGACGCATGGGGAGGTCACTACCTCGCATGTCTATTCCACCTGGGGTGACTACGTGGTGACGCTGACCTTGGTGACCCAGGGCGGCTGCGGCGACTCCGTGAGCCACACCGTCATCGTCGAGGACGACCTCATCTTCCCGAACGTGATCACGCCCAACGGGGACGGCATCAACGACGTGTGGGCCATCGGGAACCTCAACACCGACATCAACCCCGAAGATCCCGACGAATACCGCCACAACGAGCTGCGCGTCAGCGACCGTTGGGGCAAGGTGGTCTTCCACGTCAAGAACTACGACACCTGGTCCAAAGATGGCCAAATCCACCTTGGTGAGAACCCGTTCACCGGCGACGACCTCAGCGACGGCGTCTATTACTACACCTTCACCTACAAAGGCAAGGCCAAGACCACGCAGTGGCATGGGTCGATCACGATAATAAGATAACGGAATTCAATCGTACGAAACCACCTATAGCAAAAGAGAGACGGGGCAACCTCGTCTCTCTTTTTCGTTTATCGCAATATCAGATCTTACCGCAACTCCGCGTGCTGTTTCACGCGCTTCTTGTCCTTGAACCAGAGACCGTAAACCTCGCTCACGTTGCCGGCGGTGATGAACGCCTTGATTTCTTCCTTGCCGATAAATTCCATCAGTTTGGAAAACTCGTCCTTGGTGAGCAATGTCTCCAGCTCGATGGACTTCTCGTTGGTGTAGCCGCCGATGACCTCGTACAGCGTGCAGCCACGCACCAGTTGGTCGATGATGTAGCGGCGGATGCGGTCGTAATCCTTGGAGACGATGCACACGCGCTTACGGTTGTTGAGGTTGGCGGTGAAATAATCGACCACCAGACCGTTGATCCATGTGCCGATGAGGCCGATGACAACCATGCGGAAGGGGTTGATGGCGAAAGCCGTGCAGCAGATGCATGCCCCCGCGATGGACACCGACTTACCGATGTCGAAGTGCAGGTATTTGTTGACGATCTTGGCCAGGATGTCCAGACCGCCGGTGGAGGCGTTGATGGAGAACAGCACCGCCTGCGAAGCACTCAGCAACAGCACGAAGCAGCAAAGGTCGAACCAGATGTCGCCCATCACCGAAGTGGAGCCCTCCGCCAGGAAGCGCGTGTAGGGCAGGAACTTCTCCAACAGGGCCATCAGCGGACCGAGAATCAAGGCCGTATAGACCGTCTTGACACCGAACTCCTTACCAATCAGGAAGTAAGCCAGCACCAGCAGGATGGCGTTCACCACCAGCACCACCGTGGAGACCGGCAGCGCGAACCCGAACAGCTGCTCGGACACCCCGCTGATCACGATGGAGAGACCCGAGATGGTACCGATAATCAATTTGCTCGGCACCAAGAAATAATAGACCGCAATGGCCGTGATGAGCATTCCCAACGTCATGATGAGGAGCTCAATCCAGAATTTTTTTGTTTTCAACAAATTCAGTACTTTTTCCATAAAATATTGGTTTATAATTATTTACAACAGAAATCCCGAAGGAAATTTCCGGCGGCAAAAATACAAGATTTTTGCATTAAAAATCTTATTTTGTATAACATCTCGGTATCCAACACTCCGTCCGACACATTATAAATATAAGGAAGAGCCTGAAACCAAAAAGGGCTAATCTCCGTGTCGAGATCAGCCCTCTTTTGTATCGGTTCGCTATCGTGCGCGAACTTATGTCGGTTAACCGAATCTTAGTCTTTTTCCTTGATGCAACGGACGCTGTATCCAAGGCCGCTATGCGATTCCTTTTGAATGACCGAGTCGCAATCATGGAAGATTTCCACGGCAGAGCTTTGCACCTTGCCGCTGACAACTTTCGTGGACCAGAAATAGCCCTCGGAAAGCATGCCCTCAAAACGACCCAGTTCGCCGTTGTACCAACCAGCGGGCAGCCAAGTGAAATCCGTCGTGTTGCTACCGCCGCCGTCGGTCCAGTAAAGCGGGGACTTCAAAGCGTCGGCACCGTGGCTGTTCAGTTGTTCATACTTTTCAGGGGTCGGGAGGTACCAGCCTTCAGGGCAGATGCCACGGACATGGCCGTAAGCGTTCACCGTGCTGTCACCCAGCGCGGCAGTGTCGCAATAGAGTTTGCCGAAGGTGGCCACATTCGCGTTCACGTCAGGATGTTGCGGAGTTTCGTACTCATACACACACGGGATAGGATCTGCACAATTACCAGTGGTCACGCACACATTGGCGTCACCGTAGCAGTTGGACTCGAGATTGCGCTGTGTCCAGCAGTCACAATCGATACGCACACCATGATAGACATTACCTTCGCAGTCAATAGCGTCGGGGCATGCCGGGAAAATCACTTTCACAAGCTGTGTGCAGGTAAGTTCGATGCCGCACTTGTCCGTCATCGTCCAGGTAATCACATGATCTCCTTCAGCGTAAAGATTGTCGGCAGGCATGTCGTTGCTCACCGTGGTCCAATTCCAACCGAACGAGTGGGTAGGAGTACCGAATTCGGAAGGATAGATCGTCATCACGCAGTCGCCGAAGGCCAGCAGTTTGTTAAGGGTGGGCGGACATGTAATTTCCGGGTTCGGGGCAGACACGTTAATCACCTTTTGGGCGGTCTTACCGCATTCATCCGTCACGGTCACCGTCACGTCAACGGAAGTGCCGCGGGGAACAGGAGTGCCGGCGGCAACAGACTGTGAGACCGTCAAATCAGTAGAAAGGGGACAATCGGTGTGCGCGTGGGCGAGGACGATAGAGGTGAAATCAGGCACTACCTCATTGCAGTTGGTTGTGAGCTCCACATCGAAATCGTAATCGTCAATTACCGGGTTCGAATTATAGGAGTCGAGGGCGATGGCAAAGAAGAACGGCACATAGACGTCCTGCGTGCCGCCGGTCGGTTTGTAACGATATCTGAGTGTAGTGCCGGTCTGTCCATTGCCGATCAAACTATTTCCCGAATTGTTCAAATGGAAGACGACCAAATCCAAACCGCAGTTGTTGCCATAGCTTGGATTACGACTGCCCGAGGAGACGATACTTCCGTTGAAAAAGTCTTCCGTGGAGTTATGGGAGTGTTTCAACCGCACAAAATCGGTAGTGCTGGTACCCTTCCTCATCTCACAAATGTCTCCCTTCAGTCCGGGTTCGCCTTCAGCCGCCATCATGGCCACTTTCACATTCACATCACCTGACTGCAATGCCCGGAAACCGTTTATGTTGACATCCATTGGATGCTCATCATTATTCATGATAGCATAGCCGTCAAAGATGGTGATGTCACGCACATTCATATCGGGGTTCTGGTAAACTACCACAAGGCCCCATCCTCCGGTAAATCCAACCTGGAAGTCATGGCCCTCTTTGATGCAGACATCCGCACCGAAATAGTTGCCCACACCATGCGCACGCACATAGTCGGTCACCTCCGCATAACTCACATTCAAGAAATAACTGCCATTCCATTCATTATCCTGGTGGTTAGGATACATAATATTCGTATTAGTAGCCGTGATCGTCGTGTAATTCGCTTCGCTCTCGTGTTTGAACTTGATCTTGTTTTCATACAGGGAATGGGACTTCCCGCCCTTCACCACTGAAAGCTCCTTCTGCGTTCTCTTGGCGATGTAGATACCTCCTTGACGATTCGCAAAACGGACCCACAAGGGATGACCACTGACATCATTAATATAATAATCCAATGCGACTCTGCCATCTACTGCAGAACCTGATGTGGTTACGTAGCTATATCGAACATCATTTCCATCTGATGCTATAATACTTTCGACTGCTCCTGAACCTTTTTGTATAGTGACAGTTGTACTCCCAGACACAGGACTATTACTATGACTAACACTTGCAACACCATTACTACCATAAGTGCCATAGGTATAAACGATAGTATAAGTGTGGCCGCCTGTTCCGGGCAGAGGATTCAACGTGTAAGTTGCATGTGAGGAATTTTTACTCACCGTCAACCTATAGGTATGGTCGATGGTGTCGCCGTGGGTGTACAACGTGGGTTCGGCGCGGCTCATCCAGTACAGACCCGCATAGACCACTTCCGTATTCGCCGGGTTGCAGCCGTTCTCCGTAGAATACACTAACTGCGCGGAAGAAGAGTTGACCGTGTTGGGATCCCCGTCGATATCCACATAGACCATGGGACTGATGTCACAATCCACTGCGGCAGTATTGTTGTTGCCCATCGTTGACGAATAGGGATCCAGAATCATGTTGGTGTTGCCAATCAAGGCGAAATCACCCGGCAGGTTGTAAATTTTTCTCGTAGGCGAGTACTGGGAGGTCCGAACTGTGAACGGTTTCGGGACCGACTGGCCAAACGATGGCAAAACGAATGCCAACGCAACACAAAAAAGAAATAGCTTTTTCAATTTCATAGGAAACAGGTTTTTCGAATAAATTATTGATATACTTTTAATTACACTATTCAAATCATTAATGCAACATCAATATGCAACATCTTTAATGTAAACTTGCAAAAATAGCAAAAAAAACATCACGCGCGACGAAGAAAATCCATTTTTTTTCAACTCATTTCAACATGGAAAAAAAAGGCTTCACGGATGCAATTTCTGACACTTGAGATACTTGTAAAGTGTCCCTCCGGCCTCCTTGTCCTCCCGTACATATCGGTAGATGCGCTCATGGGAGACCATGCCTTCGATTCCCCGCTCCTTGCACTGTTCGACAATCTGTTCGGGAGAGAGCCCCTTCGCAAGGCCAGAGTCGACAATCCGCTTGATTTCAGGCGTGAACTTGATACGTTTGGGTTTCTCGTGCATTCGTTTTTGATACATCTGTTGTGCTTTCTCCGGGTCGTAATCCTCCGACAACGGATCGCTGTTCCTCTTCAACTCCCTGGAAACCACCGACCTGTGTTTCCCGATTTTCTCAGCAATGTAACTTTGGCTGTACCCTTGCCTGTACAGTGTATAAATCATGTATCTTTGTTCGGTTGTTAAATGGCTCATCTTCTTTGTTTTAGCAAACCCGCACAGACAATCCTCGCCCTGCAATCCTCTCGGGTGAAAAATAAAATCGGACAACAATCTATTTACAAAGAAGCAAAAAAATAATTAATATAATGTTTACGTTTTGTTGCAACATTAACAACAGTTTGTTGCATTATTTACAACAGTTTTCCGCGTGGTTTCAAGGGATTCCGGGAAGGAACGAGCGGGCATCCGAATCAAAGGAAGACACGGCAAAAAACGGAAAGATGGCCGTTGGATTCCGGGAGCAAAACGGATTTTTTCAAGTCCGCACAAAATTACATCCTGATTTCGGTGAGCGTAATCATAAAAAAAGTATCTTTGCCAATCCGAAATCAATAATTATAAACCCCATAAATATGAGAGACTTAAGAGCAGAATTGCAAGCGCTGGGCGTTGAGAACCCCGTTGAGATTTACCACAATTTGTCTTACGACGAACTGTACAAGCACGAGACCAACCCGGAACTGACGGGTTATGAGAAGGCATACCTGACCAAGTCGGGCGCCCTTTCGGTCGACACCGGCATCTTCACCGGCCGCTCGCCCAAAGACAAATACATCGTCATGGACGAGAACACGAAGGACAACGTGTGGTGGTACGACCCCAACAAGAAGGGCTCCGACAACAAGCCCATCGACCACAAGACCTGGGAGCATTTCCGGATGCTTTGCCAGAAGCAGCTTTCCGGCAAGAAAGTGTATGTGATGGACGGCTACTGCGGCGCCAACGAGAACTCCCGCATGAAAGTGCGTTTCGTGTCGGAGGTGGCTTGGCAGGCCCATTTCGTGAAGAACATGTTCATCCGTCCCTCTGAGGAGGAGCTGGCCGACTTCGAGCCCGACTTCGTGGTGCTGAACGCCGGCAAGACCACCAACCCCGACTGGAAGGAGATGGGCCTGAACAGCGAGGTCTTCGTGGCCTTCAACCTGACGGAGCGCATGGCCCTCATCGGAGGCACCTGGTACGGCGGCGAGATGAAGAAGGGCATCTTCTCCGTGATGAACTACTTCCTGCCGCTCAAGGGCATGGCCGCCATGCACTGCTCGGCCAACGAGGGCAAGAACGGCGACACCGCCATCTTCTTCGGCCTCTCCGGCACCGGCAAAACCACTCTTTCCACCGACCCGAACCGCGCCCTCATCGGCGACGACGAGCACGGCTGGGACGACAACGGCGTCTTCAACTTCGAGGGCGGCTGCTACGCCAAGTGCATCAACCTCAGCGAGGAGAAGGAGCCCGACATCTTCCATGCCATCAAGCGTGACGCGCTGCTGGAGAACCTCGTGGTGGATGCCGAGGGCAACATCGACTTCAACTCCGCCGAGAAGACCGAGAACACCCGCGTCTCCTACCCCATCTACCATATCAACAACATCGTGCGCCCGGTCTCCCGCGGCACCCATCCGAGCAAGATCATCTTCCTCTCCGCCGACGCTTTCGGCGTGCTGCCGCCGGTCTCCATCCTCAACAAGGAGCAGACGATGTACTACTACTTAAGCGGTTACACCGCTAAGCTGGCCGGCACAGAGCGCGGCATCGTGACCCCGCAGCCGACCTTCTCCTCCTGCTTCGGCGCGGCCTTCCTGCTGCTGCACCCCACGAAATACGCCGAGGAACTGGCCAAAAAGCTCGAAGAGCACAACGCCACGGCTTACTTGGTGAACACCGGCTGGGCGGGCGGCGGCTACGGCGTCGGCGAACGCATCTCGCTGAAAGCCACCCGCGCCATCATCACGGCCATCCTCAACGACGAGCTCAAGAGCTGCGAGACCGAAATCGTGAAACCCTTCAACCTGGTGATTCCCAAGCACGTGACCGGCGTGGATGACAACATCCTCAACCCCGTCAACAGCTGGGCCGACAAGGACGCTTTCCAGAAGAACGCCAACGAGCTCGCCTCCGCCTTCATCAAGAATTTCGCCAACTTCAGCGACACCAAGGAAGGCAAGGCGTTGATTCCCTTCGGACCGCAGATTTAGACTTGAGACTTGAGACTTAAGACTTAAAAATAACATACATTGAACGTAACGATAATTCAAGTAATAACGATAGCCCCAAAAAGTCCAAAGTCCAAAGTCCAAAGTCTTTATTTAAACAAAAAACAACGAAACAATGAAACTGTTACTAATAAGCAACTCAACAAATTACAAGGAACCCTACCTGGGTTGGTGCCAGCCGTTGATCGCGGAGTTCCTGCAGGGCACGGCTGATGAAATCCTGTTCGTGCCGTACGCCGGCGTGGACGTGGGCGGCAAAGTCTATCCCGACAGCTATGACAGCTACACGGCCCGCGTGCGCGGCGTGTTCGAGAAGTTAGGGAAGAAAGTCGTTTCCGTACACGAGGTCAGCGACCCCGTGGCGGCGGTCAACAACGCGAAGTTCATCATGGTGGGCGGCGGCAACACCTTCCACCTGGTGGCCGAACTGCATCGCAACAAGCTCATCAAGCCCATCCGCCGCAAGGTGATGGAGGGCACGCCCTACATGGGCTGGAGCGCGGGCTCCAACGTGGCCTGCCCGACGCTCTGCACCACCAACGACATGCCCATCGTGATGCCCGAGAGTTTCGACTGCTTCGACCTCGTGCCGTTCCAGATCAACCCGCACTACATCGACCCCTATCCGGAGGCCATCAACGACAGCATCCGCCACGGCGGCGAGACCCGTCAGGTGCGCCTGAACGAATATCTGGCCGTGAACAAGGAGAAGACCGTGGTCGGCCTGCGCGAAGGCACCGCCCTCTGGATCGAGAACGAGCGCATCACCCTCAAGGGCACGCGCAACATGATCGTGCTCCGCTACGGCAAAGAACCCGAGGAGATCGTCCCCGGCACCGTGTTCGGCTACGACATCGCGCCCTGCCTGGTGTAGTTGGCTATTGGCTATTGGCTATTGGCCATTGGCCATTGGCTGTTAGCTGTTAGCTGTTAGCTGTTGGCTGTTGGGCCGACAAGGTTAAGTATGGGCAAAAATTGTATATTTGCGACCTTTTTTCAAGAACAAACAATCCAAGTATATGGAAAAGACCGAAAATAAAGGCAAAGTTTTCTTATTCAACACCTTATCGAAGAGGAAAGAGCTGTTCAAACCAATCACGCCCGACCATGTGGGGCTTTACGTCTGCGGTCCGACCGTCTATGGCGAACCGCATTTGGGCCATGCGCGTCCGGCGGTGACCTTCGACGTGGTGTTCCGCTACCTTACGCACATCGGATACAAGGTGCGTTACGTACGCAACATCACCGATGTGGGCCATCTGGAGCACGATGCCGACGAGGGCGAGGACAAAATCGCCAAGAAGGCCCGTTTGGAGCAGCTCGAGCCTATGGAGGTGGCGCAGTACTACATGGACAGCTACCACCGCGCCATGGACGCCCTCAACGTGAAGGGACCCTCCATCGAGCCCCGCGCGTCCGGCCACATCATCGAGCAAATCGAGATGGTGCAGCAAATCCTCGACAAAGGCTACGCCTACGTGTCGGAAGGCTCCGTCTATTTCGATGTGGAGAAGTTCGACAAAGACTTCGGCTACGGCAAGCTGTCGGGCCGGGTGCTGTCCGAACTGATCGCCAACACCCGCGAGTTGGACGGGCAGAGCGAGAAGCGCAACCCCGCCGACTTCGCCCTTTGGAAGAAGGCGTCGCCGGAGCACATCATGCGTTGGAATTCCCCGTGGAGCGTCGGCTTCCCGGGCTGGCACATCGAATGTACCGCTATGAGCACCAAGTACTTGGGCGAACAATTCGACATTCACGGCGGCGGCATGGACCTGCTGTTCCCGCACCATGAGTCGGAGGTCTGCCAGAGCACTGTGGCCAACGGCAAAAGCTCCGTCAAATACTGGATGCACAATAACATGATCACCATCGAAGGGCAGAAGATGGGCAAGTCGCTGGGCAATTTCATCACGCTCAACGAGTTCTTCACCGGCAACCATCCCAAACTGGAGAAAGCCTACTCCCCGATGACGATACGTTACTTCGTGCTTCAGGCCTCCTACCGCGGCACCGTCGATTTCAGCAACGCCGCGCTGCAGTCCGCCGAGAAAGGTTTGGAGAAACTGTACGCCGCCGAGCGTCACCTCGACAGCCTGAAGGCCGGAGCCACCTCTACCGAAAATATCGAAGCCCTGCAGGAGCGCTGCTACGAGGCGATGAACGACGATTTCAACACTCCGAAGGTGATTGCCGAGCTGTTCGACGCCGTGCGCATCATCAACGCCGTGAAGGACGGTCACGCCACCCTCACCGCCGAGGACATCGAACTGCTGAAGACCACGTTCCGCGAATTCTTCTTCGACATTCTGGGCATCAAGCCCGAGTTGGCACAAGGCGACACCCGCGAG
>CACXUB010000051.1 GCA_902770735.1 uncultured Bacteroidota bacterium | reverse complement strand
TATTGCGCCATCCGCTGCGTGAAAGACTGAGCGAAGCTCGGGTTGGCGGCACTGGCAAGTGATAACGACAACTTGGACAACTTGGACAACTTGGACAACTTGGACAACCTTAATTCGCAAAATTCGCCGACCAACTCGCCGACGATGAATGTGCGGAACGTCCCCGCGGGCGTGTACCTTCTGCGCGTGAGGGATGCGGAGGGGAAGGAATATATGCGGAAGATCGTGAAAAAATGAAAAAACCGAACCGAGCAAAGGAATATAATCCGTAATTTCGCGGCGTCATATCCCCGGATTCTGTTAACGGGCCTCGCTGGGTTTGGAGGTGTGGCGCGGAAATAGTGAAGAGAGAGGCCAACTTAATTGTTATGAGAAAAATTCTATTATTAGTTTCTTTAGCTTTGTCAGGGCTTCAGGTGACTTTCGGACAAGTAATCATCGCCAACACGTATGTTGTAAATACGAATATTTACGACACCATAGTTGGAGAGTATATTTCAGGGTCTGTCACGTATAATCCTGAAACAAGAACTCTTACGTTGGAAAATGCTACCATCGTCGAAAGGGCTCCCCAACCTATGGAAGTTTCGGACGGGGTTCTAGTTTTCGCGGGCACGACGTACAGTAACAGATTGGACACTATTAATGTCAAGCTTTTGGGGGAGAACGTGTTGGTAGCCCACTCACCTATAGGACGGGGCATTACGGGATTATACTGCACACAAATCAATATTCTCGGTCCGGGAAGTTTGATTGTTAACGGTTTTCCTGGGATAGCATTGGAATATGCTCAGGAACTGACCATACAGGAGGGTGCCACCGTGAGATTTCCCCAACCGACGGCCACGGGATTCGAATACGTTGGAATTGTCTCATACTACGAGAGAACACCCGTCCGTATTGATTCAAGCACTTTCATTTGTGAAACCGGAATCCCCTTTAAGGACATCGCCGACCTGCAGCTCTCCCGTTGTCACATCGCCGTTCCTGAAAATGCATACTTTAACGAGCCGACCGGGACGGTATTGAATGCCGACAACACTCCGGTGACCGGCTTTTTCTCCATTGTTCCCGGCAGCGGCACCGCTGTGCCGCAATATTCGGATGGAAACAACTTGATGTTGTACCCGAACCCAGCAAAGGGGGTCGTCCATGTACAATGGGAAATGGACAATGCGCAATGGGATGGCGCAACCGTGGAGGTGTTGGATATGTATGGCAAACGACTGCAAACTGTCCGTGTTTCCTCCGAAATCACCACCCTCGATGTGTCCAATCTTGCCAATGGCATGTATTTCGTGCGCGTAACGAAGGGCGCGGACGCTGTGAGCAAACTGTTCGTAAAAGAATAGGATCACGACGCAGTCGGCCTCGAAACTCACTCGGACACCTGCTGGGCGGTGTAGAACCGGAAATACTCCCCTCCCCTCGCCATCAGCTCGTCGTGCGTGCCCATCTCTTCTATGCAACCGTTCTTGAGGAAAATAATCTTGTCGGCGAACCGTATCGTGCTGAGACGGTGGGCGATGATGATGCCCGTATGCTGTTTGATGTAAGGCAACAGCGCCTCCTGGAAAAGACGCTCCGACTCGTTGTCCAACGCGGAAGTGGCTTCGTCGAGGATAAAGATCTGCGGGTTCTTGAGGATGGCACGGGCGATGCTCACACGCTGCCGCTGCCCGCCGGAAAGACGCATCCCCCGGTTGCCGACCCGCGTCTGATACCCGTCCTCCAAACCCATGATGAAGTCGTGCGCCTGCGCAATCTTTGCCGCAGCCTCCACCTGCTCCATGGTGACCCCCTCCACCCCGATGGTGAGGTTATGGTATATCGTGTCGTCGAACAGGAAAACATCCTGATTCACAATGCCGAACAAACTTCGCAAGTCGGAGAGCGCATACTGGTTGTGCGGAATCCCGTCAATCCGGATCTCCCCGAAACGAATGTCGTAGAACCGGCATAACAAGTCCACCAACGTGGATTTTCCGCTTCCCGACGGCCCCACCACCGCCACCGTCTCCCCTTTCCGCAACGTGAAACGGACATGCTTCAAAACCTCGCAATCCTCCGCTTCCCCAACCTGTGGGTTATAGGAGAAACTGACATCGTCAACTTCAATAACATCCTTGAAATCCGTGATATGTTTCGGATTTTCAATGTCCTTGATCCGTTCGTCGGCATCCATCACCTCGTAAATCCGGGCGGCTGCGCTCATCCCCTTCCGCATCTGGTAATACGTGGTGGCCAACGACTTCGCAGGCGGGATCATGCGGGCGAAGACCACAAAGTAGAGCATGAACATGGGCCCCTTCGAGGCAAAACTCTCCGGAAAAGCCACCAACCCGATCAACGAGATGGCCAACGCCGCGAAAATACACAAAAACTCTATCAATGGGGATCCTAACTCCTTGATCCTGAATATTTTCTTGTTCAACCGATAAAACTGGAAATTCTCCTTCTGGAACTGTCCGGACACGTAGTCTTGCGCGTTGTAGCCTTTGATGATACGCAACCCATCGACCGCCTCCTCGAAATAGGAGGTCATCCGACCCAAAAGCCCCTGCGATTTCAACGAATAGTTGCGGATGTTCTTGCCGATCAGCGACAAAATCACTGCCATCAAGGGCAAAATGAGCAGCGTCACCAAAGTGAGTTTCGTGCTGATGGCAAAGAGCGTGATGAGATAAGCCACCATCAGGAACGGATCACGGCAAAGCGTTAACAATGAGGAAATTACAGTCCATTCCACCTCCAGCACGTCAGCGCCCATCCGGCTCACGATGTCGCCGGAACGCTGTTCGGAATAGAACGACAGCGGCAGCCGGACCAACTTGCGGTAAAAACTGTCGCGGATGTTGGAGAGGATGCCGGAACGGATGTGCGAGAGCCAATACATGCCCGCATACCGGCAAAGATTGGAAAGCAGCGAGAGCAGAATCATGACGCCCGCGATGAAAATCAGGGCGGAACCCTGTCCGTGGCGCTCAATGACCACCCCCATCCCATAGTAAAAACTGTCGATGACGTACTGCGGCGAAAAGGAGAACGCCGGCCTCACGGTCACGGGATCCACCTGCTGGAAAAGCACCTGCAGGAACGGCACCAGCAACGTGAGCGTGAAGATGGAAAAGAACGCATACAGCAACTGCACCAAAAGAATGAGTGCGATTTGCAACTTGTAGTTTTTCAGATACTTAAATATTCTACCAAGATATTCCATGCCTTTTCCAAATCATCGGCAAAGGTACATTTTTTTCAGGTTAAACTTTTTCCCGATTCAGAGGTTCTCTCTTTCGGCTGAAATATGTATTTTTGCCGTCAATTTTAAAACGATGAGAAAGACCATTCTTTTGATTGTAATATTGATTTCAGCATGGGTAGGACGCGCCAGTTATCTGCTGATACCCATGGACTTGTCGCAGAGCAACCACCTGAAGGCATACGGCATCGCCTACTTTGCCGTCGCGCACGGGGTGGACATGAGCTGGCTGCTGAACTACCGGGGCGGCAGCTTCATGTGCCCCTACAACAGTGTCTTAGAGGACGAATGTGTGGTGCGCGGGGTCTCCTACGAGGTCATCGCCGACATGCAGGCCACGCAGATCCTGAACGAAATCGCGGTGGTGGAGAACAACATGAACGAGATTCGCCTCACCAAAGAACCGAAAATCGCCGTCTATTCCCCGAAAAACAAGCTCCCGTGGGACGATGCGGTGACGTTAGTGCTCACCTATGCCGAGATCCCCTACACGGTGATCTACGACGAGGAGGTGATCAAAGGCGAGCTGCCGAAATACGACTGGCTGCACCTGCACCACGAGGATTTCACCGGCCAGTACGGGAAATTCTGGGGCAGCCAGCGCAACACCAAGTGGTACCAGGACGATGTGAAGGAAAACGAGGAACGCGCCGCACAGCTGGGCTTCGCCAAGGTGTCGCAAATGAAACTCGCCGTGGCCAAAGGCATCCGTGACTTCGTGGCCGGCGGCGGCTACCTCTTCGCCATGTGCTCCGGCCCCGACAGCTATGACATCGCCCTCGCCGCCGACGGAATCGACATTTGCGAGACCATGTTCGACGGCGACCCGATGGACCCGCAGGCCCAAAGCAAACTCAACTACGACAACTGCTTCGCATTCACCAATTTCCGGATTGAAACCAACCCCTACGTCTATGAGGTTTCCGACATCGATGTCAGCCCCACGCTGCACATTTCCAACAAGTCCAACGACTACTTCACGCTGTTCGAGTTTTCCGCCAAATGGGATCCCGTGCCCACTATGCTGTGCCAGAACCACTTGCAGGTGATTCCCGGCTTCATGGGACAAACCACGGCGTTCCGCAAAGAGCTTATCAAGCCGACGGTGACCATCATGGGAGAATGCGCCTTTTTCAACGAGGCTCGCTACATCCACGGCGAATACGGCAAGGGCACCTGGACGTTCTATTCCGGCCACGACCCCGAGGACTACCAGCATTTGGTCAACGACCCGCCCACAGACCTCAACCTGTTCCCAAACTCCGCCGGTTACCGCCTGATACTCAACAACGTACTCTTCCCCGCCGCCAAAAAACAGCAACAAAAAACGTAGTTTTTTGTTGCCAAAGCCAACAGCTAAACCAACGGTAACATATTGTATATAAGCTCCACGACCTTCGGGCCGGCCTTGGCGGCAGCGGCCAGCACCTCTTCGTGCGAAGCCTCCTCCACCCTGCCCACAATGCCCAAGTCGGTGACAACGGAGAGCGCGAAAACCTCCATGCCGAGATAACGCGCCATAATCGCCTCCGGCACAGTGGACATTCCCACCGTGTCGGCGCCCAAAATGTAATACATCTTGTACTCCGCCGGCGTCTCGAAACAAGGACCCGTAACCCCGATATAGACGCCCTCCTGCACGTGGATGTCCAACTTTTCAGCCGTCTGGTGCGCCAATTTCAGCAACCGTTGCGAATAAGCCTCGCTCATGTTCGGGAAACGGGGGCCGAGCGTGTCGTCGTTCGGACCTAACAACGGATTGTTGCCGAACATGTTGATGTGGTCGCGGATCAGCATGATGTCGCCCACCTTGAATGTGGGGTTCATGCCGCCCGCCGCGTTGGACAGGATGACGGTCTTCACCCCGATGCCCGGCAAGATCTGCTGCGGATAGGTCACCACGTCCATCGGATAGCCCTCGTAGTAATGGAAACGCCCGTTGAAAACGACCACTTCCACCCCGTTCAGGCGACCGAAAATCATCGTGCCTTTGTGTCCTTGCACAGTGGAAACCGGAAAGTTCGGGATCTCCTTGTAGGGGATTTCATCCACAATTTCGATTTTTTCGGTCAGCCCACCCAGGCCAGAACCTAACACGATGGCGATTTTGGGGTTTATGGTTTTACGGTTGTTCAGATATTCAACCGTTTGCGCAATCTTGATTCTTTTTTCCTCGAACATGGTCTTTCAACATTTGATTAAACATATCCCGCTGTGTGTCAGCAAGAAATTCAACTTCCACCGGAAGCACAAAAACGGGAAGCAAAGATACAATATTTCTGATTTGGTCGGATTGCAACCGCATCCAATCTTTTTCGGTGGTGACCAGCACGCAACGATTACCCGTGTTGTTAAAATGCTGATCGTAAACGGATTGTATTTCTTTTTCCGTAAAATCGTGATGGTCAGGAAAAGCATGATGCCCCTCAACGCGGTACAATTTCCCCAAATGTTCGAGCATTGGCTTGGGGTGTGCAATGCCGGTCAAAACGACGACATCCCGCACCGTTTCAGGCTCCAGATGCCGAGCCGCCGCCGTGACGGGCGTCAACGCCTCATAGCGGAATCGCGTGAAAAAGAGCTGCTGATGCGGCTTCAAACGGAGCCGCTTCCGCCACGTGGATTCGTCCACGACAGCGTTTTCCGGGACTTTCGTCACGACCACCATATCGGCAAACCGCGAGGCATACGGGAACTCGCGCAAACGGCCCGCAGGCATCGGCATGTCCGGACGAAACGGCCGACCATACTCCGTCAGCAAAATATGAAACGTCGGACGGAAACGGAGATGCTGATAGGCATCATCGAGGACAATCACCTCTGTTTCAGGATTTTCGGCGAGTAGATTGCGTACACCCTTGCAACGGTCACCATCCACCGCCAAAGGAATGTCCGGATAACGCAGATGGGTCATAAATGGCTCATCCCCAAATGTTTCCGCATTCCGACTTTGAGGATCGGTCTGTAACACAGAGTGATAACCCTTGGATTTCCGGCCGTACCCGCGACTCAACATCGCCACATGGAATTCCGGTTTCAATAAGTTTATAACATATTGGGTATGAGGTGTTTTCCCCGTTCCGCCCACGGCCAAGTTGCCGATGTCAATGGCGGGAACGGGCGACTCATCGCTTCGCAATATCCCTTTCCGGTACAAAAACCTCCGAATCGCGGCAACGACACCGAAAATCAGGGCGAACGGGACGAGCAGCAGTCCTATTATGAGTTTAAATGGCATTGTCGGAAGTTTCGCTGCGTTTGGCCGCCTCCCGCTCCTCGCGCCGTTTGCGCGCCGCCTCTTCCACCTCGTTCTCGTAAGCCTCGTAGCGGGTGATGATCTTGGTCACCAAATGATGGCGAACCACGTCTTTGTTATCCATATAGATGAAATCTATCCCCTTGACACCGCGCAAGATACGGTCGGCGAGAATAAGTCCCGACTGTTGGTTTTTGGGCAGGTCGATCTGGGTGATGTCGCCGGTGATGAAGAATTTGGCGTTCTTGCCCATACGGGTGAGGAACATCTTGAGCTGCGAGGAGGTGGCGTTCTGCGCCTCATCGAGGATGACGTAGGCGTTGTCGAGCGTGCGTCCGCGCATGAAGGCCAACGGCGCGATTTCAATCACCTTGTCTTCCATCAACGCCATCAGTTTTTGCATGGGCATCATGTCCCAAAGCGCGTCGTAAAGCGGCTGGAGGTAAGGATCGAGCTTGTCGCGGAGGTCACCAGGCAGAAAACCGAGGTTCTCGCCGGCCTCCACGGCTGGACGGGTAAGGATGATGCGCTTTATCTGCTTGTTTTTCAAAGCTTTGACAGCAAGTGCCACGGCCGTGTACGTTTTTCCGGTACCCGCGGGACCCACCACAAAAACCATGTCGTTCTTCTCGGCGCTCTCCACCAAACGCTTCTGGTTCGGCGTGATGGCCTTGATGATCTTGCCTTCGCGCCCGTGAACGATGACGTTGGCGTCCGCCTGGTTGAGCGCGTAAAAGCTGTCGTCCTCCATGGCGGTGATATTGATGATGTCCGTCTCGGTGAGCTTGCCGAATTGTTCTATATGCTTCTCCAACAATGAGATACGGTTTTCAAATTCCTGGACATCGTCATCGGTGCCGGAAACCTTCATCTCATTGCCCCTGACCATAATCTTCAACTTCGGGAAGATGTGCGTCAGCATAACAACATTATTGTTCTGTGGTCCAAGCAGTTCTACTGCATATTCCGGATTCAGTTCTATAATTTTATCCATGGATGATTATTCGATTGCAAGATAATTGATTGGGTTAATAGGGAAGCCGTTATACCAAAGTTCGAAGTGCAGGTGCGGAGAGCCGCCTTCACTCGACCGGCGGTTTCCGGCCGTGGCGATGGGCATTCCGGCCGTCACACGCGCCCCCACGCCCTTCAGCAGAGCGGCATTGTGTTTGTAGATGGATATCATGTTTCCCGGGTGTTGGACGATGAGGGTGTATCCGTCCGAGGCTGTATAATTGGCGGCAATCACGACCCCGTCGGCCACACAGGTGACGGTTTTGTTGTCGGTCGTGGCGATGTCAATGCCGTAATGGTTCTGCGAGGCGTCGAAAAGCCGGGTCACAGCGCCCACGGCAGGCGGGTAAATGGATATGCTGGTGATCTTGGCTTGCGCGATATTGGGCACGCCTGCCGCATTCGACGAGCTGTTTTCCCCGATACGGCCCAGAATCATCTCCGTTTCCTCGATAATCTCATGCACGCGCTCGGCACGGCCCTCCACACGCTCCACAGGATGCACGTCGGGAGTCATCTGCGCCTCGTCATCCTCATATATCGCTCCGTCGTTCCCCTCCAACATCCCCGTGAAATTCTCAATAAACTGTTGGTTGACGGCGAGCTGGCGTTCCAGTGAATCCACCCGCGCAGCCGTCTGCTTGTACAATTTGTAGTCTTTCTGGTCCGTGTAACCCGGGATATAGACCCTCAGCGGGGTCAACGCGATGAGGATGGTGGTGAGCACAATGATGACAAACGCGGCCAAAATGGCGACCACCACCACCTTTTGGATGGTGATTCTGCGAATGACAAAGCTCTGTTCGTGCGTTTCCTCGTTGGAGAAAACCAGCCTGTAACGCGTCTTCCACTCGCTAACGATGATGTTCCATACCTTCTTTATCTTGTCAAACTTGCTCATTTCCGCTTTTACTCCCAATTTGGGGCGCAAAAGTAGCAAAAAAAGCGAATAACCCGTATTTCCGATTCAAAATATAATTCAATTCTTTCTTATCCTCCTGATAAACAGATATTTACATTTTTCAAACGTAAAATTTTGCACGAAAGACGCACCCATAAAGATTTTTAACACACTGATAGTTAGATTGTTAACTTGATTTTTGGATAAAAAATTGAAGTTAGTGTAATTTTTTATGGCCTATTGTAAAGAAATAATCGTATTTTTGCTGCCCGAAAAAATAAATAAAGAGAAGCATTATGAACGAAAGAGACAACAACGTTAGTTTTTTCAGATTTGAGGATTTGCGAATCTATGCAAAAGCCATGGATTACATTGTATGGTTATACCAACAACTTCCTTCCGGCGAGCTTTCGACAAACAGAAAGTTTATGCAAAAGTCATTCTTGAAATCCGCACAAGATATCGCATTGAACACAGCAGAGGGCTCCTCTCGCAATAGAACACAATTCCTGTACTATTTGAAAATGGCTAAAAGTTCCGTGAGAGAATGCGTGGTGCATACGGAAATCGCAGCCCGCTCTGGCATCATCACCGAAGAAGCCAAGGAACATTCCCGCACCGAACTGATGGAATTGACCAAGATGATCGGTTCCCTGATCGCCTCCCTGCAACGTTCCTCCATGGGCATGACCCACACCGGAAGACCCATGGACGAGTCCGACGACCTCAGCATCCCTGAGCCCGATGACTTCGACGAGATGATCTAATCTGTCACAAGCAACTAACACATTATGATTTTAAGACACAAAAAAAGGATATCTTTTTAGATGTCCTTTTTTATTTTTTTAGTCAAATTTTACACAAAAACCCCGTTTCAATGAAATCCAAACAACTCATCCTGATCTTGTTCTTGATTCCCGCACTGTTGTCGGCCAAAACGCTGACAAAAAACGAGCTCAAAACCCTGGGTACTCGCGCTTTTCACCAAAAAGCCGAATCAATTTGCCCCGCAGCGGCCAACTATCAGCTGAAAGATTGCGACTTCCTGACAGATAACGGCTCTGTCAGCATAGCTGTGCTGCATTTCGAACACGGATTTCTGGTCATGTCGGCCGAAGACGCTGTCATGCCGGTTCTGGCGTATGATTTCGTCAACGACCTGGACTTAAACAACATCGCCCCTGCCACGGAGCAGTTCCTCTCCCAGTACCGCCAGGAGATCGCCGCCGCCCGGCAGCTCAACGCCGTCCCGAGCGAGCGCGTGCGGAACGCCTGGGAAGAACTCCGCCAGCCTACCCGCGCCACCACGACGACAACCGTGGTCGCCCCGCTGATCAAGTCAACCTGGAACCAAACCAAATACTACAACTTCTACTCCCCGAAAGACGAGGAATCGCCCGCAGGCTATGACGGCAGAACACCGAACGGCTGCGTCGCCGTCGCCATGGCGCAGATCATGTTCTACTACCGCTACCCGGCGACAGGCTCCAGCAGCCACACGAACTACACCGACTACGGCAGTTTCCATGTGAACTTCGCACAACAGCAATACAATTATGACGCCATGGAGGACCAGCTCAACTTCTACAACAACGAGGTGGCCAAACTGATTTTCCACTGCGCCACATCGGTTGACATGCAATACGGCGCTGACGGGTCGGGGGCTTATTCCCAAGCCGTGCCCGGAGCTCTGTCCACCTACTTCAAATACAGCAATTCCGCTAACCACGAGAACAAGACCCACTCTTCGGATTCCGCGTGGCACGTGAAACTCAAGGCCGACCTTGACTTGAACCGGCCGATTTACTACTCGGGATACTCCGAGGACGGCGGTCACGCCTTTATCTGCGACGGTTACAACAGCGACGATCTCTTCCACTTCAACTTCGGATGGGGCGGCAGCGGCAACGGCTTCTACCTCACGGAGAGCGACAACAGCTCAGCCGTCGGCGGCTTCAGCGGCTGGCAATCCGCCATTTTCAGCATCCGTCCCCGAACCTCCAGCTACCCCACGTACTGCAACGACCGCAGCATCGACGCCACCAACGGCACCTTGGAAGACGGCAGCGGGCACCTGAACTACCAAAACAACGCCCACTGCACCTACATCATCGCGCAAAAAAACCAGTATTCCGTGGAAATCTCCCTGCAAAGCCTGTTTACGGAACACGAGCACGACTATCTGCGCTTCTGGAACGGCGACCCTTCCCAAGACAGCCTGTTGATGGAATTTTCCGGCACCATCACCAATCCCACAACCTACAACTTCAGCACCGACAGCCTCTTTATCACTTTTGATTCGGACGACTCCACGACCGCCCAAGGCTGGCGGCTGAGCTACTACGTCTTCAAGGAAGGCGTCGGATGCGGCACACAACTGAGCCACGACAACACCGGCACCATCACCGACAACAGCGGGGATTACAACTACCGCGACAATTCCAACTGCAACTGGATGTTGCGCCTGCACAACACGCCTTACATCTCTTTCACCTTTGAGGAGATGGACATCAGTCCTGAAGACTACCTGGAATTCTCAAACCTGAATTCCGGCGAGGTTTTAGCCACCTACACGGGCAACACCTTGCCTGAGCCCATCACATTCTACATCAGCAATGTCAGGGTCCGTTTTATTTCCGACAACTATCTGAACGCCGGAGGATTCCGCATCCAGTGGTCTTCCTCCCAAACCGGAATCGAGGATTTCCACTCCGGAATAAGCCTGTATCCCAACCCGGCCTCCAATATGCTCCACCTCACCATGCCCGAGGAAACTGAACAATGTGACATTATTATATATAATGTATCCGGCCAGGCGGTATTCTCCCAACAATACGACCATGCGGGGAACGCCATCGCAATCCCCGTCAGCCAACTCCCGAACGGCATCTACACGCTGCGTGCGGAAAGCAACGGGAACACCGTGCACAGAAAAATAGTGATCATGCATTAAACATAACGGTCAATGCGCCGTCTTACCAATAACTTTTAACCCAAAAACTTCGAAACAATGAAAAAGTTAATGTTAATGATGAGCATCTTCCTTTTGACCGGTTTAGTGTCCATGGAAGCCGTGGCCCAAACGCCCACCTCATCCAGAAGCTCCGCAGGCAGCAAAGCCACTGTCTCGGCAACTAAACAAAGCAGCCCGTCCGCCTCGAGCCAGGCCGCCCGCCAGATGCAAAAAGGCGACGCCCAGCTGAACAAGGCTAACTATAACTATCAGAGAGCACAGCAAAGTGCCACCAGCCGTCCGGCCACAACCACAACTCGTCCGACTACGACAACCTCCCGTCCGACCACGACGATTTCTCGTCCGGCCTCCACGACTTCCCGTCCGGCTACGACGACTTCCCGTCCGGCTACGACGACTTCCCGTCCGGCTACGACGACCTCCCGTCCGGCCTCCACGACGACTTCCCGTCCGGCCTCCTCAACGACCTCTCGTCCGGCCACGTCGGCCACAAGCACTTCTGCTCGTCCCACGACCAATGCAACGCCGGCCACAAGCGGCAGCCGCGTAAGCGGTGCGACCACGACTCCCGCGAGCAAGACTCCGGCCGCCAGCGCCACCTCTGCAAGACCTGCTTCCAACACTAACGTCAGCAGCGCACAGACCGCCAGCACCGCCGAAAAGAGAGGCTACACCGAACAGGGTCAGGCCACTCCTCAGCCGGTCACCGGTCCCCGCAACGATGGCAACAACAATGCCGGTGGCAGCAAGCCCGGAGGTTACGGTCCCGGACACGGCCCTGGACACGGTCCCGGAATGCCCCACACCCCCTACGTACACCCGAACCACCACAACTACCACGGTCACATGCATGTCCCTCACCACATCAGACCTGTCCACTACCACGGTGTCCCCTACTACTTCTACAACGGTGTCTATTGCCGCTACATCAATGGCTACTACGTCATCTGCCGTCCGCCCCTCGGAGCCGTCATCGCCTACAGCCTCTTCCACACCTGGAGACCTGTGATCGTGATCCACAACAATGTCAGCTACTACTACGACGATGGCACTTTTTACCTCCCCTACAAGAATAATTACCAAGTTGTAGCTCCTCCGATCGGTGCAAGAGTGGCAGAATTGCCCAGCAACTACGAAGAAATCATCCTTGACAACACCCTTTACTATCGCGTGGAAAACGTTTACTATAAGGCAGTTGTGATCAACGGATTTATATGGTACGAAGTAGTTTTTGTAAGTTAAAAGATTTTTTTTCAAAAAAGAGTGCGCGGTAAAGAAAAAATTGTATCTTTGCCGCGCATTTCGCTATTGCCCTGTTGTGTAATGGTAGCACCGCAGATTCTGGTTCTGTTTGTATGGGTTCGAATCCTATCGGGGCAACAAAAAATCTGAATCCGAAACCCGGATTCAGATTTTTTTTGCACTTTTGCAGCGTTAAACCAATATCGACCATTATGTTAGTATTAGGGATTGCCGGCGGCTCCGGCTCAGGAAAGACCTCCGTGGTGCAGAAAATCGTCAACCAGTTCCCGAAACACCACGTCAGCGTGTTGTCCCAGGACGCCTACTACCGCGACAACGGTGATTTGACGCAAGAAGAAAAGGAGAAAATCAATTTCGACCATCCCTCCGCCATCGAGTTCCCGCTGTT
>CACXUB010000050.1 GCA_902770735.1 uncultured Bacteroidota bacterium | reverse complement strand
CAACAGCAAACCTCACCAACACGAAGTAATAAACAGCCAAAGGCTAACCAACAGCCGAAGCTCACCAACACGAAGTAATAAACAGCCGAAGGCTAACCAACAGCCGAAGCTCACCAACACGAAGTAATAAACAGCCGAAGGCTAACCAACAGCGAAGCTCACCAACACGAAGTAATAAACAGCCGAAGGCTAACCAACAGCGAAGCTCACCAACATTCACTTAAAATATGAACTGGACCGTCATCATCATCGAAACCCTCGTCACGACCGCCGCGTTCACGGCCATGATTCTGATTCCGCTCGTGAAGAACCCCGTGTGGTGGATTCACGACTATCCGGAGGACATCCAGGAGGAGTACTTCAAGACACACGAGCGCGTACCGTCGAAGTTCTTCACCAAGACCGTGTTGCTCAAGAAGGGCTTTGCGCTGTTCGTCACCCTGGCTGTGATGCTCGGGCTGATGAAGTTGGCCGGTGCCTATAACTTCTGGTCGGCCTTCATGCTGAGCTATGGCATCTGGCTCGTCATCGACTGGTACGACTGCTTTTTCCTCGACTGGGTGCTCTTCGCCAATATGAAGTCCGTGCGCCTGCCCGGCACCGAACACATGGACGCGGCCTACCACCAGAAAAAGTACCACTTCGTGCAGTCGCTGTGGGGAATGCTCATCGGATTGGTTCCGTGTTTGATTGGGGCGGGGGTGTATGCGTGGTTGTTTTGTTAATGGATTATTCTCCCGCAGAACCCGCTGATTTGCGCAGAAAAAGGTCTGCGATATTCTGCGCAGTCTGCGGGAAATTTTTTATTCTTGCACGATGATTTTTATCTTCTGTAAAAGATAAAATGTTATTTTTGCAGCGAATTTCTTTTATAAAAGATAAAACACAAAATGAGTGCGATATTAAGACAGAGCTATTTAGAAAAGATCGAGCATTATCTCGGCAAAGATACCATCATCATTCTGACGGGACAGCGAAGAATTGGCAAAAGCTACATCCTTCGTCTGTTCAGAGACAAGATGAAAAAGGACAGACAGGCCAATGTTATCTTCATTGACAAGGAGAAACACGAGTTTGACGACATCAGGACCTACCAGGACTTGAACGCCTATATTGATGCAAGGCGTAATAAAGCCAAAACGAATTTCATCCTTGTTGACGAGATTCAGGACATTGAAGGATTCGAGAAGAGCGTGCGCAGCTACTATGAGGAGGCAGATATAGAGATTGTCGTTACCGGCTCCAATTCGAAGATGCTCAGTAGTGACTTGAGCACCCTTATCGGCGGCCGTTACAAGGAAATTTACATCCAAGCATTGAGTTATGAGGAGTTTATGTTGTTTCATCAGCTATCTGACTCCGACGACACGCTCATAAAATATATCCAGTTTGGCGGTTTGCCGGGCTTGCTGAAGATGGGTCTTGACGAACAGGATGCGCGTGAGTACCAGATGGATGTGTATCACACTGTTTTGCTGAAAGATGTGATAATGAGATATCAAATCCGTAACGTTCCTTTCCTCGAAAATCTTGTTCGGTTTCTGGCTGACAATACGGGGAAGATTATCTCGGCCAACAGCATCGCCAAGTATATGAAGTCTCAGGGCGACAACATCACTTCAACTGCCATCATTAACTACACCAAATATCTGTGCGATGCTTATATGATACATCGTGTGCATCGTTACGACATACACGGGAAGAAGCTGTTCGAGAGCAACGACAAGTTCTACTTTGAGGACAACGGAATCCGTAATGCCCTTGCAGTCGGCACACGCGAGGGTGACATAGAGAAGGTGGTAGAGAATATCGTATATAGCCATCTGAAACGTCTCGGTTATGAAGTGACAGTGGGTCAGCTGCAAGCTGGAGAAATTGACTTTGTCTGCACCAAGTCTGAAGGTCAGCGCGTATATGTGCAGGCATCGTATATTATTGCCGATGAGGTCACTCGTGAACGTGAGTTTGGCAATCTGCGGGCTATCAAGGACAACTACCCGAAATATGTCATCTCAATGACTCCGTTAGTCAGCCGTCAGGACTCGGACGGCATCACGCACCTCAGCTTGAGGCATTTCCTGACGGAAGGACTGTAGATGCAAGAAAATCTCAGGTGCACTGGATCATCGTGGTATTTGAAACCGAACGCTTGCTGATCACGGACTTCACGTTGAACATAACAGAGCGAGTCCATTATTATAGATAAAATGTGGAAAAGCATGCGAAAGGATGCGTTCCTGGAATATATTGAGCCTTAGATGTGTTGACAGGGCAAGTCTGCCGGGCTTACAACCCGATGTATGGGAGATTGACATCAGAGAGCTCATACAAGGTGCCCCAATCCGTCATTTCATGTCTATAGCATACATTGTCTTTCGTTACCATAAAAACATAACATTCTTCGTCCCATTCCGGAACCGTCATCATCAAAATGCTGTGACTGAATGGCGCTTCTTCTTTGTCAAGTTCGGCACTCCCAATGGAGTACCAGCCGGTTACGATGCAGTGACGGGATTTTTTTTCTGCCAAGCTGGAATCTCTCATGAATTGTATAGCTTGGCAAAAATCGGGATAGGGCATGTCCATTGGTAGATTGAACAGGAAAGTGTCATCGGTCAGTTTTTCCCGTTGCAGGGATTCCCATTCGATGTCAAATGCAGCACAAACTAATTCCTTGAGAAATGTTTCGTCCTGACAGACAACTTTGATTTTACGAACCCCAAATGGAGAAGTTGTTTCTTTAAAATGCTGAAAATGCCGGGCGTTTTTGCGTTTCTCATGGGCGCGCCTCCGATTTTTGATGATGACACGCAATTCCAGGCCTCCGACTATCAGAGGAAAAACCAGCAGGATAAGCAAGTAATACTTCATAATTGCAATAACATTATAATATGTACCCGTTCACATCATAGCATCTTCCGTTTTGGCAACAACACGGCAAAAATACAATATTTTCGGATGATGTCGGAAAACAAACGAGAACATGGATACGTACGATATGCGGAGATAATTTTTTCAACCAAACGAAAACGCATCCAGACATTTTGCGTATTTTTGCCGCCTCAAAATTATAATCCTATGAAGAAAATGAATATCCCTTTGATGGGCACCCTGTTGATACTGTCCATCGTGGTTTGCCCGATCCTCTATTTCACTGTGGGCCCGACATTGGATGAAGCACAGCTGGAAGTGCTCAAGATTTTGGGCATCATTGTGTCCTGCAGTGCCGCTTTCTGCTTCATCGTGGGCGAGCTCACCGGAAACAACAGCCAAATGGACAAACTCTGGAGCCTGCTCCCCATCGTTTACACGTGGGTGATTGCCGTCAAGGGCGGTATGAGCGCCCGCTTGGTGGTGATGGCTGTCCTGGCCACCCTTTGGGGCCTCCGTCTCACTATGAATTTCGCCCGAAAAGGGGCATACAAGCTCAAGTTCTGGGAAGGGGAAGAGGACTACCGCTGGGCCATTCTCCGCTCCGGCCCGCCTTTCCAAAAACGCTGGGTTTGGGCATTGTTCGACCTCTTCTTCATCTCCATATACCAAAACGTGCTGGTGCTGATGACCACCTTCCCGGCATTGGTGGCTATGAATTCCGACAAACCTTTCGGCTGGTTGGATGCAGTCGCGGCCGTGTTGATGCTGGGATTCATCATCTGGGAGACCGTCGCTGATGAACAGCAATGGAAATTCCAGACCCGCAAGTGGGCGATGATCAAAGAAGGGAAAAGGTTGGAGGAATTACCCGCCCCATACAACAAGGGATTCAACACCACGGGCCTCTGGGGACGGAGCCGCCATCCCAACTATTTCGCCGAACAGTCCGTCTGGGTGTGCTTCTACCTCTTTTCCATCGCTGCCGGAATCGGCATTCTCAATTGGAGCGTGATCGGTGCGCTGCTGTTGGTGGTCCTGTTCCAGGGAAGCTCGTCGTTGGCAGAAGAAATCAGCGGCGGGAAATATCCGGAATATGAGAAATACTGCCAGAGCGTTCCGCGTTTCTTCCCTGGCAAAAAATATGACAAGTAATTGAAAAGTCCGCTAGTTCTTTGCGAGACAGTGGTTTAAATAGCTATCACCGCAGCATTTTCTCGCGCAGGTGCACGTATCCGGCTTCGTTGAAGCGATATTGGATAGGGGCGTGGGGTGATTTCCGCTCCTCGTCGTTTTGTGCCACGGGTGTGATGATGCCCGACGACAGGAACTTTTTCTGGAAGTTGCGGCGGTCGAACTCCTTGCTGAATACATGGGTGTAGAGCCGTTGCATCTCTGGCAGGGTGAAGATGTCGTCCACGAGGAGAAATGCGATGGGTGAGTTGATGAAGGCGAGTCGTAGCTTCCAGAGGGCCATGCGGCAGATCTTCTCGTGGTCGAAGGCCAAGCGGGGCATCTCATGGATGTTGAACCAGCGGGCCTCCTTCGCGTCGTCGCCGGCGACAGCCTTGATTTGGTTCGGGCGCACGACGGATGCGAACGCGACCGAGATGGTTCGGCCCCGCGGGTCGCGGTTCCTCCTTCAGCTCGCGACGCGCGGCTTCCTCCAGGGTCTCGTCCTCGTCCAAAAAGCCACCCGGGAAAGCCCATTGCCCTTTGTAGGGCTCGTTCCCGCGCTTGATTAACAGCACGTTGAGGTTCGTGCCGTCAAAGCTGAACACCACAATGTCCGCCGTCACTGACGGCCGCCAATAATCGTATGTATAGACTCCTTTTTCTCCCATAATTCCGTGTGATTTTTACACGCGGCAAAGATACAATTTTAATGGTTATGGGTTATGGGTTATTGAAGGTTAGAAGGTTAATGGGTTAGAAGGTTGGAATGTTAGTGGGGTAGAAGGGGGTTGAGCCAGTATGTTTTGTGGGATCAGGACCTTTTTTTGGCGAAATATCATTCTGAAAATTTACTATTCAAGCCTGATTAGTTAAATAGTTTTTATATTTAATTGATACTCAGTGTCGAATAAAATACGCAAAAGTATTGACAGGATCGGGTTTTTGTGTTATCTTTGCCAACGAATTCGAGAAGATTCTACGAGTCACGAGACAATATATTTGCGATATTCTATTCCCAATTCAAAACGATGCAAAAGTTCAGCTTTGACAAAGACGAAGTTTCCCCTTTCCTAGAAGTTCCATCGGCGGATTTCATTGACATCTTGTTGCAAGGAGGTGTGCGGGCGGACGAGGCGGCTTACTATTTGCTGCATCATCGGGTCAATTTCCAGTTGAAAAGGTGCTTTGAGGTGTACCACTCCCGTTTGGCGGACGATTTCGAGGATGTGGTCGAGGACTTCTTCCTGTACCTGCGCGAGGGGAATGGCGGCGGAGACGATGGGGACCGCACGCCCTACCGGTCGCTGCGAAGTATCCGCAACAAGGAGGTCTTAGAGGCCTGGCTGGTCAGGACCTTCCGAAACTACCTCGCCGTGCGTGCCGCTGTGGAAAAGCAGTTCCTTCATCGGGCAATTTCAGCCGAAGACGTTGTCTGTTCCGGCACTTTCGATACACCTGCTGCTACTGACATCACGGGTACCACTAACGTCAGTGACGGTACTAATCCCTTTGGCCCCTCCGAGGTTCCAGAAATCCCTGACACTCTCCAAACCGACGAGTGGATTCTTTCCGTCGCCGCCAACCTGATTGCATACGCGCACCAGACCTTCAACCCGAACTATCGTTTCGTCCTTTTCCGTTCCTTGCTGTCGATGCTCAACCGAAAGCAGTCTATTCCGAACGAGGCTGTGGCCCAAGCCCTTGGGATGACCGATCTCTCGTATCGCGTCACAGCGCATCGCACGAAGTGCAGTCTGGCGAAACTCCGCGACCGTCTGCTGCACGGCGAATCTCTCCCTCTTGACGACGCCCACCTGCAGATGGCGCGGCACATCAACGACGATTTCACAAACCTCTATCCCACCTTGTCGGTTTACTATGATCAGATTATCGACACGTTGCCCTGCGCCTCCGCCATCCGCCAGCTCCGTTGGCAATACCGCGAAACCACTGGCAACCTGCTCCACGAGCCCAAGGTCGCTTACTCCGCACAGCTCAACATCAAGGGCTTCTGGTGCAAGTTGAACCGGTGGCTGATTGTTTAAAAAACCTCGTTTCATCCAATTTCAGCTGAAGTATGGCTGTGATATCACAAAGCATATCATTAAGTATGTCGTGATTATCCTCAAATGCTCGATCTGATTTGTAGATGGATTTGATTTCAGAAGTTAGCGTCTCCATCAGTTGAGCGACTGCAAAGACCAATTGTCCTAAATCAATCGCCTCCGCCAATTCAGAAATTTCCATCTGTGTTTTGTCGTCTTCTGTCGCAAGGCGAATATTTCCGTTCTTGTCCACAATATAGCTCCTTATTCCTTTGCACGACATCTTTTGCAGAACGTCAATAATGGACATACAAGAATTGGCATTGAGAGCACTCATCAAAGGATGCAGGTCTGGCGGCTCGGTGTCTTGAACGATATCCACACTATCATGGTAGAGGTCGCTGAAAAGGGTGTGGTATTTCAATTGTTCGCGAGTGATACTTTGCGTTTTGATGCTCCCGTCCGGATTGTAGTCTTCTTCTACGTCAGAGCCAAATTCGCGAATGAAATCTAAACGTTTGGATAACGCGTAATATTCCCAACTGCCATTAAATTCGTCAAAGTAAGCACTGATGGTTTTTGACCATTCCTCCAACCGTCCGAGGACACCATGCAGCCATTTTTCCCAAAGAACTGTCTCATAGTAGTTCTGCATCCTGAATGCCGCCATCTCGTCTTTAGAATCTCTAAAAACGCGAGGGAGGGACATGATACGCAACAATTGTATTTTCGCCATAATACGATTGAATGCTTTCGCCAGCGGGGTGTCACTCTGTATGGGTTCTATTAATTCTTTCATAGCTTTATTTTCTCACAATTTTATCACTGTTACCGGATACGTATGTTCGTTTCGCATGCTGGGAAACCACCTGGTTGCCCGTTGTGCCCCAAGGTCTATCTCATTATATAGAATCCGGACAAAGCGGTCTTGGAGGATGTATATCATAACCTTATATTTCTTTTTGGTTCGCATCTTCATACGGTCAAATCGCATTCGTTTTTATCACTAAGTATGGAAAACAACCGAAATGTTACACCTCGGCGAAAAAAAAATTTTTCTTTCGTCGGGAGTGTAACATTTCCCCTTTTTTCCATACTATAGGTGCAGAAACAATTAAAAATGCGATAAAATGAAAACATTATCAAGAATCATCGGCGGAAAAATGTATATGGATCAATGCTTTAGGGATTGTAGTCCTGCACAAATGAATTATTGTGTATCTTTGCCACCATAATTTTGTATAAAAACATTGATTATGAAAAGATTCGTTTCCCTTTTGATATTGGTTTTGCTGCTGGTGCCGTTCGGCTTGAGTGCGCAACCGGCGAAAATGATCAAAACGAAAGTCCCGAAGCGACCGGCGGGGCAACAGGACGTCCTGCAGCTGACCGCCCCTCCGTTGGAGACGGTGCGCGTGGGTTTCATTGGACTGGGCATGCGCGGTCCCGATGCGGTGGAGCGCTTCTCGCAGATCGAGGGCACCGATATCAAGGGCCTTTGCGACGTGGAGGCCGACCGTGTGGAGGAATGTCAGAAACTGCTGGAGAAGCTCGGCCGGCCGAGAGCGGTGGGCTATAGCGGCAGCACCGAGGCATACAAGGCGATGTGCGACCGCGACGACATCGACCTCATCTACATCTGTACCGACTGGGTGCACCATGTGCCGCTGGCCGTCTATGCCATGGAACACGGCAAGCACGTGGCCATCGAGGTGCCCGCCGCCATGACGCTGGACGAGATATGGCTGCTCATCAACACCAGCGAGCGCACCCGCAAGCACTGCATGATGCTGGAGAACTGCGTCTATGACTTCTTCGAGATCGCCGTGCTGAACATGGCCCAACAGGGTCTTTTCGGGGAGGTGCTGCACGTGGAAGGCTCCTACCTGCACAACCTCGACGACTTCTGGCCGGAATATTGGAACAACTGGCGTTTGAACTACAATATGAAACATCGCGGCGACATCTACCCCACTCACGGCATCGGTCCCGACTGCCAGGTGCTGAACATCCACCGTGGCGACCGCATGGAGTACCTTGTGGCGATGGATACGAAACCCTGTAACGGTCCGAAGGTGGTGAAGAGGTTGATGAACCAGGAGTGTCCCGACTTCCAGAACGGTGACCAAACTTCGACGCTCATCCGCACGGTTAACGGCAAGACTATGCTCATCCAGCACGACGTGCTCACGCCACGCCCTTACAGCCGCATGTACCAGGTGGTGGGCTCCGACGGCTACGCCAGCAAATACCCCGTGCGACAGCTGCTGTTCCGGGCGGGAATGCTTGACGAAACCGAATCGCCTGACTATCAGAATCTGAACGCTCACGCGGCCCTGCCCGACAGTCTGTGCAAAGCCATGTTGCAGAAGTATTTGCCGCCGTTCGTGCAGGAACTTGAGGAGAAAGCACGCCAGGTGGGCGGTCACGGCGGTATGGATTTCATTATGGACTACCGGCTGGTCTATTGTTTGCAGAACGGCTTGCCGCTCGACATGGACGTTTACGACATGGCCGAGTGGTGCTGCCTCGGACCGCTGACCCGCATCTCTTTGGAGAACGGTTCCGCCCCCGTGGCCGTCCCCGACTTCACCCGTGGCGCTTGGAACCGGGTCCAGGGATTCAGGTATGCGTTCAAGTGAAGAATGTAGAATGGGGAGTAAGGGATGAAAATATGGGATTTGGAATGAAGAATTGGTGTGGATTGCAAGTCTTTTTTGTGTGAATGGCGATGCGGTGCGACCAACATGCAATGACCTGTTTTTTAGATAAAGTCACATTAAAACAAAAAACTGTGTAATTAGTACACATCGTAACGTTTTTTTGCTATTTTTGCAGCCGTTTTAAATTAGGTGGGAAGTTTATATTAACTCGTTGTATTTTAGAATATTAGCAAAGAAACGAATATGCAGATTGTGAAGAAAAGTTTAGTCTTCCTGTTGACGGGAGTGATGATATGCGGAATGGCAACACTGGCTCAGGCTCAGGATTCCGTCCATATCAACCTGAACAAGGCCATAGAGATTGCATTGTCGGAGTCGCCGACGATGCGCATTGCCGACCGTTCTGTCGATATCAAACGGGAGTACAAGAAGGAGCAGATCGTGTCACTCTTCCCCGATGTGTCGGTGGCGGCCAACTATAACCGCACGCTGCTCAAGCAGACGATGTCAATGGACATGGGCGGACAGACGATGAACATCAAGGTGGGTCGCGACAACACCTACTCTGTCGGGGCTAACCTGAGTCTGCCGATAGTCTCCTTCCCGCTTTGGTCGAGCTTGAAACTCAGCTCCATGGACATCGAAATGGCTTTGGAGTCTGCACGTTCTTCGAAAATCGAGTTGGTCAACCAGGTGAAACAAGCCTACTACACCTATCTGTTGGCCAAGCAGTCATACGATGTGTTGCAGAGCAGTTACGCCCATCTTGAGGAGAGTAACAACTTGGTTACCAATTCGTTCAATCAGGGTCTGGTTTCCGAATTTGAAAAGTTGCGTTCCGATGTGGCATTGCAGAATCAGCGTCCGCAAGTGAATTCCGCTGCCAAGTCGGTGAAATTGGCCGGCATGCGACTGAAGGTTTTGCTCGGCATGGATGTCAATGAACCTGTGATTTTCGACGGACAGCTGTCTGATTATGAGCAAAATGTGCTTTCGGCTACGATGCCTTCTGAGAGTGATGTGCAACTGATGTACAACTCTGCGTTGCGGCAGTTGGATCTCGGTATCGACCAGTTGGAACAGTCCAAGAAGATTGTGCGTGGTGCCTCCCTGCCGATGCTAGCCTTGGCCGGCGCTTTCCAGTATTCCGGCATGGGTGACGACGGCGGCAAGTTCACCAACTACCCTTACTCCTATGTGGCATTGTCTTTACAAGTGCCCATAGTTGGCTGGGCGGCAACCCACTATAAGCTGAAACAGTCGGAAATGAACATCGCGAATATGCGTGACCAGCGTGCGGACGTGGAGCGCAACCTCCGCCTTGGCGTGCAGAGCTACCTGAACGACATGCAACAGGCTATCGAGGACCTTGCCGCAGACAGCGAGACCATGCGGCAGGCGCAAAAAGCCTACGACATCGCCAAGAAACAGTATGAGGTGGGCATGAACACTTGGCTTGACCTCAACACTGCCGAACTTACCCTCACCACCTCTCGGCTCACCTATTGCCAGGCCATTTTCAACTATCTCGTGGCAAAGGCGAACTTGGATGCGACCCTCGGCGCAGAATAATTATGAATTATGAATGCTGAATTATGAATTAAGAATAATTCCTTGAGCAGTCTCGAAGAGACAAGACGCGCGAAGCGCTAATAACCCCACATAAGGCGATAGCCGCAGTGTGGGGATGGAATGAATAAAAAAACATCAAAATATGAAGAAAATAACCATCTTATTGGCAATCACCCTGTTGGTGATGGGCGGTTGCAAGAAAAAGGATGCCGTCGTCACCGCAGGCGGACAGAAGATGACCATCCGTACGCAGGAGGTGCATACGGAGGATGTGGATCAAACCTACGAATACACCGCCATTGTGGAGGCCAACGCAGTAAATAACATCGCCCCGCTCACGGGCGGCCGTATCGACAAGATCTACGTTGAGGTCGGCGACCGCGTGGCCAAGGGCAAGGTGCTCGTGCAGATGAACGAGAACAGCCTCAAGCAGTCGAAGTCGCAACTCGACAACCTCAAGACGAGCTTCCAGCGCATCGACGAGCTCTACAAAGTCGGCGGATGCTCCAAGTCTGACTGGGATGCGATGAAGACCCAGCTCGACGTGGCGCAGACCACCTACGACAACCTGTTGGAGAACACCCGCCTCATCAGCCCGATTTCCGGTGTGGTGACGCAGCGCAACTACGACAGCGGTGACCTCTTCGGCGGTCTGCCGGTGGTGCAGGTGCAGCAGATCACCCCCGTGAAGATGAACATCAACATTTCCGAGACCCTGTTCAAGCAGGTGAAGGTCGGCACGCCGGTGAGCATCAAGGTGGATGCCTACGGCGACGAGGAGTTCAAGGGTCGTATCAGCCTGATCTACCCGACGATGGACGGCGCCACGCACACCTTCCCCGTGGAGGTGCAGTTGGCCAACACCGACAGTCGCGTGCGCCCGGGTATGTACGCTCGCGTGACCCTCAACTTCGGCACCCAGAAGCATGTGGTGGTGCCCGACGAGGCCATCTTCCGTCAGCAAGGCTCCGGCAACCGCTACGTCTATGTCTATAAAGACGGCAAGGTTTCCTTCAACCAGGTGGAGATCGGCCGCCACTTGGACAAATCCTACGAGCTGCTCTCCGGCAACGTGCAGGACGGCGACATGGTGGCCACCACGGGCTTGGCACGCCTGAAGGATGGGTTGGAAGTGAATGTGGAGGCGAAATAGTTAGCAGTTAGTAATTAGTAGTGAGCAGTTATATGAGCTTATACCAGAAAACTGTAAAAAGGTCCGTTATGACAGGATTGTTTTTAATCCTCGTCATGCTTTTTGCCATGGGATTCCCGCTTTATGCGCAGGTTGAGCAGTTGCCTAATGCTCCTCAAGATGAATACAGGGGAATTTCTCATCCTCTGTCGGGAATTGTTTATCTTTCTGGTAGAGATGGTCTTTACAAATCAGTTGACAACGGTGACTTATGGGGAACGGTTTTTACTTATGACAGTGCGGAATTGAAACGATTCTTCGGGATTTGGTTTTGGGATGAGATGAATGGATTCGCTACACGTACTCCCAGAAGAAACTCTTATTGGAGTTCAAACACTACTCCTAACCCTGGAATTTACCGTACTTCTGATGGCGGTGTTTCATGGGTATGTATGGACAGCACCCGCCAGTTTTCAAATGTGCAATTTGTCAACTTGGACACAATATTTGCACTTTCTGAAGGTGACGTGTACAGATCCTCTGATGGCGGAATTACTTGGGTTAATGTTTTTGCCGGGAATGGTATAACCGACTACTCCGTTGTGGATGGCCATTTTATTTATGCTTTACCTAAATACACTTATGAATATGCCTCGATAATTTATCCTTCCATTTATAAATCATCTGATTGTGGCAATTCTTGGATTAGAATATTTCCGAAGGACGATAATGGGGACAAACCTCCTCACGTTCCGTGGATTATTGACCAGTGCTTTTTCTTTGCGGAAGGTAAGGGGTATGCATACGGGGATCACATGGTTTTCACGGAAAACGATTTTGATTCTTTCGAAACCCATGGAACAGGTGTCACTTCAGAAAGTGAGCTTAGTAATGTTTCCCTGAGTAAATGTTTGCGCAGTGGTTTTCAAATGGCAGTAGCACGCGAAGGGTGTTTTTATTCCTATCCTGTTTCTACTTCTTGTGATTATGGCCGACACCATTATACTTTAGGTGATTACTATGGATACTATGTGTGTGATCTTACGGCTTGCGAAGAAGATACCGTTTTTTTCATCATTACGAATACTGAGATATACCGATACAAAGGTTCCGATTTTCATGGGGTGGGGGTCGCCGATTTGGAAATATCTGAAATACAAATATATCCGCAACCAGTCTCAGACAGATTCCGAATAAAGTACGAATCGCCATTAGATAGGCTTGAAGTTTACGATATGCAAGGAAGAATGATTTTTAGTGAGAAATATACAGGACAAACAGAAGTGAGTGTCTCATCAGCATCATGGAAAAATGGCTTTTATTTGATAAAGATTTTTTCCAATGGAAATATCCTTTATAACAAAATCATAAAGAATTAATGATGAGGTAAAAGAAAGCCAATAGCTAACAGCCAATAGCCAATAGCCAATATTTAATTGTAAATAGTCAAAGAAAAATATGAGTTTATACCAGAAAGCGGTCGCGAGACCCATCATGACAGGGTTGATATACATTGCCGTCATCATCATCGGCATCTTCTCCCTGGCTAAGCTGCCGGTGGACCTCTTCCCACACATGGACAGCAACACCATTATGGTGCTCACCGTATATGGCGGCGCCAGCGCGGAAGACATCGAGGACAACGTGTCCAAACCCATCGAGAATGTGCTCAACACCCTGAGCGACCTTAAGCACATCACCTCCAACTCCAAAGAAAACTACTCTATCGTCTATCTGGAGTTTGAGTACGGTGTGGATATCGAACAGAAAACCAACGACGTGCGCGACAAGTTGGATATGGTGAAGTCGGCACTGCCCGACGGCGCCAACCAACCCTACCTGTTCAAGTTCAGCGCCGACGACATGCCGATCATGATGCTGTCGGTGCAGTCGGGACAGAGCACGCAGGCGTTGTACAAGATTCTGGACGACAAGGTTTCCTCCCCGCTTTCACGTGTCAGCGGTGTGGGTGCGGTTTCCATCGCCGGTGCCCCGCAACGTGAAATCCAGGTCTATTGCGACCCCTACAAGTTGGAGAGCTACAACCTCACCATCGAGACCATCGCCCAGATCCTCGGTGCGGAGAACCGCAACGTCTCCCTCGGTATCATGGATGTGGGTTCCAAGACCTACTCCATGCGCGTGGATGGCGAATTCAACAGTGCGGACGAGATGGAAGACGTGGTGGTTGGCAGCTACGCCAACAAAAACGTCTATCTGAGAGACGTGGCTGTGGTACGCGACACCCTGCAGGAACGTATGCAGGAGTCCTACACTGACGGTGAACGCGGCGCCATGGTCATCATCCAAAAGCAGACCGGTGCCAACACGGTGCAGATCTGTAAAAAAGTGTTGAAGGAACTGCCTGACATTCAGCGTTCCCTGCCTGCCGACGTGAAATTGAATGTGCTGGTCGATAACTCCGACAACATCACCAATACCATTGACAGCTTGGAGGAAACCATCCTGATTATCTTGCTGTTAGTGGTTGTGGTCGTGCTCTTCTTCTTGGGAAGATGGCGCGCCACCATCATCATCGCCCTTGTGGTGCCCGTCTCCTTGATAGCGGCGTTCATCTACTTGCTGGCCACTGGTAATACATTGAATATCATTTCGTTGTCATCTATATCCATCGCCATCGGTCTGGTGGTCGATGACTCCATCGTGGTGTTGGAGAACATCACCACGCATATCGAGCGAGGGTCGAAGCCCAAGGCGGCGGCCGTGTTCGCCACCAGTGAGGTGTCTCTATCCATCATTGCTTCTACCTTGGTGATTATCGCCGTGTTCTTGCCGTTGACCTTCCTTACCGGTATGGCCGGCGTGCTCTTCAAACAGTTGGGATGGATTGTCACCATCGTGATTGCCGTCTCCTTGGCGGCTGCTATGACGCTGACCCCAATGCTTTGTTCCCTCTTGCTGAAGAAGAATCCGAAAAAGAGCAAATGGTTCGCCAAAGTGTATGGCCCTATCGAGCGATTCCTCATCCGTTTGGACGAAGGTTACGCCAAGGTGCTCCGCTGGTGTGTCAACCATCGGAAAACGGTCGTGGGTCTTGCCTCCGTCATCTTCCTGGCCAGCCTTTCGCTGCTGTTGGTCATCCCCACCGAGTTCTTCCCGACACAGGATAACGCCCGTTTGAGCGTCACCGTGAAACTGCCGCAGGGTACGCGCGTGGAGACTACCAAGGCGTTGGGCGACCAGATTGTGAATGAAATTCGGGAAAAATATCCGAATGAAATCAAGACCATCAACTACTCCGTGGGTATGCCCGACGAGGACAACACCTTCAGTTTGATGCGGGAGAACGGCACACACCTGCTCTCCTTCAACATCCGTTTGGTGAAGAAGACCGAGCGTGACAAGTTCATCACGGAGATTTCCGACGGCATCCGCGAACTGTTGCGGCAGCATATCGAAATCGTCTCCTCTACGGTCAGTACCGGCCAAGGCAACATGGGCGGACAATCGACCGTCGATATCGAGCTCTACTGTTACGACTTCAACACCACCGACCAGTTCGCCGCCGACCTCGCCGCGCGTATGCGGCAGGTGGAGGGCTGCTCCGAGGTGGTGATCAGCCGTGACGAATATACGCCCGAATTGGAAGTGGTCTTCGACCGTCAGAAGTTAGCTGAGAACGGGCTCAACTCCACAACGGCGGCCGGCTACGTGCGCAACCGCTTCAACGGCTACACGGCATCGCAGTTCCGTGAGGATGGTGACGAGTACAACATCCGTGTGCGTTACGCGCCCGAGTTCCGTAACGACATCCACGCTATTGAGAACATTCTGATGTACAACAACATGGGCAAGGGCATCCGCGTGGGTGATGTGGCCACGGTGGAGGAAACCTTCACCCCGCCGACCATCGTCCGTAAGGACCGTGAGCGTATGGTCAAAGTCTCCTGTGTGGTGGCCAAGGGCGCCGCGTTGAGTGAACTGGTGGAATCCGCGCAGCACGAACTCGACCAGATGGACGTCCCCGCCACGTTGGACTACAAGATCGGCGGTACGTGGGAAGACCAGCAGGATGCTTTCGGCGACATGTTCATGCTGATGGCGCTGATCATCATCCTCGTCTATGTGGTGATGGCCGCCCAGTTCGAGTCGTTCACCTACCCGTTCGTCATCATGCTCTCCATCCTCTTCGCCCTCACCGGCGTGTTGATCGGTTTGGCCGTCACCCGTACTGCGTTGGGTATCATGGCGTTGATCGGCTTGATGATGTTGATCGGTATTGTGGTGAAGAACGGTATCGTGCTCATCGACTACACCAGCTTGTGTGTCGAGCGCGGCATGACCATCAAGGACGCTGTCGTCGCCGGCGGTCGTTCCCGTCTGCGCCCGATCTTGATGACCACCTTGACCACGGTGCTCGGTATGATCCCGTTGGCCGTTGACAAGGGTGAGGGTGCCGAGATGTGGAACTCCATGGGTATGGTCGTGGCCTGGGGTCTGACCTTCTCCACCATGGTGACGCTGATCCTCATCCCGATCATCTACAGTAAGTTCGCCGAGTGGAACGCCCGTGGCGCCGCCCGCCGCCGTGCCCGCCGCGAACGCAACAAAGCATTAGGTGTCAACGAAGTATAATTTTTAAGGTTAAGGGGTCAGAAGGTTAAAAGGTTAACCTTCTAACCTTCTAACCTCCTAACCTTCTAACCTTCTAACCTTTTAATCTTAAACAAAAATGAAAGCAGTCTTCATATCCCTATATCAGGCCTTCTACGATGAGGTCATGGAAATTTTAGACAAGAACGAAATCCGCGGGTTCACCTTCTGGAACGAGGTGCAGGGTCGCGGCAGCCACGACGGGGAGCCGCACTACGGCACCCACGCCTGGCCGACGTTGAACTCCGCCGTGCTGGCCTTCGTGCCGGACGAGAAGGTGAAGCCGTTGCTCCACGACATCCACGAACTGGACGTTTCCGCCGAGCAGCAGGGCTTGCGCGCCTTCGTACTGAATGCCGAGGAGATCACGGACAAGGACCTGTAGAGCCGCGCCATGGCACGTCTCTATGGCACTCCCTTATCCTCTAATCAATTATTAATAAACTCTTTCGATGATGAAAAAGATCCGATCTCTTTACCTCCTGTTAATAATGGTCCTGTTCGGAACCCTCTCCGCCCAAGTCCAGCATTTCACGTGGCAAGGCGTACAGCGCGACTATCTCGTGCGCACCCCGGCGAATCACGTTGGTACACTGCCCGTTATGTTCTTCCTGCACGGAATGGGCGATAACATCACCCGCTGCGACCAGGAGTACAACTTCCAACAGATGGCCGAGGAGTTCGGGTGGGCGATTGTGGTGCCGCAGGCCCGCAATTTAGGCATGGGCAACATGTGGAATGTGGGGATGACGAACAGTAATGTTGACGACGCGGGATTCTTGATGGCCCTCCTTGATTCGCTGGCGGCCGAGCTGCAATTCAACCCCGACAGCGTCTTCTTCACCGGTTTTTCCATGGGCGGCTTTATGACCCATCGCATGGCCATCGAGCACGGCGACCGCATCACCGCGTGCGCACCTGTAAGTGGTCTGATCTACTATGAACAGGCCTCCTTGACCCCAGTCGCACCCGTGCGGATGCTTCACATTCACGGCACGACCGATCCCGTGGTGGGGTACAACGGGAACTCCACCGCTTTTGGCTCGAACCTCGGTCTCGGGGTGGACGCCATCATGGACTATTGGCAGAATGCCAACGGCTGCAGCGGGGATCCGACCATTGACACGCTCCCCGACCTTAAGAATGACGGCCTTCGCTTTATCCGCTACACCTACGACTGCGGCACCGATTTGCAGCATCTGAAAGTGGTGGGCGGAAACCATACGTGGTACGACAATGTCAACCAATATGATGTTGATTACAAGAATGTTATCTACGAGTTTTTTACCGGTCACAGCGCTCCTTCCGGCATCCCCGACCGCAAGACCGGACAACTCCAGGTTTGGCCGAATCCCACCAATGGGAGTCTCCACATCCAATCCACTAATCACAATTCACCAATCATGGCGGCGTGTATTTCGTGCAGACCTGTGATGGTTCGGTCACGAAAGTGGTGAAACAATAAGTTGTGAGAGAGTTATTGTCAGGCCTGTCATCTTCGGTTTTGTCTTTTGGGCGATTATCATCACAGGGACAATAGCCACAGCCAACAGCAAAATGCTAACAGCCAGCAGCCAACAAACGGGAGATTTCCTCCTGCAGTTTCTCAGACACCGGTACTAATGGCAAACGTAATGCATTGTCAATGAGACCCATGGCAGACATGATGGCTTTCACGCCGGCGGGGCTGCCCTCCTTGAAGCAATCGACGGTGAGCGGGACGAGCTGCTGGTGGATTTTGCGGGCTTCCACTAATTCCTGTCGCATGATGTGGTGTACCATATCGGCGACTTTCTTCGGGAAAGCATTGGCCATCACGGAGATGAGACCGTCGGCGCCGGCGGCCATGAGCGGGAGGGTGAGCAAATCGTCACCGGAAATGACCATAAAGTCTTGCGGACGCTTGGCGATCAGCTGCAGGATTTGTTTCATTTTTCCGGAAGCTTCCTTGATGCCAACCACATTGGGGCATTCTTCAGCGATGCGAAGGGTGGTCTCCAACTCCAGGTTGCAGGAGGTGCGGCCGGGAACATTGTAGAGGAACACCGGCATGTCGGTGGCGGCGGCGAAGGTCTTGTAATGGGCGATCAAACCTGCCTGCGACGGCTTGTTGTAGTAAGGCGTCACCGTCAGGATGGCATCCACGTCGAACAAGGCCAGGTGCTCTAATTTGCGGATCATGAACTGCGTGTTGGGGCCGCCGAGGCCGACCATCACGGGCAGACGCTTCGCGTTCGTCTCCAAAATGCAGCGCAGCACATCGTCTTTTTCCGCGGGAGCGATGGTGGGGTACTCGCTGGTGGTGCCCAAGGCGAGCAGGTAATCCACCCCGTTCTCAATCATTCGGTTGACCAGCTCGGCGAGACGTGTGAAGTCAATTTGTCCGTCTTGCTTGAATGGCGTGATCAAGGCAACGCCCAAACCTTTGAAAGACTGTTGGATATCGTTTCTCATTTGCCGGAAAGTTTTTGGGTGTAATTGAAAACGGAATTTAAGAACTGGTTGTAGTTTTGGGACTCGGTCCGAAGAAGGAGATCGTAAAGGTTTTGGTAATCGTCGCAGCTGCCAATGATAAACTTCGAGCGTGCGGTGGTCAGGATGGCCTCAATTGGTTCGTGGTAGCGGTAATTGAAATCCAGAAGAATGTCAAAGTCGCGGTTGATAAAGTCCTGTACCTGCACCATGTTGGGTTCGCCGCACCAAGTAAGCTGTTTTTGGCAGAAATAGTCGGCGGAAAGTTGCTGCAGACAGTAAAACGGCACGAATTTTTCGTCAATGTAACCGATGAGGTGCACGGTTTTCCCGGTTTGTTGCAGCTGTGTGAAAATCTGGAAGATGGACTTGTAGGAGTCCTCGTCGGTGATTTCGCACAGCACCCCGACAGTGTTTGCACGTGCCAATGCGCAAATTTTCCGCTCTTTGTCGGGCTTTTTCGCATTGATATGCTTGTGCAGAAAGTGGTTCTTTATCTTGGCAAACATACGATAATGGTCTTTACATAAAAACCTGCAAAGATACAAAAAATGTTGATAATTTTAAGTATGAAGTGTTAAGCTGAAAAAAAAACGGGCGGAAACGACTCCGCCCGTAATAGGAACTAACGCGTCATGGCGCTTGTTGTGACTTATTTGACAATCACCTGCTTGGTGACTCGGTCGCCGTGCGTGGTCACCACCACGGAATACGTGCCGGGAGCAAAACCATTCGTGGAAATCACCACGTGACTGTCGCCGTAGAACTGCTCGAACACCTTCTGTCCCATCATGTTGTAAATCTCCACACGTTCAATTTGGTCGGTGGCGACTTGCACGAAATCAGTGGCCGGGTTCGGATAAACGGAAACCTTGATTTGGTTGTATTCCGGGACGAGGTCGATCGAGACAGACAAGGAAACGGGGATCACCACTTCACCGTTGTTGATGTCGCTGGAGAAGCAATGTAACTTGGCGGTGTAGGTGTCGTTGACGTTCATCCCGTTGGTGTTGGCGGTGACTGTGACAGACTGGTTGCCGCCGGCGTTGATGCTGCCGACAGCTGGGCTCACGGTCAACCAAGGCGTGATGGGCGTGCCGTTGATTTTGCCGCCAAGACAAAGGTTGTAGTCGTAGGCGGAACCGCTGAAGCGGTTGTACCAAGTCGAACCTTTCTTATACCAGCAACTGTAGTCGTTTGCGGTAGCACCGTCCAGGGGTGCGAGGTAGGCGCCTTCGGGTTGTACGAACCAGACGCCGAACCAGAGGTCGCTGCCGTCAATCACGAATGGAGTGGTGAGTTGGATGGAGTTCCAGCCGCTGTCCGGGACGAAGGTCTGCTCATAGAGAACGGCGCCGGGACCCGGATGCAGGAGCGAATTGTTCATTCCATAGACTCGCACTTTGGCCGTCGGAAGCGCTGCGTTCATGAAGACATGGATCTCGTTCAGCGTTTTGCCAATGTGCTGCTGGAGAGCGGAAGCCGGATAGCCGATAGCCAGATCCACATCGTCGGCCGCGCCGTTCCAACCCACGAAGGTGTAAGGCTCGTCCAGATAATAATGCAGATCGGTCTCAGTGGTCGGGGTGGTGTTCGGGTTCGGGATGTCGTAGGTGGTCGTGACGTAGAAGTCGGTGCCGCCGGTGCCGGGGTTGTTCATCGTCACCGTCTGCGAAGCCGTGCTTTGCGGGGGAATGGCGAACGTCAAGTTGTCGGGCGTCACCGCGAATTCGCCGACGAGGGCTGCGGAAACCTCCGTCACCACAAAGTCATCGACGTAATACGTGCCGGATGCATTGTTGGGCGCACCCGCGTAGAAGTTGATGCCTGCCAACTGGTTGATGCCACTCGTGTTACCCTGCTGATAGCTGAACTGCCAGGTGTGCACAAGGACATTGTTGACGGTGAGGATGGCTTGGTCGTTGTCCATGTCCACGTCAAATTCAATAGGGAACCAGGCGTTGGACGGATAGTTGAAGTTGATCTCTGCACCGCCGACGGAAAGGTAACCGGTTCCGTTGTTGTTGAAATAGCACTCCAATGCCCATTGCTGCAGCAGAATGTGCTGGATGTTGAAATAGGCGCCGTTGCCTGACGAAGGAACATAGTAGTTGAAAGTCAACGTGTAATGCCCCGTCGTGTAATTGCCGAACGGATAGACCTGGTCGTTGCTCCCTGTGATGTACAGCGAATTAGGGGCGGAAGAGGCTTGTGCAGAGGAAATGACACCGTCCTCGGCAGAGCCGGGAGCACTGCTCCACGTGGTCCAAGCCGGGTTCGACTGCGCCAGATGACTGCCGGCCGTGTAGGAATCAAAGTTGTCGCTAAAGACAACGGTTTGCGCAAACATAAAAGAAGTTGCGGCAAACATAAACAGCAAAAATAGTAAACTTTTTTTCATAAGCATTTGATTTTGAATTTCTGGGTGCAAAGTTATACTTTTTTTCAGTTACATTGTTCTTTGTTCCGAAAATAAATTTACAAAAACAAGTGCTTTGTGTAAAAACCACAAAGGAGATGCGTTCTTGATAAGTGTATGAGTCTGTGAAAATGTGTTTGTTACAGTCTCCAAAGCGACATCACCACGGCGGCGGCGATGGCGGCGTTGAGCGACTCTGCGGTGTCGCGGCCTTGCACAGGCGAAGGGATGGTGATGCGGTGCGTGACCGTTGAGGAAGGTGCCGAGGATGCGGCGGCGAGTGCCCTCGCGTTGGAGGAACGGGACCAGCGGAAGACGGTGGACGCTCACGTGCGCGAAAGAACCCATGGTGGCCTGGATGGTTTTCGGGTTGTAGAACTCCACGCAGTCGGGAGAGCAGACGATGTGCCGGATGTCGAACCAGTCGGCGGTGCGGATGATGGTGCCGAGGTTTCCCGGGTCGGAAATATGGTCGAGAACGAGGACGGGCCGGTCGGCGGGAATGCCGGGAAGTCCTGTGCGTTGCCGTGCGATGGCCAGCAACTCCGGCGAGGTCTGCATGGTGCTGATGCGGGCCATCTCCTCGGCAGAAGCTATTGTCACCTCGCGCCTTTGCAGCCAACGATTGTCACGCAAGGCCGACTCGGTCGCGAAAATCTCTTCCACCCCGAAATCGGAAGCGCACAGCATCTCCACGCATTTGTAACCTTCCACCAAAAACAGACCGCTCTCGTCGCGGAACTTTTTGGCGTGCAACTTTCGAATCTGGGATATGCGGTTCTTACTGAGCATTTTACGGTTTTAGGGTCGAGGAACGTGGTGTCAAGGGAATAGTCTATGTTTAAGTCTAAGTTTAAGTTTAAGTCTAAGTCTAAGTCCAAGTCTAAGTCTTAAGTCTAAGTCTAAGTTATCCGGTAATAGCTTCTCGCCAGCGCAACAGCCAACAGCTAACAGCCAACAGCCAACAGCTAACAGCCAACAGCCACTCCCTCAAACTCCCGAATCCTCCTTTTGTATTCCTCTTGGATCGGGATAGACTGATGGGTTTGGCGGTCGAAGCCGGCGAGGACGCTGAAGCAGGTGGTTTTCACGGTGTTGGTCCTGGTGTCGCGCAGCTGCTGCCGCATTTTCAGACTCTTATGCCCGATTTCGACGATCTTGGACTCGCAGACCAGTTGGTCGTGGAATTCCACGGGCGCGAGGAAATCCAAGTCTATATGCACCAAAACCAGGTCGATGGTAGTCCAATCGACCTGGTCCTGTAGCACTTTTTCCAAATAAAAACTCCGCCCAAGATCAAAATAGTGGCATTGGATGCCGTTATTGACATGGACGAAGGGGTCTAAATCGCTCATCCGCACCTGCACGGGCACGGCGACTCGGAAATCCGGATCTTCTTGGAGCGGTTTAGAGGGCATTGATCTTCTTCATCAAACCTGATTTCAGGTTGGCGGCTTTGTTCTTGTGGATCATGCCTCTTTTGGCGAGTTTGTCAATCATGGCGGTCATGGTTGACAGCTTTTGCGTGGCCTCGCCTTTGTCGCTGATGGCGCGGATGTCTCTCAACGCGTTACGCATCGTTTTGGAGTAGTAACGGTTTGCTAATCTTTTCTTTTCGTTTGCTCTGATTCTCTTTAAAGATGACTTGTGGTTTGCCATTATTTCTTACTGTTTTTGATATTTTACGTTTAAAATTTTCGAGCGGCAAAAATAGACTTTTTTTGCATATAATCAACCCTTTGCGAAAATATTTTTTCAACAATGATTTTCACTGCTGTGTTCATGACATTCACAGCGGCCATTTTTGTTGATAAGGCACGCCGAGCGCATTGAGTCCGCTTGCAGACAACAGATGTTTTGGGGCGTCGTCAAGCCACACCACGCGCACGGCGTCGTCGGAAACGCTCAGGATAATGCCTCCCTCTGCGCGCCAGTGAAGCTGTGTAATCTCTTCATCCTCAAGACAGTATAGTTGCGGGTCGTGGTTGTCGTGCTTCAGTTTGCTTTTCGATTTCAACTCGGGATAGAAAAACTCTTGCATCTTGTTTTGGATGAACAGATAGTGCTGGTTCAGGCTGCCGTCTTTTTCCTGGTGGGGCGCGTGGCCGCAGCCGTCAAGCGGATACAGCTTGTTGCGCACATGCAGCGAGTCGAGATATTGGTGGATGGATTTCGAACCGTACATCTCGTCGAATAATTTCTCGCCC
>CACXUB010000049.1 GCA_902770735.1 uncultured Bacteroidota bacterium | reverse complement strand
ACCTGTAACCCAACGTGTTGACAATCGTCCTTCCCGCTCCCGGCGTGAAAAATTCCTCCTCGCCCATAAACAGGTGATGCTTATCGTAACGGCCCAAAATGCGGTCACGGGAGAACCATACCAGTCGGTTGTAGATTTTGCCGTCCCGCAGGATGGGTAATGTCGCCACCACATCACATTGGAACTTGTTGGCCGTCATGTACAGGAAAAAGATGCTGTCGCCGTTGTCGGGTTCCGCGTCCGACCGGATATCCGGCGAGAAGCCGCAGTGGAACATCTCCGGAAACACCAGCAGATGAACGGGTTCCGTGATTTCCTGGTCCAACCACTCGGAATAATGCTTGAGATTGCCCGTTTTATTATTCGGCTTAATGTCCGCCTGAACCAAACCTACCGTAAACATACTATTCGTATTTGATGATGATTTTGTCGCCAGGTTCCAGATCCGCCAAAACGGCCACATCGGACTGGAACGAGGCCACCTCCAACAACCCTAAAGCATTGTCGCACAAGAACATCTCGTTTTCCGAAGCCTCATACTGACCAAAATGCTTCGTGATCGTCCACACGCCCTTGGACTGGATGGTGGCGGTGAAAGGCCGTTTTCCCACCGCCTTCGCAAACATCGACGCAGGAATGTCCGTCACCGCGTTGTTGAAGGCATCCACATAGACGATGTGTCCCTCTATCTGGCGGCTCTCGGCCGAATGATCCGGCAATTCGATAAACATCCGCTTGAAATTCAGGTATTCCGAAGCCTTGTCCGCCAAATTGCCAGCCGCGATATGCTGAAGCATCAAAAGCGTCTGTTGCAGCGCATTCCCTTCGTTGTCAGCAAGTTGAAACCCTTTCAGGGCCGCCTCTTGCCCGAACATCAGGAAGAACACGCCGTTGTCCTCCCCGATGAACCAGTGCCCGTTATGGAACAGCGCCACCGGCGAAAAAGTGGAATTCAACGACATATTGGTCAAGATCAGGTGGACAGAGCCTTCCGGAAACGACGTATAGCTGGTTTTCATCAGCAGAGCCGTCTGGAGAAGGTTGAACTTGTCCACATAATGGGTGATGTCAATGAGTTGCGCCTCGGGTTGCGCCTTCAAAAGCTCCCCTTTGAGCATCGCGACGTACGGGTCGCGCAACCGCCAGTCGCTTAACAGCGTTATTATCTGATTCATAGGTATTTAATTCGTCTCACATTCTGTCCGCAAAGGTACATAAATTTCAGATACGCCGTGAAAATGAGATCACCCAAACAAAAAAAGGCCGACACGGAACAGTGACGGCCCCTGATACAATATCGTTCGGATTAATCGTCAATACGGACGAAGTTTCCATTCGCATCGAAGATCAGATCGACGTCGATAGGATCGTTAAGTCCGACTTCATAGCGATTGTGATCAAACTGAATGTCTTCAATGAAGGTCATCGGATAATGTTCTGCGACATAGGTGGTAATGCCAGTGGGGAAGAAGCCCACCGGTACGGGTCTGCCTTCGCAATCGACATTTTTCCACTCGCCATTTTTTCTGAAATCCACATCCGTGCCGTCAATCAAATCCACATCATACCCATCGTTGTCTTTGATAACGGAAACGATTTCAATTCCAGGGAAATAGGTGCTGAGGAACGTTTTTGCCTTCTGAGGCAAATTGTCGGCGGCAACGGGTTTGTCGCCACACGACACAAATGCGGTCATCGCCGCAACACTTAACAGAATCAAAAAAATCTTTTTCATAATAAAGTTGTAATTAGTAAATATTTCAAGCGATTAATCGTCGGCGCCCATGAAGTTGCCGTTTTTGTCGAAAAGCAGGTCAAGGTCGTTGTTCAGCTCCACTTCGTAGCGTTTGTGCTCGTATTTGACACGAGTGGCGAAATTCGTGGGGAACTTGGCCGTAAGGTATTGGTCGGTGTTGGCGGGAAGGATTCCGGCGGGCAGCGGGTTCATGCCGCAGTCGACCTTAATCCATTTACCACCACGAGTGAAATCCAACTCCGTGCCGTCAAACAGCACAGTCTCATACTGGCCACCGTCCTTCCGCACAGAAAGCACCTCGGTCCCATTGAAATGGGCGGTGATGAACTGTTTGGCCTGAGCCGGAAGCTTATCGGGAGACACCGTTCTGTCGCACGACACAAACGCGCCCAAAGCGATAAAGCCCATTAAAACAACAAGTAACTTTTTCATTGTAAGCACTTTAGTCTAAAAAATTCACTTTGCGTGTTGCCTTATTCCTTAATCATCATAGGAGAGAAATTTGCCGTTTTTGTCGAATTTCAACTCCATGTCATTGTTCAATTCGACATCGTAACCGCCATATTTCTTGTCGATTTTAACGATGATGCTGTTGGGGAACTGCGCCTTCACGTACTTGGTGATGGCGGCGGGAACGATAGCGGTGGGGACGGCGGAACCGGGGCATTTCACCTCTTTCCATTCGCCTTGAAGCGTGAATTCCACCTTTGTGCCGTTGGCGAGATAGACTTCGTAGTCGTCATCGACTGTTGCAGAAAGAAATTCCACACCTTTGAAATGCGTGTTGATGAACTGCTGAGCCTTTTGAGGCAGCTGCTGGAACGTGACAGGGCGGTCATTGAAGGCAAACGCATTGAGCGTCATCAATCCAAATAATAACACAAAAAATTTTTTCATTTTCTGACAAACCATGGGTTCTTCATTAATTTTGCCTTGCTGCGGGCAGAACCCTTTTACCCGAACACGGCTTTTTTTGAAAGCGCAAAAATAACTTTTTTTAATATGCAAGCATTAAGTTAATTTTCGACACGAAGCTTGTGACTTTTGATGTGGTTGATAGTTTAAACCTTAACGACTAACTGGCACTTCGTTTCTTTCGAATCCCGAACGTGATCCCTTTCTCCACGTTTTTTCCTGCGGACTTGAGGATAAGGTAATAGATCACGATGCCCAACACGCCGACTCCGACGCTCAGCAACTCTTTGTGGGTGAGTGCGTAACAGCCGAAAAGGAGCACGAGGAGCACGAGGAGCGGCAGCACGTAGGCCAGCACCACGGCCTTGTTGCCGGCGGAGGTCTCCAGCAGCAGTTCCACGGTCTCCCCCACCCTGTATTCCTCCTGGCGGGTGTTCTTCACGGTGACGATCTCCTGCCGGCGGTCGGAGGGGATGCAGATGCTTTTGGCGTGGCAGCCGCTGCATGCGGAGCTCACGATGATTTCCACGCTGATGTCGTCGCCATTGACGGCGCGCACGATGCCTTCTCGGCAGATGTTGGTTTCTTCGTTCATATTTGTTCTATTTTCCCAGGGCTCGCTTCGCTCTAATATCCCAGGGCTCGCTTCGCTCACCCTGGGTTGACACGTGTCGGGCCTGCAGCCCTTACTGCTAACTACTAACTGCTAACTACTAACTAAACAACAGTTTCGCCATCTCTTCCACCTTCGTGATCGGCACAATTTGCACGTTATAATCAGACGTGCGGATGCCTTTGAGATTGTATTTGGAGACGAACATGCGGGTAAAGCCGAGCTTGTCGGCCTCGGCGATGCGCTGGGCGATGCGGGTGACGGGACGCACCTCGCCGCTCAGACCCATCTCGCCCGCGAAGCAGGTCTTGTTGTCGAGGGCGATGTCCGTGGCAGATGACAAAATGGCAGCCACGATGGCCACGTTGATGGCTGGATCCTCCACGCGCAGTCCGCCCGCGATGTTCAGGAAGACGTCCTTGGCCCCGAGCTTGAACTGGCAGCGCTTCTCCAACACCGCCAGCAGCATGTTCATGCGGCGGATGTCGTAACCCGTGGCCGACCGCTGCGGCGTGCCATAGACCGCGCTGCTCACCAATGCCTGCGTCTCAATCATCATCGGACGGTTACCCTCCAGAATGCAGGCGATGGCGTTGCCGCTGTAGTCCTCATCGTGCTGGGAGACAAGGATTTCCGACGGGTTCGTCACCTCGCGCAGACCGTCCTGCAGCATCTCGAAGATGCCCAACTCGGCGGTGGAGCCGAAGCGGTTCTTGATGCAGCGCACCATACGGTAGCCGTAGTGCTGGTCGCCCTCGAACTGCAGCACCGTATCCACGATGTGTTCCAGCAACTTCGGGCCGGCGAGGGAGCCGTCCTTGGTGATGTGGCCGATGAGGAAGACGGGGCAGGCGGTGCGTTTGGCGAAGTGCTGGAACTCGGCGGCGCACTCCTTGAGCTGGGAAATCGAGCCCGCCGCCGACTCCAGCAGGTCGCTCTGCATCGTCTGGATGGAATCGACGATGAGGATGTCGGGGTTAAGGCTCTCTATGTGCTTGAATATCTGTTGGGTGCTGGTTTCGGTGAGGACATAGCAGTGGGGCGCGGGGGCGTCCGAGAGGCGGGCGGCGCGCATCTTGAGCTGCGCCTCGCTCTCCTCGCCGGAGACGTAGAGGACCTTCTGGCCGTGCATCTTCAGGGCCATCTGCAGCAGGAGGGTCGATTTGCCGATGCCCGGTTCGCCGCCCAGCAGGACGATGGACCCGCGGACGATGCCACCGCCCAGCACGCGGTCGAACTCCGCGGAGCCGGTCGCCGTGCGCGGGAAGCGTGTCAGCTCTATGTCGTCGATCACCTTGGGGGCGCTCTGCGTGACAACGGGCGAGTAGCGCCCTTTCGAGGGGGTGGCGGACTCCTGCAGGACAACCTCCTCCTCGAAGGTGTTCCATTCGTTGCATTCGGGGCAGCGGCCCAGCCATTTCGCCGACTGCGCCCCGCAGTTCTTGCAATAGTACATCGATTTGCTCTTCGCCATAAGGGTTCTGTTTTAGACGGCAAAAATACAATTTTTAATGGTTAGGGGTTATGGGTTATTGACAACGGGTGCGAGGTGTTGCGGTGCTGCGGAGTGTTGGCTGTCATGCCGGAAAATTGGCATGATATTTGCAAGAACCATTCTCCTGATTTGAAAACAAACGAGAAAAAGAACGTGAAGACGAAAAGGGATCTTTTCACTTAAAACTCCAAAAAAATGACAAAGAGAAAAACAGTATCATTCAACGTGATTGACACGTTTTGCCAACTGTCGGAATCTCTGGCTGATTCCGGAATCCGCTATCTTCAAGGTTGTGCAGACGCCCCGGCATTGGCAACGGGAAAAATGGACTTCAAGGGAAAAGACCATCCCTCCGACGACCCCGTCGTGAAGAACCTCCTCCTTTTGGCGGACTACCTGCACATAACGCCGCAAGCCTGCCTGGTTTTTGTGGCCATCTACTCCCTCGAGCTCACCTCCCGGGAAGGCATCGACTGGTGTGACATCTGCGGCTACTTCGGAATCAACGCCATAAAAAGCCTGAGTCTGCGGCAATATCTTAGCGAGTTGACCAAGAAAGAAATCATCTGCTGCGAGAACCCCCATGGAATGCTGATGTACAGAAGCTACTGCGTGCACAAAGACGTCGAAAGCGCCATGGACTCGAACATCCCATACAAAAAGACGAAGGACAAAGTCGAGAAACTCGACCGGTACCAGTTTTGCAGCAAGGTGGGTTCCCTCCTCCACCGCAATTTCGACTTCGAATACGATTGTGGTCTCGAACGTGAAGAATTGTTCGAGAAGGTGGATAAAATGGAGCAGCAACACGCGCACCTTCCCTTTGTCAAACAACTCAAGTCCCTCAAACTTGACAACGCCACCCGCATCTGTTTCTATGACATGTGCGACGACTTCATCAACAACAACGACTGGAAAACCAACATCTACAAATCGTTGCAAAGCATCTACCAGAACATCTCCGAAAGCATGTCGGCCATTCGGCTTTTCCTTGACAAGACACATCCTTTGCAGAAAAACGACTTGGTGGAACTTTGTCCGTTCGATTACGCGCAGAACGCCGAGGCGACGCTGACCGACAAAGGGAAGCGGCTGTTCCTGGAAGACGACTACGACCTGTTCACCATGGGTCGCAGGAATGACAAGAACCTCATCCGTCCGGAGAGCATCCAGGAGAAGCGGCTTTTCTTCAAAGAGAAAACCACGCAGCAGCTCGGCCTGTTGAAGAGCAGCCTGATGGACAAACAGTTGACGGCGCTGCAACAGCGGTTGGCGAACAACTCGTTGCCCCAAGGGGTGACCGTGCTGTTCTACGGCGAGCCCGGCACGGGCAAGACCGAAGCCGCGATGCAGTTGGCCAAGGCTTCCGGCCGTAGCGTTTTCCACGTGGACATCTCCGCGTGCAAGAGCATGTGGTTCGGGGAGTCGGAAAAGATAGTGAAACAGCTGTTTGACACCTACCGCGAAAAGTGCAGGAAAGAGCCGCTGAAGCCCATCCTGTTGTTCAACGAGGCCGACGCCATCTTCAGCAAGCGCAAGGATGTCTCGAGCTCCAGCGTGGCGCAGACCGAAAACGCCATCCAGAACATCCTGTTGGAAGAGATGGAGAAGCTGGACGGCATCCTCATCGCCACCACGAACCTTTCGCTGAACTTCGACGATGCCTTCGCCCGCCGGTTCCTGTTCAAGATTCCGTTCGAGAAGCCCACCGTGGAGGCCAAGGCGGCCATCTGGAGAGACAAGCTGCCCTGGCTCGACGACAAGTCCGCGGGTCTGCTCGCGCAGAAGCACGACCTCTCGGGCGGCGAAATCGACAACGTGGCGCGCAAATCGCTGATGGAAGAGGTCGTCAGCGGCGAACGCCCGAGCCTGGACACGCTGTTCCAATGGTGCGAGGAAGAGCATTTCGGGAAGCAGAGCGGGAATGCGATTGGGTTTGTAGCATAAACCACCCCGTTATGAAACTCCACGAAATGATCCGGGAACACTATCCCGAGTATTACAGCATTGAACGGTATCCCGCCGCCGAAACCAGTGCCCGAATCCATCGTGCAACGTGCCGAGGCCAAGTTGGGCAAACCGATCCCGCAGAAAAAAACCTTGCAAGGCAAGGAGTTCCGCAAATGGATCGGCTTGACGCTGACGGGAAGCAAAAAAGTGGATGTAGAGTCTGAGAGGGCAGCGGCTGAGTTCCTGGACGGCATCGGTGTCTTCTGCAATGTATGTCCTCGGGCACAGACGAAGCCTGACGGACTTAAAAACTACGCCGTCTTCAACGCCGCCAACATGCGCATCGTCAAACGAGAGCGCATTGAGGTGGAACTGAAGGGAAAGAAATATGTGTTAGTGGAGAACAGCAAACAAATCGTATAGGAATTATTACAACAAACAAACGAGTGCTCCTGAAATTATCGCATCAGTGGTATTCTGAAAAAAAAGCGTAGAAGGTGTGGAGTTTTTCAAGTTTGGTCACAGTTTTTAGATTTTACGTTTTTTGTTTAAATAGTACTGCTTGTTAAAACATTGTATATGTGATAATTACGATTGTCTCTCTTTTATGCTTTACATTTTTCGTCTAAATCCCACCGACCAACAACTCCTTTATTTATAGGCTATTACAGTGGTATTTTGTCTAAAAATAACATTTTTTGTCTAAATCTCACCTCTGCTGGACGACCCGAATTTTTCGATGTCCGTCTTCTTTGTGTTTTCCGTGATGGGGTTCGATGTCTTGTTTGTTTATTCTCACTTTTCATTTTACAATCTCCACAGTCCAACCCATTTCGAGTGCCTTGTTGATCCTATCCAACATTTTCTTTTTATCCATCGTGCTGCTGTGAGTCAGCACATACAGGCCAGGGGCTGCCTCGTGTTGGGCACGGCCATACTTTTTGTCTATGGTAGTGGAGACAATATTGACCCTACAGAATTTGAGATTCAACTCACGAACTCTCACCAATCCCGCTTCAACAATAGCAGAAATGAAGGTCATCGCTGCATTGCGTTCTTGTATGAAGGATCCATCCTTTCTGTAAATACAGAGACCCGTACGTGGTGCAATCCTTTTTGCCTTATTCTTTCGGGGACCAAACTCCTTATGTGTGACCGCCGGATCCAATTCTAAACGTTTTGCTTGTATCAGTTCTGTGATATTTGTTTTACGGGACAGTGCCACACTGATAGGCTCGCCTGGATGGTAATCAACCACCAACACCAAATCTCGCTGAACCTGTTTCAGCGCGGGCTCGATGGTCTCCGTGACGACAGGAAGAATCTCTTTTTTGATGATGTTTTCCTCCAGTTCGCTTACTTGCCGCTCCAAATCCTCATTCAGGGAGAGGCCTTCTTTCCGCAATGTCTCCATTGCCTTGTACAAATCGCTTAATCGTGACATGATGTATGGTTATTCTATTTAAACTAAAAATATGTTGATTATCAATATATTATACTTTTTAGGGGTTCTTTGTAAATAGAATACTATCCATGATATTGCAGTTTTTGGGGTTGCTCTTTCACTTACTCCCTCACTTACTCCCTCACTTACTCCCTCACTTACTCCCTCACTTACTCCCTCACTTATTCCTTGTCATGGACAATATAATATCCTCCAGAGCCACTGGATCCTTTGTAAACTATTAAACCACACTGTTTTAAATCGGATAAATAGCGTTCAATACTCTTAACGGGTATGCCTGTTTTGTCATTTATTGCCGTGGTTCGCAAACCTGGATTCTTGTCGAGGAGAGTGAGAATTGCCAACATCTTTCGTTTTACGTTGATATTCAGCGATTCAAAGGATTCGTCCAACAATGATTCAAAATCATTTTTGTTTGCATAATATTTTTGCACCTGTAGCTGCGGGAATGTCACACGTATAACTTGATTGGTTATCGTAAATTCGGGAATCGCAAAACCGTTTGACTTGCAATCAGCAAACATTCTCGGAATGCCAGTCCCCCGCATCTCTATCAAATGGCGATAGTAACAATGGTAGGCAATGTCTGGATTACGCAACATTGAGTATGCTGCATTCCCTGACTCGACAAATGAAACGATAGGTTGCGTAACACCATAGTTGGCAATGTCTAAATAATTAGGATAGGCAAAAATCTGCAGGAAACCTTGATAAGAATTGTAATCCCTATGAACTATGGCGTTCATTATGCCTTCTCTGACGGCCACTCTTGGGTAATTCCAACGTTCCGTACGATGTAGCCCGTCAATCTTAACCACTTTCCCATAGCGTTAAAATATCTTAGACTGAGAATCTCTTTTTCCATCAAATAAGACTCAAATGGATAATTCGCAAAGGCATTCCAATGCTTGCATAGACGGATCGCATTTCTAATGATATTATTTCCACATTCTTGATTTCTATCTGATAAAAGTTGATTAATGTCGTTGGGGGTAGTTTGCATCCATTCTCCATCTTTAGCAGGAATATAATACCGTTTTCCTCCTAAAAAGGGGATCTGAGTATAAGCAGGAACCAAATCAAATTTGATATGATTCAACTCCAGTTTAACTGCAGGGAAGTCTTTCTTGGAAATCGAATTGGGATATGCAGTAGTAACCACGGATAATAATTTCCTTCTATATGTTTCTGGTTTTAATAGATTATCATTATTAAAAACAATCATTAGGTCAATATCTGAATTTGGGTCGTGCTTGCGAGGCAATATTGTGTTACGAGTATAAGAACCAAAATCTATAATTTCAACAATTTGACTAGAAAGTTTTTGCCATAAAATATCTTTAAGATGGTAAATGGAAGTCTTTATTTTGTTTCGTTCATCATCCTTATATGACAGGACTAAATTTTGTTGTGCAAACCTTGTTAATACTGAATTTATGCTCATAACTATTTTACCATCAAAAACCATTTATCTACTTCACTATCTTTTTTTTCAATTGCCTTCTTTGCCAATCTTCGTGCAAACAAAGGGATATCCCATTTACAACTTTGATTTATTTCATTTACTTGATTATTCAATTCTTCGATTTTTTCTTTTGAAAGAAATTCAAGATAAAATGCTGCCCTAATGTTTTTATGGAGAGCTAAATATTGCTCAGCTACTTGCTTGTGGTTGCTACAATATTCTTTGTTAGCTGCGCTATCCCATATAAGTAGTGCTATCATTCCAAACAAAGAAACGACAGATAGTACTTTACAAAGAATTGGATTAGATATGGCAATTCCCATAATACTAACTATTGCACAAATCCAAATGGTGGTTGTAACGCAGACCCTTCTGATGTCGCATGCCTTAAAATGTCCTTTTGCAGAATATATGGTATCTTCTCCTAATTTTTGCACAAGTTTTTTCATATTTGTATTGGTCGTTTCCATAATTAATATTTTTCTTCAATTATTCCAATAAAGTTAATAAGTGCAATTGTTGAAGCTACTATTAATAGCATATCTTTTTTAGTCGCACTTCTTTTGTGCGTTAATTGATTTGCCAAGTCGTTAGTCGCCTTGGCATAAGCTCTTAATTCTTTATTGTGACTTCCATTCAATTTTACACTTACATAATTCCCTATCATCCTAACAGCATCAGCATTCCCTATCTGCTTTCCTGTATCATCTGTTGTTCCATGAACAAGTGGATTATAAACAGCTTGTGCCAAAGATATGATTACATCGCGACATAACAACCCCACGGTTTGAAAATCTTCTTCATCTCTGGCGTTATTGCTGTCTCTTTTTATTTTTGTAACAGTCCTTTTGATTCTTTCCCAATCGTCTAATTGAACAATAGTTTCAATATTGTTATAGTTTTCTGTCTCTTCAAAATATGCCAATGTTGGTGCAAAAAGCTCTTTAATAAAAACACGACGCTCTTGATATTTGGAAAAACTAGTGCTCCACTTCCCATACCAATCCCATAAACTGGAAAAGTTGTTGTTATAAGTAAGATTCAATTTCTTGCAATCACGTACAATTTGTGTTTGGAGCTTTTTATACCTATCATCTTCATCTTGAATTCTGTTACCACCTGTTGCTACCGATACCATGATGTTTTTCATGGTTTCTATGTTCTGTTTGAGTTGTGTCCTTCCATTTAGTCCACCTATTGCATTCCAATCAATATCTTCCTTGCTTAATACGGGAACTAGTTGAACATTAAAGTAATCGTTATGGTTCCCTTTAATAGTTTCATTTAATGCGTCAGAAATGTTTTTCTCCATTTCTGTTATTTGTTCGGTAGAGATTGATGTATATTGCTTAACAGATATGCTTATATACACAGTGTATCCGTAAGTTCCACCATTCCAATTGTCAAAATCAGTATTAACAACGGAAATCTCAGCAGAGGAAACCATATTACACGTTTCATCATGCCCCTTTCCTTTGAGCAATGCTAAAACTATATTCCAAACAGGAGAAAAGTTACTTGGTATTTCGTAGTATTGTAGTTCCATAAGATTACTAGTATTCTTTATTATAGTATTCTTCTTTGGATAATAGCGTTCCCGGATCCACCACCAGCACCTCGTCGTAGCTTAGCCCGTACAGCTTGTAAACGAGGAAGTCTATCTCCGCCTCCCACGCGCCTGTGTCCGCCCGCGGGTCCGCCTTCTTCGCTGCAAGGATCTTGTCAACCAAGGCGATGATGGGCTGCTGCTGAGAGGTTATCTTTATTGGTAATCCATTGATGAAAATGGCTTGATACCTATAAAATCCATTCGCCTGAGGTATTGCGTTGTTTTTGTGATAAAAAGATAGTAGTTGTGAGTTTAGTATGCCCAGCAAATATTTATAATGAATGTTTGAGTCAGCTTTTAGCTTTAAAGAATAAACAGTTGTTGTCCCGAAATAATCATTCAAATCATACGTGAAACTATTTCTGCTTGCATTGTCAAGTGTAATTATTTTTTCACCAACAAATGTTTTCATTTTTCTTTGATTCCATAGTTCAAACCATTTTTTAGTGGATTTCTCAAAATATGAACGGCCGGACAATTTTTCTCTGCAAAAACACAGATAATTATACAAATGAGGATAGTGGGTCTTTATTACTGTTTCATCATAAACTTTTCCATTTTCGTCATAAGGATAGATCACATATAATCCTGACCATTTTATAGAATAAGGAGAAATATCTTTCCCTTTTAGAATAGGGTGAAGAAGATCTCGCTCTATAGAATGTTTTTCGATAATACTGTCTGATATAAAAAAGACTTCATCTTTCCCGCTTGCTATTCCTTGGTAAATGCCTTCGCACAAATCGCTTAAGCATTTAGAGCCTTTTTTCATTTTGAAAAAAATCTCATCAGTAGAGTTGTTGACAAAACTCCAGGATGGCTTTTCTAAATCAAGAGAACTGACATTGTTGATTTCAACGTATTCATTGGAGACAGATGTTGTAAATACATCACCATAAGAATCAAAGGTGAGTGAATGTACCAAGACTTTTGATATGAATTGATAATGATTATGATGCTCATTCTGATAAACAAACACCCCTGTATAGGTTGTGGCACTTTTAAAAATCTGAAAATCAACAAAATCAAAAATGCTCAATAATTTCATTTTGTCTCTGATGATCTTCCGAATATTTGTTCCATAATCACGAATTAGAAATCTTGTTGGAGTAATAAACGTAATAATCCCACCTCTATTGGCCAACGAAAAGGCTCTTTCCATAAAAGGTATGTATAAATCATATTTTCTGTTGGCAGAAAAATAATTTTTTAATGTGTTTTTGATGCTTTTTGATAGATTTTTGAATTCAACATACGGCGGATTCCCAATCACCACATCAAAACCATCGCCCACTCCGAACATCCACTCGGGATCGAAGAAGGGAGAAGAAGTGTGCTGGTCGAACATGTCCCAGGAAGCCAATTGATAGGCTTCCTGGTTGCCGATGGAACCGGATTCTTTCAACATGTCGGCAATTTCGGTGCGCAATGTGGCTACGCGCTCTTTGTATTTGCGCTTTGTCTTCACCGTCTTGGCACCGAAAATGCGATGCTTCGCCTCCTTCAGCTCCTTTTCTTTCTGCTTGATGGCCTCGGAGTCGAAAAGATTGGCCTCTTTCTTCTCCAACCCAATCAGGGTGTTGGCAGCCACAAATTTGGCTTCGAGGTTGGGCAACGGACGGATTCCGAAGTTATCTACAGGATTGTTGTTGGTCTTTTGGTCCACCACCAACGAGATGAAGAAACGCAATTTGCTGATCTGTATGGCGATGGGCTGGATGTCAACACCATAAATGCAATTCTCAATCAGATAGAGCTTACGAGCGTAGTCGGGACGGTTGATGCTTTCGTTGAAGCTGCGCTCAATGTCGGCCACCATCTCGGCGCGCTCCTCGTCTGTGGCGTTGCGGTAGGCTTCGGAAGTCTCGCTGATGGCATTCTCCA
>CACXUB010000048.1 GCA_902770735.1 uncultured Bacteroidota bacterium | reverse complement strand
TGTCACACGGTGATCATGAATCATACCGTTCGTTTCCAAACCTTGTTGCACTCGCATTGTCCTGATTGCGAAGCTGCTCAGAAATGGTTGGATAAATACGGGAATTGTCTGTGAATTATTGCTGCTTCGTTGTCGTCACTTTTCCCGGCACCCGCCACACCACGTAGTTCACGTTCTCGAAAGCCTTCCCTTCCGAAATCTTTCCCCACACCTCGGGGGCTGCGGCCTCGGAGGTGCTTTCCGTGTGGACACGGCAGAAGCCGTATGCGTCGCTGCCCACAAGGTAGATGGCGTTCTGCACGCCCAAGTCCTCCAACGTCTGCGCGAAATCGTGGAACGACTCCTTGTCGCGGCTGCTCACCACGACAACCTTGCCGTCCAGCTCGCACAGCGCATGACGCAAGGCTTTCCCTTTGGGCTTGTTTTCCACCATCTTGCCGTTTACCACTAACGGGTACTGCCGGAAGAAATAGCCTTCCTTGTTGATGGCTTCCTCGAACAGCGGGGTGCTTTCCGCCATCCCGAGCTGGATGCTTTCGTTGATGATGGCGCAGAACCCTTTCTTGGCGATACCCCGCGCCAACAATTCGCCTTTGAGGACGAATGCCCCCACGATCCCGTGGTTGTCCGCGCGGATGTCGGCGGCCTGGAGAGCGAGGATGAGGGATTCGTCGGACGGGTCGGGAGTGCCGACCATGAGCTCGGGCAGGGCGTTCACGGGCGTGTGGAGCCGCAGCGGCACGTCATTGATGACGGTGTCGCGGATGAGAACGGTGGCGGGTTCGCACTCCACGATGTACGGATGGGTGGGTCCGGATTCCTCTTCCACAGCGGTAATGACCGAAGTGGCGGCCATCTCACGGTTGACTTTTTGTGTTGTCAGCAGGCTGGCCGCAACAATCGCCAGAATAACCGCCAACACTGCTATCGCCGCCCAAATCCAGCGCCGCCGCCGAGGAGGTTCGCTAGAATTTCCGATGATACGGATTTCGTCGTCGGATATGTCGTCAAAATGTATCATTTTTTCAATTTTTTTTCAAAGTGTTCCTTCAGGTTTTTGAGCGCCTCCTTGGACGCTTCCAAACAGAAATTAAAAGTGTGGCAGTCTGATAGGATAAGCTGTTTTTTCGATGGATTGATGTAGTGTATGAGTTTCATGTTCACAATGAGGCTTTTGCCGATACGCGCAAAGATGTCGGTTTCTAAGGGTTGCTGGTTGATCATCTTTTTGACGATGCGCGCATTGTCGTCATCCTTTTTGAGTTGCTGGTTGATCATATCTTCGATGACCCCCAATTGCAAGGTGACGGTGTACTTCTTCCCATCGATGGTGTAAATGTCCGAGTAGTTCCCGTCACTGGCAATATAGGCCAGACTCTCCACTGGAATGCGGATTAACTCATTGGCGTTGGTGACGATTATGTGGTCGGACATGTTTTTGTTTTTAGAATGCAAAAGTACATTTTTTTTTGTTATTGGATGTTGATTGTATTTTATAGCGGGAAACGTAAGGATTTAATCCGCGATCTTCTGGCGCCAGTCTTCCTGCTTGTCGCAGAACAACCCCCGAAGGTTGTCGCGCTTGTGTCCTTTGTCCCATTTCCGGATATGTTGGGCCACTTTCTCGTATCTTTGACGCATGAGCCTGTCATGCTTCTCCTTCCATTTGTCAAAATCGTCCCAATCGAAATCCCAATCGAGATCCCAATCGATTGGTTCCTGAATGTCCACCAACACATAACGGACACAAGCGCTCTTGTTGAGAAGCATCTTGTTTTTCGTGTCCGTTTCCACTTGGTCCAACAGTTTCGAAATACGGTTGATAGCGGAATCCAATTGTTTGCGGTTGTGTGACGGATCGTAATATTTGCTGTTGAAATCGGTCTCCTCGTCGCCATAGAGGTTCTCGTGCCCGTTGTGATAACTAGTTAAAGCCCAGGATTTTCCGATTGTACTGTTGTAGAGCCCTATCGTGTACGCGTAGCGCAGGCGGGCGCGGGTTTCAGGATTCTTCTCCTCCGCAATCTCATGCTGTAATCTTCGCATCAACTGACAGAACTGCATTTTACCGGGATGTTGCTTGTAATATTGTACCGGATTGTATGACAGTCCATATTTGCCGCAGAGTTCCTTCTTCGTGATCCACTCCTCATAGAAAGGGTTTGCGCTGTCAAGTCCGCTCAGGTATAGCCAGATGTTCTGTGTTTTCGGGAATCTTTCGGATACTTTCTGCAAATAGACGATTGCGGAATCATACTGTTCTTCGCGCATGAACTTGGTGGCTATCAGCTCGTTGAAGAAATCCATGTTCGTAAAGCTGTTTTGGTACAGGAATTTGTCGGTCTCCGTGCTTTTTTCGCCCTGCATATAGCTGACATACTGACGGATGTCCTCGACCGGCACATTCTCCATGAAAGTGAACAGTCGGGTCCAATAATCCATGTTGTACGTGTAATAGCTGTATTCGTAAACCTTGTAATTCTTACATACAAGACCTTTGCGCGCATAGTCGCGTTGTCGTTTGTTGGTGCATAGTGTCTCATTGTATAGGTTAAGGTAGGCGATAGCCTTGTAAATCTCCCCCGTCTTCTGATAATGCGGCACCACGCCAAGCAGTATGGCCCTGCGGAAAACTTTCACCCGGTGGATTTCCCTGGACACGCGGCCTTCGAAAACGTACGACTCGTCCTCTTCAAAATCCCAAGATTTTAAACGATTCGACCGGATGTCTTTGTTGATAGTCTTGGTGATCCACTGCAAATCAGGCAGCAATGCGGCCTCGTAGGCGTCGCCCCTCTGGGTCCCCGAGGCATGGATGATCAACCGGAGCAACTGCACGTTTTCCTTCACGGACTTGCTGCCTTCCAACGATTCAGCTTCGTGGATCAGCAGAGTGGCACGGTCGATGTCCTGGTCAATGTAGGCCAACGCCGCTTCCGCCGACTTCCACAAGGCCGGATTCTTGCTCTTTCCGTCACGGATGACCTCTTCCGCCAAAACGAGAAAATCCGCCGACTGTTTGGGTTTTGGCTTTTCAAAATACTGGTTTACAAACTGTTGCACCACAAAAGCCAAATGTTTCGAGTTCGGGTCCTGCAAATACATGCTACGTAAAATCTGTACATTGTAATGCAGATAAGTGTCGAAGTAGCCGATGCTCGCATATACATTTGCGGCTTCCAGATTCCGGCCGTTGCGTTTCAGGGCTCCGGCATAATAGTTCAGACACTGCGTGCGCAGGGCGCTTTTCGGGACATTTTTGCCGTACTGTTGCCAAAGGTCGATGCATGTCTTGTAGTCTTCTGCATAAAAGCTGCGGCGCAGGAACTGCAGTAGATACCGGTTCCGGATGTCCTTGTTTTGGCAAGAGGTCATCAGTTGTATGTCTATCTTGGTTAACGCTTTGGGATTTGGGTCCTCAGGATAATACCAAACGGATATCATCCAGCGGGCGTAGTCGGGGTCGCCGGTGGTCACCCACCCCCAATACAAAAGCGCCGTGCTGTCGTTCTGTTGCCTGATATACTGGAAAAATTCGTTCTGAACCATGTTCAGCTCTTCGTATATAGCCGTTTCCACCGCTTTTTTGGAAACTTTTTTGTCGGTGTAATTGTACCAAAACTCGATGTTCTCCTTCTTGAAACGCTCATCCTGCACCTTTTTCCACTGAGTCGCCGTGTAAACCTCGGCATAATCGCCTCCATACCCGGTGTAGAACAAATAATGGTATTTCGGATTGAAGTAGCCGAAACTGCATGAAAAAACAGGCAACGTTGCTAAAATCAACAAAACACTAACGGAAAAACTTCTTGATTTCATTGTCTGTATATTTTGAAAGTTGAGTGGAATCCAAATGGTATAACGTGACGGGCATATCGGCCTTGCGCGCTTTCGAGACTGTCTTCTTCACATCCAGGATTTCCTTGGCGCTTGAGGACTCATGGCGGACAAATCTATATAACTGCCCATTTTCCATCTGCTTATAGACATTCTCGCGGTCGGTTTTATGGAATCGTTGTTTGTCCGAGAAATCAAAAGTGTATTTGTTGAGTGACATAAACTCTTGATTAGCAGAAAATTCCACATTCCAATCGTAATCCGGCAGCGCGAGCGTAAGGGGTAGGGGATAATTCTCCAGATATTTCAGGTAGGGTTTCACGTCTTTCATGTCGAGAATGGCGTTTCGGGTTCTGAAATCCTTGAAATCACCGGTGTTGTAGCACATCAGGGTGCCGTAAGCCACCTCAGGCGGGGTTTGGGCGAGCTGGTGCAGGCGGATGGTGGCTGAAATCTCCACGGAGGGACAGAACTGCTTAAGCTCCGCCTGCACGTCTTTGATGAATTGGAAATAGCTTTCCCGCGTACTCGCCGTCCAGTCGCAGTCAAACTGTACTTCTTTGAATCCGATATGGTTGTACTGACACATGGCATAGATCCGGTGCGCCAGAAATCGGGTGAACTCCTCGTGGTGTCGGATGGCTTCCGGCGTGATGAAAACCACCGGAACGACCTCAACACCCATAGGTATAGGTGTCCTGAACTTTATCGTCCCAACCGGAATGCATTTTTCGGTGGAAGAAGTATCCGGATTGAAGGTCACGTCGAAAAAACGGACATATAACCTTTTGATTTTGTGTTCCTTCAAGAAGTTCCGCTCAGAGTCGCTAAGTGCGAAAACGGTGCGCCAGTAATAGACGCCGCGTTGGTCGGCGTAGTAGGGGAGAGGGTATTTCCCGGGCCGAGGCTGCCTGCACCCGACGAGGCACAGCAACAAGGCGACGAACATCCATACGGTTTTTCTCATTCTCTTAGGGTTAAAAATCCGGCGGCAAAAATAACATCTCCCCAACATCCTCACACACCCGAAACGCGCCCTTTGTACGAAATAGCAGTCCTGTTGTACGAAATGGCAATCGCCCCTGCTTTGAAGATCCCGTGAAGGTGAAAATAGGCTTTCAGGGACTTGAAAACCGAAACTTGAAACTTTAAAAAAAAAATCCTTGCATCGGAAGAAAATTGTATTTTTGCAGATTGTATAAGTAGTGAAAGAAACTAGAACCTATGGATAATTTTATCGTCTCGGCAAGGAAATACCGGCCCGCCACATTCAGTTCCGTGGTGGGTCAGGAAACCATCACCTCCACGCTCAAGAATGCCATCCGCAACAACCAGGTGGCGCAGGCATTCCTCTTTTGCGGACCGCGTGGCGTGGGCAAGACCACCTGCGCCCGCATATTCGCCAAAGCGCTGAATTGCGAGCACCTGACGGAAGACTTCGAACCGTGCAACACCTGCGAATCGTGCAGGTCCTTCAACAATTCGGCTTCGTTCAGCGTCTTCGAGCTTGACGCCGCCTCCAACAGTTCGGTGGAGGACATGCGCAATCTGGTGAAGGAGGTGCGCATACCGCCCCAAGGGGTCAAATACAAGGTGTATATCATCGACGAGGTGCACATGTTGTCGGGTTCCGCTTTCAACGCCTTCCTGAAGACGCTGGAGGAACCGCCCGCGTACGCCAAGTTCATCATGGCCACCACCGAGAAGCACAAGATTATCCCGACAATCCTTTCTCGCTGCCAAGTCTATGATTTCAAGCGTATTGACGACAACGACATCGTGCGTCATCTGCAGTATGTGGCGCAGCAGGAAGGAGTCGCGGTGGAGGAAGACGCACTCCGTGTGGTGGCGGCCAAAGCTGACGGCGCCCTGCGTGACGCGCTCTCCATCTTCGACCAGCTCGTCAGCTTCACCGGCAAGAACATCACCTACAAGGAGACCATCAAGAATCTCAACGTCCTCGATGTGGACAACTATTTCCGGGTGATGGACATCGTGCTGAGCGACGATGTCTCCGGCGCGTTGATCCTTCTCGATGAAATCCTGGCAAAGGGTTTCGACGCGCAGCATTTCATCTCGGGGCTCGCCTCGCACATCCGGAACCTGCTTCTCGCGCAGAATCCCGGTACGGTACAGCTGCTCCAGATGTCGGACGCCATCAAGGCACGGCTGCAGCAACAGGCGCAGCAGGCCGACAGGATGCTGCTCACCCGCGCCCTCGAACTCGCCAACCAGTGCGACTTCAACTACAAAATGTCCAACAACAAAAGGCTGTCGGTCGAGTTGTGCCTGATGCAGATCAACGCCAACTACGTTTACAAGCGGCAGCGTGCGAGGCAATCGCAGGAGCGATAACATCCCGGAAGGCGAAGGTTCCGCCGCAGAAGGTGCGACAATGCGCATCGCCACTGCAGAACCCCGGACCGCAAGCACAGGATTGCAGTTCACTGGCTTCACCCCGATACAGCCGCTGCCCACCATCAAAGAGGTGATGGCGGACACGCGGCAAATCACCCAACAGGTGCAACGCTCGGTTGTCGAGGCGCAGAACGTTGAGCCTCAGCAGGTCGTCGCACCCGATCCCGTCGCCCCTGTTGCGGAAACAGCAGCGCCTCCCGCTGAACCCGCCCCGGTCGTCGAAACGCCCGAACCGCTGGCAGAAGCGGATGTCGCTGATACCGAGCCGGCTGTTGCGACGGATGAAACGGTTGTCGAGCCGTCGCAGCCCGCGGCGAACGAGTCTTTCGAAGAATGCTGGGTCGGAATGGTGGATGCCATCTTCCAGAAGAAACCGGCTTTCTATCACCAACTGCGCGACTATCTGCCACGTTATGAGGACGATGTGATTTACGTGGAGGTGGAGAACGACTTCCAGAAAAACCAGCTGGAAATGAGCAAACGGGCGATGCTGGAATTCTGGCGAGCCCATTATCAACTGAATGTCAACGAAATGGAATTTGTCATCCACGAGCATGAACGGAAGAAGGTGATCTACACCAGCGAGGACAAAGTGAACAACATGCTCGAGCAGAATCCCGAGTTGAAGGACTTCTTGCAAGTTCTGAATTTTAGAATCAAGGACTAAAACATCTTCCTTGAGCAGCCCTGCAAGGGCAAGACGTGTCAGCCCAGGACGAGCGCAGCGAAAATAATAAAACAATTAGTGGTTTTAGCATTTAGAAATATGAAAAGAATTTTATCTATTATCATTTTGGCGACAATTGTGTTTGCAGTTCAGGGACAGGCGTTGTTGCACCGCGCCGCCATCGACGGTCGTGTGGACAGTGTACGTATGGCCATCAACCTTCCGCAGGAATTCACCGGCGAAGGCGTCATCATCGGCATCACCGACTGGGGCTTCGACTACACGCATCCGGTGTTCTACGACACCACGATGACCCGTTATCGCGTGTTGCGCGCCTGGGACCAGTTCAAGACTTCCGGCCCTGCACCGGCAGGCTACGATTACGGCACGGAATATATTGGCGCTGAGGCTCTTTTAACCGCCAATTGCGACACGAGCAACGTCTATGACTACGCCTATCACGGCACCCATTGCGCCGGCATCGCGGGTGGCGCGGGCGCGGGCACCATCTACCGAGGTGTGGCCGTTGACGCCGAATTCCTCTTTGTAAGTGTCAATCTGACAGACCAGCAGGTCATCGATGCCTGGCGTTGGATGTATGATGTCGCGCAGCAGGAGGGCAAGCGTCTGGTAATCAGCATGAGCTGGGGACTTTATTACCTTGACAACATGGACGGCACCGGTCCTTTGGCGAATGAAATGCAGCGGCTGAGCGACCTCGGCGTGGTCTTCGTGAGCAGTGCCGGCAACAACGGCGACGAAAACGCCCACATCATGCACACGTTCACCCAGCAGGACACCGTCCGCACTCAGTTCACCTTCCCCTCTTCCTCCATCGGTTCCAGCATCACCATGATGGGCACCCCGAACTACCCGTTCTCTTTCTCTCTTTTCGCGATGGACAACTCCTTTAACATCATTGCGGAAACCCCGTTCTACAACACCGCCATCAACGGTCCGATCGACACCGTGTTTGTTGTCGGCACCGACTCGATCCACTTCTGGGGAGACCTGCAGGCTTCTAACCCTTACAACAACAGACCCGAGGTGCAGCTGCAGGTCAGCAAGAACACCAGCCACAAGTTCGGTCTCGCCATAGCAGCTTCGGGCGGTGATTTCCACGCCTGGAACATGGCGCTTATCGAGACCAACTACGGCAACTGGGGCGGCACGTTCAACCGTCCTGCTCCGCATCCCGACTGGATTGCGGGCGACGCGCTATACGGCATCAGCACACCGGCCAATGCCGAATGCGTCATCACGGTGGCGGCGCATGGCTCCCGCTATAAGGCTCCTTCCGGCAATATGACCGGCGGCACAATCGCCTCCTTCTCCAGCTCCGGCCCCGGATTCGGCCAGACGGACAAGCCTGACATTTCCGCACCCGGCAAGAACGTCGTCTCTTCGCTGTCCAGCTACACGAACTCCTATTCGGGCACCTATACTGCTTCCGTGCAGTTCAACGACAGAACCTACAAGTTCGTTTCCCTGTCCGGGACCTCTATGGCGTGTCCTTTCGTGGCGGGCGTGGCGGCCTTGGTGCTGCAGGCGAACCCCAATCTGTCGGCGAGCCAGGTGAAGGAGATCCTGAAGGAAACAGCCTACAATGACCAGTTCACAGAACAGTCCGGCGCTTTGCGTTTCGGCAGCGGCAAGGTCAACGCCTACCAGGCGATACTCCGCGCCCTCACCACCGTGGGCGTGGACGAGTACGTCATCCCGCAGGAGTCGCTGTTCACCGTTTTCCCGAACCCCGCTTCCGGACAGTGTTTTGTGACCGCCAACACCGAAAGCCCTGCCACTCTCTGCCAACTTATCGACCTCACCGGCCGCACAGTACAGCAAACCACTCTCGTCCCCGGTGTCAACAGCCTGAATCTCTCCGGTCTGACTCCTGGCTGTTATCTGTTGAAAATTACGGATAACAAAAGCGTCACAACCAAAAAGATAATCGTCCGATAACGCACTAACCCCTAAACTCTAAACCCTAAACTAACATCATTCGGCACAATATTTGCATAACCATTAACCTGCGAAGATACGAAAAATGGGAGAATACATACCAAACGAAGAATTAGAGAACCGAACCGTGGTGCGGAAGTACCGCGAATTGTTGCAGGTGGTTTGGTCGCGCACCGATTCTGAGGAGCGCAAGCAGATCCGCAAGGCATTCGTGCTGGCCACCAACGCCCATTTCGGGGTGCGTCGCAAGAGCGGCGAGCCTTACATCTACCATCCTATTGCGGTGGCGATGATTTGCTGTTCCGAGATGAACCTCGGCGCCACCTCCGTCATTTGCGCCCTGTTGCACGACGTGGTGGAAGACACCGACTACACGCTTGACGACATGCGCGAGCTTTTCGGCGATGTGGTGGCCAACATCATCGACGGACTCACCAAGATCGACGATTTGGTGGTGGACAACGAGAACATCTCCTTGCAGGCCGAGAACTTCAAGAAGATTTTCCTTTCCATGTCGAAAGACGTGCGGGTGATCCTTATCAAACTGGCTGACCGGCTGCACAACATGCGTACGCTTGATGCGATGCCGCCGGAGAAACAGCTGAAGATCGCCTCTGAAACATCCTATTTCTACGTGCCTTTCGCCCATCGACTCGGCCTTTATTCTATCAAGAGCGAGTTGGAGGATTATGCCATGCGCTACACCAACCCGACGGAATACTTCACCATCGCTGAGAAGCTCAAAGAGTCTGAAAAGGAGCGCTCCACCATGATTCCGGAGTTCATCGCCCCGATTCAAAAAGCGCTCGACAAGGCCGGCATCAAGGCGGAAATCACCAGCCGCACCAAGTCCGTGTCGTCCATCTACAACAAGATGGTCCGCAAGCAGATCAATTTCGAGGATGTCTATGACATTTTCGCCGTGCGTTTCGTGTTCGACAGCCCCATGTACGAGGAGTTCGACATCTGCTGGCGCATCTACCACATCATCTGCAACCTCTACCAGACCAATCCTTCCCGCGACCGCAATTTCCTCACCCATCCCAAGCCCAATGGCTACCAATCGCTGCATGTGACGGCCATGAGCAAGCAGGGGCGCTGGGTGGAAGTGCAGATACGTTCCAAACGGATGGACGAGATCGCCGAAAAGGGCCTCGCCGCGCATTACCACTACAAGGACGACGGCGAGAGTGCCGACACCGATATGAACAAACGGTTGGAGGACTGGCTGTTGAAGACCCGGGAGATTCTCGACAGCAAGGATGCCGACGCCCTTGACTTCCTCAGCGAGGTGCGCCTGAACCTCGGGCTGAAGGAAATTTACGTTTTCACCCCGAAGGGCGACATGAAGACGATGCCGCAGGGATCCACCGTGCTCGACTTCGCCTACGCCTTGCACACCAACCTCGGCGACCACTGCATCGGCGCGAAGGTAAACTACAACATCACCCCCGTCAACAAGGTCCTCAACAACGGCGACCAGGTGGAAATCATCACCTCCAAGAAGCAGTTCCCGAAGGCGGAATGGCTGGAATTCGTGCAGACCCCGAAAGCCCGGCGCAGCATCAAGGATTTCTTCCGTAACGAGCAGCAGGAACTCATCACCTCGGGAAAACTGCTGCTGAAACAGTATTTCGATGAATTGGGGGTGGATTTCACGGAGGAGAATGTCCAGAATCTGATGAGCGCTTCCTTGGAGAAGAGCCCGGAAGACTTTTGGAACAGCGTGGTGTCCAAGAAGTTGACAAAGAGCAAGATAACAGTTGGATGTGACCCCGAACGCCTTCCTCCTTGACGATGACTACGAGCAAATCAAGTATGTGTTGGCCGACTGTTGCAATCCGATTCCCGGCGACACGGTGGTGGGCTTCCAAGTGTCGGACAACCGCATCGTGGTGCACCAGACCAGCTGCCCGAATGCCATCTCGCAGATGTCGCGCTTCGGCAACCGCATCATCAAGACCAAATGGCGCAAAGGCCAGAACATCGCCTTCCTCTCCGGAATCAAACTCAAGGGCTTCGACAGAAAAGGCATCATCAAGGAAATGATGGATGTGGTGACTTCCCAGATGGATTTAAATATCCGCTCTTTAAACATCGAGACCAAAAACAATGTCTTTACAGGTACGCTCATGCTCTACATCCAAAGTGTCCGCACCCTCAACAACCTCATCGAACAACTGCGGCAAATCGACCAGATGGAGTCCGTGGAACGTATCGGCTACGACGTTAAGTGAATTAAGAATTAAGAATTAAGAATTAAGAATTAAGAATGATATCCCTTAACCCCTTAACCCTCTAACCCTCTAACCCTCTAACCTTCTAACCCTCTAACCCTCTAACCTTCTAACCCTCTAACCGAATAACCCATAATCAATCACCAAAAAAATAAAAAAAATGAAAGCATCAGAAATTTTAGCATTCGTGGCAGGAGCTGCCGCAGCTACAGGCATCACCTTGTTGTGCACCACTGAAAAAGGCAAGGAAATCCGTGAAAAGTTGGGCGAGAAGATGTCCCGCGAGGAAATCGACCGTCTGATTGCCAAACTGAAGGAAAAAAGAGACAGCATCACCTCTGACGACGACTTCGACATTGACATCGAAGACGATGACTTCGAAACTGAATCCCACGACGAACTGTAATGGACATCTTAGGTAAATTCACCAATAAGTCGGAACGCAGCGAGAAGACATGGAAGGACGCCAAGACCTACTTCTCGCAGCGTTATGACTTGTTGAAGTTGGAGTTCTTGGAGAAATCGTCACAGCTCTTGTCGGTGGTGTTCTCCATGCTGATCGTCATCGTTTGCGCCTTGGTGGTGCTGATTTACCTGTCGTCAGCGGTCATCCATTGGCTGACGATTGCGTTGAACGCCGCTTGGGCCTACACGATTCTTTGTCTCTTGTTTGTCGCCATCATCGTGTTCGTGTTTTCCAAAAAAGACGTTCTCTTTGTGAAACCTCTGATTCGCAAATTCAGCAGGATTATGTATCGTGATGAGGTGGAAGAGGTTGAGTCAGAGAATGTTGTGAAGGACGTGGAAGATGAGTATGATATGCAGAAAGGAGGATCGCATGAGTAGTAAAGCCCCAATCAACGATTTACAGGATATAGCCAAGCGCAAACAACAGCTCCGGGCCAAAATTGAGGTGCAGGAACGCAAGCTCAGCAAGGATCTGGATGCCTACCAGGATGATGTGGAGACATTCAAGAAAGTGTGGTCTGGACTGAAGGGTGTCCGCCATTTCGGACAAAAAATCAATTTTTCGAGCATTGCACAGGCTGTGCAGACAGTCAAGGCTCTCCCGATAGGGAAGAAAAGCGCCACGACTGTTGGCAAAGGCTCGGCTCTGCTCACCGCTTTCAGCCTCGGTGCTGAGGTCGTGAACTGGATTGTGCAACGCCGTAAGAAAAAGAAAGCAGCAAAGAAACTATGAAAGAAATAACATTGGAAACTCACATGCGGGTGTATGACAGCCGGGAGGAGTTGCCGTCGGATTTGCTGGAACTGTTACAGCAGGCCGAGTCCGCAGCCGCCCGTGCATACGCCAGGTATTCCCATTTCCAGGTCGGTGCGGCCATTTTGATGAACAACGGCAAGGTGGTCACCGGCAGCAATCAGGAGAACGCGGTCTATCCGTGCGGACTGTGCGCCGAGCGTACGGCGGCTTTCGCGGCATCGGCCATGTACCCCGATGTCCCGTTCAACAAAATCGTTGTCACCGCCATCAACCCTGACGAACCGCTCAAAGAACCGGTTTCCCCGTGCGGGAGTTGCCGGCAGGTGCTGTTCGAATACGAGCAGAAATTCGGTCACCCGATCGAGGTCATCCTCGCCGGACAGGAAGGCCCGATCTACCACTTCCAGAACGTGGCCACGCTGCTCCCGTACACTTTCCACGCCGGTTTTCTGCCGAAATAATGTGGAATTAAGAATCAAGAGTGAAAGTGTTCTCGACGCTTTTTATAATCAATTTTCAAATAAATCGCCCTATTTTATTCACTAAATTAAAATGTTATGAAAAAATTAGTCGTTGTCTTATGTGCATTGGTCGCTGTTCTGGGCATGGCCTCTTGCAAATCTTCCTCCCCGTCAGATACGGTCACAGCTTACTTCAAAGCTCTTCAGGCCGGTGATTATGAGAAAGCCCTCTCTTATACGGATATTTCCGATCAGGAGGAAATTCAAAAACAGCTTGAGAAATTTAAGACTTTTGATATCAAAGTCGTTGATTTTGAGATTCTTTCGGAAAAGATTTCCGATGATGGAAAAAATGCTGTGGTAGAAGTGAAGAGTTCTCAAACGTCTTCCTTCAGTTCTAAGCCTGAAGAGAACACAAAAGAGTTGAAACTGGTGAAAGTCGATGGCAAATGGAAAATCCATGACTAAACGACTGACGATACGTGATGAAGGTAGAGGTGGTCTGACGGCTTTCTCTACCTTTTTCTTTTGTATATGCCTGATTGTAACGGGATGTCATCGAGATGTTGCGCCAGTGGACTATGTGCTGCCCGACACGGTACGGTTGCAGAGTGGAGATCTGGCCTTTCGCGAGGGTGAAAGCCGCGAGAGCAGGGCGGTGACCACGCTCGACCGCGAGAGTCAATACACGCACGTAGGCATGATAGTGTGGCATGGTGGTCGCTGGTGTGTGTTGCACGCCGTCCCCAGCGAGCGTGTCACGGAGCAGGAGGAAGACAGTGTGAAGCTGGAGCCCATCGGTGTCTTTTTTCGCAGCGACCGGGCGGTTAGTGGCGGCGTCTATCGCTATCCGGTCACCCCTGACGACACGTTGGGACTGCTCCATCGCGGACTGGGGCTTTACTACGGCCGCCATCCGCTCTTCGACAACCTTTTTGACGCACAAGACACGACTGCCTTTTATTGTACAGAATTAGTATGCTTTCTCTATCAACAAGTTATGGGCATTGACCTCTCGGAAGGCCGCCGCCACAACCTCCCGCTGTATCCAAATTTGATTTTCTGCTCGGGTGTTTTCAAAAACCAACATTTGGAAGAAGTTTTCACGTTCGAAAAATAGCTTTTTGGAACTTAGGACTATCTGGTATATGTGATAGGAACTTCGAAGAAACAGCGCACCAGTCTCCCGTCGGACTTTCCGGGTTTCCACGGCGGCATGGCCGAGACCGCCCGAACAGATTCCTCGTCGCAGGCGGGATAGAGCGAGACTTGCGCTTTTGCGTGGGCCACACAACCGTCTTTTTCCACCACAAATTCGACTAAATTTGTGCCCGTGATGTTGTTCATTCGGGCTTTTTCAGGGTAAACCACTTCATTTTTAAGGAAATTCATAAGCCTATCGATCCCGCCCGAATATTCCGGCATCTCTTCGACGGGCAACGGTTTTGACTCCCCTTTTTCGTGCTCGGTAGCGGTGTCGGCATTGTCAGGCTCGCTGTGCTGGGCGATATATTCGAGGTATTCGTGGCAGTATCCGACTTTTTCGAGGAGACGCTGTTTTTCCAGACCGGAACTGAGGTTGGCAGCCTGTTGGTAAAGACGGAGCGCTTCGTTTTTGTCCTCTTTCACACCTTTGCCACACCAGTAGGCGTCGCCCAGCGTTTCTGCCGCTTCCACATGGTTCGCGTCGGCCGCCTTTTTCAGATAATGAAACGATTTGTCCATGTCACCGCACTTTCTGTACGCGTTGGAGAGTTTGTAAGCATCCGCATCTTCCAGCCGATTCAGAAGCTCCAGGGTTTTGATTTGCTCGCACGGTTGGTCACTCAAAAGGTCGTTCTCCGCAACCTTGAACAACGCTTCCAAATTCCCTTCGTTAGCCGCTTTCCGGTAATAACTTAGGGCTTTCGGCCACTGTTTCTCGCCAGCGGCTTCGTATTTTCGCGCTTTCAGTAGCGCTTTCTCGCCCTGGGCGTGCAGCAAACCGAAAGAGAGGGCGGTCAACAGTATGGTGGAAAGAAAGTGTCTCATATTCAATCAAGTTTATTCGCTTGCAAAAATAGTTTTTATTTCAATGACGCCAACTTTTTTTTCAAAGAATAGCTGTTTTTCCACGAAAAGATAGTAGTGATTCTTAGCCCAGGAACCCTCCCGTCACGCTTTCATGGTTGCCGGCGATTTCTTGCGGGGTGCCGGTAGCCACGATTCTGCCGCCGTCCTCGCCCCCGCCGGGACCCATGTCGATGATGTAATCGGCGGCGCGTATCACGTCGAGGTCGTGCTCGATGACGATGACCGTCGCGCCGTTCTTGATCAACGTGTCGAAGACCTGCAAAAGGGTGCGCACGTCCAAAGGGTGCAGTCCGATGGTGGGCTCGTCGAACACGAAGACCGAGTCGTGTTGCAACCGTCCCATCTCGGTGGCCAACTTCAGCCGCTGCGCCTCGCCGCCTGACAGACTCGGGGTCTCCTCGCCGAGCGTAAGGTAGCCCAAGCCAAGACTTTGCAGCACCTCCAACTTGGGGAATACCGTCTTCATGTCTTGACAGAACTCCAACGCGGAGTTCACGTCCATATCCATCAGCTCGGGCAGCGAACGGGTCTCGTGGCGCTTGTTGGTGTGGCGTACGGCGTAGGCCGCTTTCGCGTAACGCGAGCCGCGACACTCGGGGCAGGGAATGTCCACGTCGGGAAGGAACTGCACGTCGAGGCTGATGGCGCCGGTGCCGTCGCAGACAGGACAGCGCAGGTCGCCGGTGTTGTAGGAGAAGTCGCCGGCCTTGTAGCCGTGGTGTTTCGCGTCGGGCGTGCGGGCGTAGAGCTTGCGCAGCTCGTCGTGGACGTTGGCGTAGGTGGCCACGGTGGAGCGGATGTTGATGCCGATGGGCGTGGCGTCGATGAGCTTTACGTGCTCGATGCCCTCCGCGAGGATGTCGGTGACATGGTCGGGCATCCGCTTCCCTCGGGTCATCGCCTCCAACGCGGGCACGAGACTCTCCAAGATCAGGGTCGTCTTGCCGGACCCGGAGACACCCGTCACCACGGTGAGCCGCCCTTTTGGAATCTCGACTTCCAACGGCTTAACCGTGTGTATCTCTTTGGTTGACAGATGAATATTGCCGAACTCGAACAATCTGTCTTTGTCGGGCTCGCTCCAGCCGTGCTTTTTCTGTGGCGCGAGGAACGGTCCAATGCGGGACGCGTTGTTTCGGACGATATCTTGGATGGTGCCCTCGGCGATGATTTCTCCGCCTTTCGCGCCGGCATCGGGACCCAGTTCAATGAGCCAGTCGGCCTCCTGCAGGATTTGCGTGTCGTGATCGACGAGCAGCACGGTGTTGCCGTCGGCCACGAGGTCGTGCATCACGCCGTTGAGTCCCACGATGTTGGATGGGTGCAGCCCGATGGAAGGCTCGTCGAGGACGTAGAGCACGCCGGTGGTGCGGTTGCGGACGGCGCGGGCGAGCTGCATCCGTTGCCGTTCGCCGGTGGAGAGCGTGGAGGCTGCGCGGTCGAGGGTGAGATATCCCAACCCCAAGTCCATCAGCCGTTTAGCAGCTGTGCGGAACGATTCGCAGATGCTCTCGGCCATGGGACGCATCTCCTCGGGCAGCGAGGCGGGCACGCCATCGACCCACTCGGTGAGTCTCGCCAAGGTCATCTGGCAAGCCTCGTCGAGACCGATGCCGCGTAGTTTCGGGGCGCGGGCGGCCTCCGACAGCCGTGTGCCATGGCATTCGACACAGACATCCTCCATCAGGAATTTCTCCACACGCTTCATTCCCTTCTCGTCTTTCACTTTGGAGAGAGCGTTTTCCACGGTGTAGGTAGCGTTGAAGTAGGTGAAATCGAGTTCGCCGGCTTCGTTGGTGGTCTTGGATTTGAAGAAGATGTGCTTCTTCACGGCGGGCCCGTTATAGACGATATCTTTCTCTTCGTCAGTGAGTTCGCGGAACGGCACGTCCGTGCGCACGCCCATGGCTCGGCACACGTCGGTCATCAGCGACCACATGAGGCTGTTCCACGGCGCGACGGCTCCCTGGTCGATGGTGAGCGACTCGTCGGGCACGAGGGTGCTCTTGTCAACGGTACGCACCATGCCGGTGCCTCCGCAGCAGCGGCACGCACCTTGGCTGTTGAAGGCTAACTCCTCCGCGCCGGGGGCGTAGAAGTGCTCGCCGCACTCGGGGCATACGAGCTCCTGGCCGGCGGCCACGGCGAGGGAGGGTGGGAGATAGTGCCCGTTGGGACAGCGGTGGTGTGCCAAACGGGAGTACATAAGACGCAGGCTGTTAAGAAGTTCGGTGCCGGTGCCGAAGGTGGAGCGGATGCCGGGCACGCCGGGCCGTTGGTGCAGGGCGAGGGCGGCGGGCACGTAGAGGATTTCATCGACATCGGCCTTCGCGGCCTGGGTCATGCGGCGGCGCGTGTAGGTCGAGAGCGACTCGAGGTAACGTCGCGAGCCCTCGGCGTAAAGCACACCCAACGCCAGCGAGGACTTGCCGGAGCCGGACACCCCCGCCACGGCCACGATTTTGTGCAGCGGCACGTCCACATCGATGTTTTTGAGGTTGTGTACGCGCGCGCCCCGGATGCGGATATGCGTGGGGCGAGACTTATTGTCGCCTAATGCGTTGTTTATCAAATATATATCGTCGGTCGCCATGTACAATCGGTTTTGCGGCAAAGGTACACAAATTCGGGCAAAAATCGTATCTTTGCCGCCGTGAATTGAAAAAATCCCAATTATGCAAGAATATCAGATACGTTTGATGACAATTGACGACTACGACCAGGTGTACGCGTTGTGGTCGATTACCGAGGGCATGGCGTTGCGCGGCTACGATGATTCCGCCGAGGGCATCGCCAAGTTCCTGAAAAAGAATCCCACCTCCAATTTCGTGGCGGTCATGGACGGTGAAATCGTGGGTGTCATTATGTGCGGCATGGACGGCCGCCGCGCCTACATCTACCATACGGTGGTGCGCAAGGACCTGCGGCAACGCGGCATCGGCAAGGCACTGCTCGGCATGGTCTATCACGCCATCGAGGCCGAAGGGATCAAGAAAAACGGCCTGCTGGTGATGCGTGACAATGAAATCGGCAACACCTTCTGGCGTATGCAGGGCTGGACAGAACGCACCGATCTCAACTATTACAGCAAGAATAACGTCGAACAGTGAAACCGAATCGGTTATGCCCGTAGGGACGAATAATTCTTCGTCCTACCGATGTCATATATAATGCCAAAATGTCAGTGGTTTTTCTTTGGGAATCACTGACATATTTTTTTGGCACAGTTGTTGCTAATCTAAATCGCGTCCTTGAGAAGGACTGCGAAAAATCAACGAATTAGTAACAATAAAAATTATAAAACAATGGGTAAAATTATCGGAATAGACTTAGGAACAACCAATTCATGTGTTGCGGTGATGGAAGGCAACGAGCCTGTCGTCATCCCCAACAGCGAAGGCAGAAGAACAACGCCTTCCATCGTGGCATTCGTGGGCGACAACGAGCGTAAGGTCGGTGACCCCGCCAAGCGTCAGGCCATCACGAACCCCACCAAAACCATCTTCTCCATCAAACGTTTCATGGGCGAGACTTACGACCGTGTGACCAGCGAGGTGAGCCGCGTGCCTTACATCGTGGAGCGCGCCGCCAACAACATGCCGAAAGTGAAGATCGACGACCGTTCTTACACGGCGCAGGAGATCTCCGCCATGATTCTGCAAAAGATGAAGAAAACGGCTGAGGATTACCTCGGCCAGGAAGTGACGGAAGCCGTCATCACGGTGCCCGCCTACTTCAGCGACTCCCAGCGTCAGGCCACCAAGGAGGCCGGCGAGATCGCGGGTCTGAACGTGAAACGTATCATCAACGAGCCTACCGCAGCCGCTCTGGCATACGGTCTGGACAAGAAGAAATCCGACTCCAAAGTGGCCGTGTTCGACCTCGGCGGCGGTACCTTCGATATCTCCATCCTTGAACTCGGTGACGGCGTCTTCGAAGTGAAATCCACCAACGGCGACACGCACCTCGGCGGCGACGACTTCGACCACAAGATCATCGACTGGCTGGCCGGCGAGTTCATGAAAGACTACAACGTGGATTTGCGTAAGGATGCCATGGCTTTGCAGCGTCTGAAAGAGGCTGCCGAGAAGGCCAAGATCGAGCTCTCCAGCTCCAACTCCACGGAAATCAACCTGCCGTACATCATGCCGATCGACGGTGTTCCGCAACACTTGGTGCGCACCTTAACCCGCGCCCAGTTCGAACAACTCTGCGACGACCTGATCCGCAAGACCATCGAGCCGTGTAAGAAGGCTTTGGCCGACGCCGGCTACAGCACTTCCGACATCGACGAGGTCATCCTCGTGGGCGGCTCCACCCGTATCCCTGCCATCCAGAAGGTGGTGGAAGACTTCTTCGGCAAAGTGCCCTCCAAGGGCGTCAACCCCGACGAAGTGGTGGCCATCGGCGCCTCCATCCAGGGCGGTGTGCTGAGCGGCGACGTGAAAGACATCCTGTTGCTTGATGTGACTCCGCTGTCACTCGGTCTGGAGACCCTCGGCGGTGTGATGACCAAGCTCATCGACGCCAACACGACCATCCCGACCAAGAAGTCGCAGGTGTTCACCACCGCGGCCGACAACCAGACCTCCGTGGAGATTCACGTCCTGCAAGGCGAGCGTCCCATGGCTGCCCAGAACAAGAGCATCGGTCGTTTCCACCTCGACGGCATCCCGGCGGCTATGCGTGGCATCCCGCAAATCGAGGTCACCTTCGACATCGACTCCAACGGCATCCTGAACGTGACGGCTCACGACAAGGCTTCCGGCAAGGAGCAGAAGATTCGTATCGAGGCTTCCTCCGGCTTGAGCGATGACGAAATCAAGCGCATGAAAGCCGAGGCCGAGGCCAACGCCGACGCCGACAAGAAGGCCAAGGAGGAGATCGACAAGCTGAACAACGCCGACTCGTTGGTGTTCAACACCGAGAAGCAGCTCAAGGAGTTCGGCGACAAGATCCCCGCTGACGATAGAGCCAAGATCGAGGCTGCGGCCGCGAAACTGAAGACCGCGCACGACAACAAGGACATTGCCACGATTGATGTCGCGATGGCTGAGCTGCAGTCCGCTTGGAACGAGGCTTCGCAGAAGATGTACGCTCAAGGTGGCGGTGCCCAGCAGCCCGGCGCCGGCTTCAACCAGCAGGCCGGTCCGCAAGGCCCGCAAGGTGGCAACAACGGCGGCAACGACCAAGAGGTTCAGGATGTGGACTTCGAGGAGGTGAAATAACGACTAACAACCAATCGTAGGGGCGAATGATTATTCGTCCCTGCATAAAACCCAACGCGGGTGCTGATTCATCATCGGCACCCGCGTTTTGGTATGGTCATTAGTCATGGTCATTAGTCATGGTCATTAGTCATGGTCAATAGTCATAGTCATTAGTCATAGTCATTAGTCATAGTCAATAGTCATAGTCATAGTCAAGAACTACTCCCGGGGCGTGCTGTTCGCGGCGTTTTCCGGGTTGGAGCGGTCGATGTGGCGCTTTTGGCGTTGCTGCCAGCGTTCGCGCGCGTACTGCTGCATGTCCGACACCTCGTCGCTCTCGTCGATGATCTCCAGTCCGAAGACCGTCTCGATGATGTCCTCCATGGTCAGGATACCCTGGAAACAGCCGTACTCGTCGATAATCAGGGCGATCTGCGACTTCTGTTTGAGCATGGAGTCCCAGATGTCGCTGATGGATTTTTCTTCGCTGAAGAAAGGCATCTCGCGTTTGATTTCGCCGAGGGTCATGTTGAATTTGTCCTCGGCGAGGTTCTCCAGCGCGTCGTCGCGGAGCACGTATCCGGTGATGTATTCGGGCGACTCGGCATAGACGGGGATTCTGGAGAAGTGGTCGAACTTATCGTCGTCGTAGTATTCGCGCAGGGTCATGCTTTCCGGCGCGGTGGAGGCCACCACGCGGGGCGTCATCACCTCCTCCGCCTTCACATTGTCCAGTTTGATGATGTTCTGGATGATTTTGTTCTCGTCTTTCTCGATGACGCCTTCCTCTTCGCCCACGTTGGCGATGGCGAGCACCTCCTCGCGGCTCACCACGGCGTCTTGTTCTTTCTTGGTGATCAGTCGGCTGATCAACTCAATCATTTTCACGAACGGGAACATGAGCACGATGAGCACGCGGATGGTCTTGCAGGTGAAGCCCATCAGGCTTTTCCAGCGGGTCGTGCCGATGGTCTTGGGGATGATCTCGGCGAAGATGAGGATGAGGATGGTGGTGATGGCGGAGACGAGGCCGAACCAGCGGCTGCCGAACAGGAGGGTGGCCTGCTGGCCCACGCCGGCGGCGCCGATGGTGTTGGCGATGGTGTTCAGCGACAGGATGGCCGCGAGAGGGCGTTCCGTGTCCGTCTTGTACTGCTTGAACAGCGTGGCGGGCTTGTAGCCTTCCTCCTCGCGCATCAGAATGTACGAGATGGGGGTGGAAAGCAAGCTCGACTCCAGCGTTGAGCATAGAAAAGAGATGGCCATCGCACCCAGTAAAAATGCTAATAATAAGGTCATTATGGTTTTATAAAAATCGGCGGCAAAAATACGAAAAATGTGGATAACACAAGAGGTTCATCTTCAATATTTTTTGCCGGTGTTTCTAATCCCCGTCAGGGGATTCATGGATCTCCACGGATCGCGCGTATCACACGGGCCTCCGCGGAGTGAATCTGCGGGAATGTGAGCGGGCTGCGGGCGATATGTGAGGTGGTGGGTCATCGGTGGTTTTTTGACGGGGCGAAGATAGGATTTTTTTGGGGGTAATTTGCTGAACAAAATTTGGAATGCGCTATATCGTTGATAGTCCAATCAATTTTATATGATTATTGTATTTTTTGAAAGACAAGTAAGTGCAAAAACTATGTGACACTAAAGACGATGACCATAAAAGCCTATAGGTGACAAATTTGCCCTGGTAATAAACAACTTCTATTTTGTTAATGGTAATTGACGGGAAGATCTCCGTAAAAAAACATTTATCAAAATAAGAGTTTGTCATCGCAAAGAATAGTTTGTCCGATAAGTTGAGACAGTCTGTCTTTTCCCTGAACCACTGTTTTTGATTTTTTAATTTATAAGGAGGCAAGCAGTGAACATTTCCATGCTCAACAAGGGAATAAGGGATTGCCATTTTACATTGTCGATTCATCACCGCACAGGAATCCACAAGGCTCCTTATTTTCTGTTCATCTTTTTGAATAATAGCCAAAAAACTTTGTAATGCTATTCCATTGTCATAGACGCGTTGCCGAACTTCGGTCGAGAGGTCATCGCATAGACTATCATTATTATCCAAGTATGATAATCCATGAAGATTGTCTGTCGTGAAAATATAATCCAGACAATCCGTAGCCTGCAAACTCACAATTGTCTTCCCGAACAACAGATTGTAATTATGATAATAGTCCATTTCATGACTTAGTTGGAAAGGATAGTAACGGAAAAGTCGCATTTGATATGATTCACCGGTCTTGATTTTTTCCCCACATATACCATTATTTGTTATAGGTTCAAGAATTTTCACATATACCGTTGAATCTGCAATATGGATGTGAGCACCTATATAATGGGCATTTTTAATTCTCCACAAAAAATCCACAGTTACAAGGTAAAGGCTGTCATCTTTTATCAAATAGGCGTTGTCTATAAGTGTTTCTTTTTCTGTAGAAGGGATATGTTTGTTAAGAATTGAATCAAACAAATCAATCCTCACGTCTGGTTGGCTAAACAAAGAGATAGTTTGCGCAAGAATGATTATGCTACTGAAAATCTTTTTCATATGCACTAATTATCAACAGGTTTGAAAAAATTTTTAGGTTTTGCATTTCTATTTTATAACGCCCCCCGAATCTCAAACAGCAAATCAAGACCAACATGAGCATAAAACAGGCAAACATTCCCTATTGTAATCTGCGCCAATCCACGGATCGCGCGGGAATCTCCGCGGATCGTGCGAATCACACGGATTTCCGCGGAGAGGCTCTGCGGGAATCTGCGGGATCTGCGGGCGGTATGTGAGGCGGCGATTCATCGGTGGTTTTTGACGGGGCGAAGATACGTTTTTTGAGAATAGGCTTGGTGTTTGAAATTTCGGGTACATTATAAAACGATACGGGGTTCTATTAGTACATCATATTTTTTCTGACAGATTGTTGCAGAAAAACTCCGCAAATTTACTTCTTTTTTTTTCAAAAAACAGGATTACGGTCCTGGGGCTCTGAACTTCTTGTTCTTCTTAATCTGGTAGATATATACTTTATTCGTAATGATTGTGTCGAAAGAGGGTATTAAAGGTGTTCTTTTGTCAAAATACAAACCGTCTTGATGTTTAGTGAGATAAGGTGAGTGATCTAATGATTTCAATTGTTTTTGATATGTTATTATATAATCATATCTTTTGAAGTCCAATTGTTTGCTCAGATTCTCAATAAAGAGTGTGTCATAACCGGCCTTGTATAGCTTGTGAACAGACGAGAATTTGTTGTAATATTCAACCATGAAAAAAAACAACTCATCATTATCTCTAACGTAATCATAGGATAACCAGTCTGACCTGTCGAAGGTTGCATTTGGCTTCGGAATCTCCAATGTCAATTCAAAAGCGACCTTGCGAGGATGGTTGTACCATATCCCACTCCCCCAAAAAAAGATCGGGATTGTCAAAACGATTATTATTACAATAAAATGCATACGTTGTATTTTCATCGTATTCCTCCTGTCTTGTAGTAAAGGGGACTTCTATTTTTTACTTCTTCGCGCTGCCGCCGACCTTGATGCGAAGTCCGTTAAACGTCAAGATAAGCAAACAACGCTGCAAAATTAATTCTTTCATCTATTCATAGGACACAAAAAGTCCAAAAGGTTGCAGCTTGTTGATGTTTTTTTTGCTTTAGTTGATTCAACTATTTGATTTTAGTTAGTTAATCAATTCATTCCAAGACGCATTACTTGCTCGTACCGGCACAGGTTGTAGACCAGGTTTGTCGGGGTGTTGTAGGCCGCCCTTCTTCACCCAGCGTGCATCCGTGTCCTTCTGCCTTTTCTTGTTGGCTTTGCGCCTCTTCTCCTCCTCGGTGTCGCCCTCTTCGGGATTCCACAACTCGCCGCCCCTGTCTTCCTTGATTAGTTTGTTCTCTTCGCGTGTGTTGTGCTGGCGCGGTGCCTCCACGAAGCTCCCGTCTATCATGGTGCCCTCATGCAAGATCAGGTTGTTCGCTCCCGTCTATCATGGTGCCCTCATGCAAGATCAGGTTGTTCTCCTCCAGGCTGTTTGTATGTTGGTTTGGTCTGATTCATTGTCCTTTCTAATTTGCAGCAAATATACAAATAAGTCTTTGAATGACAATGGGTTGAAAGAGATTTTTACCATAAAAAGTTCATCTGTCGCAAGTTGACCGAAACGGGGATTTCAGGTGTCGTTTTTCAGCGGATTTCAGCTCATAAGAAGCTGTTAGTCAGGAAGAAATAATTAGAGGTTCCCTTAATTTAATTCGATTTTATTATGGCAACACCATTTATTGATTTCAGACCCGCACAGGTGATGCAGAATGCAGAAAAGAAAAGGAGTTGCGTAAGGATTCTGTCCGAAGCTATCAGTCGAAGCTCTTGCCAGTGAGCAAGCTGGATGTTTTTTTGTCAGGGAACAACGCGACATCAGTCTTCCTGAACCACACAGGTCTGATTAACCGTGTATCCTCCGGTCTTCTTGCTGCCGGTGTGCACTATAACATCCTTTTCCCGTAACTCCGCCAGATAACGTTCGATGGTGCGTGTTGTCGTTTTTTGGGGAAATTTGTCTGCAATAAATGCAATGCCGCAACCTGGATTTTCACGAATGATCTCAAAAACCTGGAACTGCTTTTTTTTCAATAAGATAACGGTTTTTATCTCCACGGTTTCCTGGTTGTTTTGCGTCTGAAAGAAATCCGAGAGATGCTGGTGGAAAACCATTTTGTCGGAGCCGTCAGAAACCCAAAGTGCTGCAGGTATCATCTCCTTGCA
>CACXUB010000047.1 GCA_902770735.1 uncultured Bacteroidota bacterium | reverse complement strand
GGAGCACCGTTGGTCACGGTGAAGGTGGAGGAGGTGCCGTCGGAATAGATGATGGTGTAGGTGTCGGCAAGACCGTTGGAGCTGGGTCCGATAATGTTGGTGATGCCGCGACCGTCAGCGCCGTTGGTGCCGGGCGTGCCAGGGGTGCCGGGAGCACCGGGAGCGCCGTTGGTCACCGTGAATTCGGAACTGGTGCCGTCGGTGTAGAGGATGGTGTAAGTGTTGTTCAAACCGCTGGTGACGGGTCCGATGATGTTCTGGATGCCACGGCCGTTGGTGCCGGGAGTGCCGGCTGCGCCGTTAGTCACCGTGTAGGTGTAGGTGGTGTTGTCGGTGAAGGTGATGGTGTAGGTATCGACCAGACCGTTGGAGACGGGGCCGGAGATGCTTTGGATACCGCGGCCGTCGTTACCGTCGGCGCCGGGAGCACCGGGGGCGCCGGGAGCGCCGTCAACGCCGTTGGTCACCGCAATGGTGGAGGTGGTGCCGTCAGTGTAGGTGATGGTGTAGGTGGCAGTGTTGCCGCTCACCACGGGGCCGGAGAAGGCTTGGATGCCACGGCCGTCCTGACCATCTTGGCCGGGAGCGCCAGGAGCACCGGGAGCGCCGGGGGCACCGGGAGCGCCGTCAACACCGTTGCGCAGCACGTAGGTCTGCGGGGTGCCTTCGGCAGGGGTCAACACTAAGACATAACCCGTGTCCGTCGGGATGACGGCAAAAGCGGGCACATTGCCGGCCTCGGCAGCATAGAGGGCGTAAGGCACGCTCATCATCTGCTGCGTGGAGGTGACGGAGTAGTTCGTGCCGCCGTTGGGGTCGATTTCCGTCTTGAGGAAATAGGGGCCGTTGCCCCAGTCAATGTTGGCGAACGTGCCTTGCGTGGCATTGCCGTCGCCAATCTCCAGGGTCAACAGACCGTTGGTGTTTGTGGTGCCCGTATGGGTCTCCACATACACGGGCGTTCCGGTGGCGGTGCCTTGCAGCACGCTCACGCGCACGCCCACGTTCGAGCTCGTCACAAGCTGGTTGGTCGCATTGCGAACCACCGCCTGGTAGCTGAACTTTTCAGGTGCCTGTGCGAACAGACTTACTGCGCACAGCACCATGATGGTGATGATTAAGTAAAGCTTTTTCATACCTTTATTATTTTGGTGAAAACTATTTCTTTATAAGTTTAGAGTCGGCATACTGCAAAACTCTAAACCCTAAACTATTTACGTACTACTTTGAAGGTTTTGAGGACCCGTTTGCCGTCGCGGAGCTCGAGGTAGTAGGTGCCGGTGGCATACTGCCCGATCTGGAAGGTGGTGAGGTCTTCAGTGACGAGGATGCGTTGCAAGAGTTTGCCCTTGCTGTCGAAGAGGTGAGCCTGCAAGCCGTCCATCGGGATCTCAAAACCGTTGAGCATCAACTGTGCGAGATTCTCGGTGGGGTTGGGGAACACCACGGCGTTGAGGGTGATCTGCGGGTAGGGGTTGATGCCCACTGCCTGGATCTCGTAGGGTTGCTGGACACCTTCGGCCACGGAAATGGATCCGTTGCTGTTGGTGGCCGTCTGTGTGACGACCTGGCCGACGGTGTAGCTGACACTTCCGGTGCCGCTTTGCGCGTCACCGCCCACGGGCACAATCGCGGATTGCCCCATGACGCATGCACTTAACATGCTGAAAAACAAAAGGGTAAAAATCTTTTTCATACTATTAAGATTTTAAAATTACTGCATTTTAGAGTCATCTGCAAAACTAAAAAAAATAAAAAAACATTCTCCAAAGAAATTTTTTCCAGAGAATGTTGTTTTATTATCAAAATACTGATTTACAGCCGAATACGTGTTGATAAATTGTTGAAAACTAAAAAAATACGTAAATTTACGTAGAAAGTTACAAATTGGGAGTGGTGAGTAGTGAATAGTGAATAGTGAATAGTGAGTAGTGATCGGATCCAAAAGTCTCAAATCTCAAGTCTTAAGTCTAAGTCTTAAGTCTAAGTTGGTAATTCCTCGCAAGTGCAGCCAACAGCCAACAGCCAACAGCCAACCTCACCCTTTTACGGTGGCGGTCGGTGACTTTTGGGAGCGTTTGCCCTTGCCGAGGAACATCTGGATGTGGTAGGTGACTTTCTGGCCGGACTTCAGTTCGCAGTCGAGGTAGGAGGTTTCGCCGCGCTTGAAGCTGGCGAAAGCGTAGGCCGGTTCGTCGTTCACGGATTTGTAGATCACGCCGTAGTAGTCGTTCTTGGACTTGTATTCGTAGGTGAACTCCAACTTCGCGCAGGTCTTGTTCTTGTTCAGGGTGGCTTTCAGTGTGAGCGGGATTTCCACGATGGAGGCGCCGCGGAAACGCACGGTGGTCTGGCCTGTCTTGCCAGAGCTGAGCCTGCCCTTGTCGAACACCTCGATGCAGTAGTTGTAGTTCACGGCGGAGGGTTCAGGGTAGTCGGTGAAGACGATGTAGTCGTCCGGTTTCAGCTGGTCGGGGGTGATGATGCGCACGTGCTTCCACTGTTTCTCGTTGTCTTTTTTGCGGTAGATGTAGTAGGAGGCCACGTCATTGGAGGTGCTCTGGATCCAGGTGAAGGTCACCGACTCGTCGGTCTGGGTGTAGTCCTTGAGCACGGCCACGCCGGGCGGGATGATGTCGGGGATGGGGACGGCGAGCGTGTCGGAGGGGGCGGAGAAGTTGTGGCTGTTGTCCTCGGCGACGACATAGTAGTAGATGTACTTGGTGAGCGTGTTGCGCTCCACGGAGTCGATGAACAGCGTGTCTTCAGTGCGTTGGCTGGTGCGCTGGATGAAGTCGTGGTCCATCTGGTTGGCGAAAAAGACGCGGTAGCCGAAAACGTCCCGTTCGGGATTCTCGCGCCACTGCAGGAGGACGAGGCCGGAGGTGTCGACGACGCCGGCAAGTCCTTGCGGCGGGGACGGCGGGACGTCATCTTCTATGTTGTTGATTTGGGAGAGCGAATAGGAGACGTTGCCGCTTTTGTCGAGGGCGAAGACACGGAAATAGCCGCGGCCGCGGTCGTGCGCGTTCTTATCGACCCATTGGCGGGTCTTCGGGGGCAGCACGTCCGTCACTCTGTCCCAGGGACCACTGGGGTCATAGGCGAAGGTGACCACGAAGCCGTTCAGGTCTTCGTCCTCCTTGTCCACGTGCCAGTTGAGCGTGCAGGTCTTGTTGTTTTCCGGGATGACGATGTCCAGCACCGGGATGGCGGGCGGGATGAGGTCTTCCATTTGGAAGGTTGCCGACTTGCGTTCGGGGGCATAGTCGCCGAAGGCGTCGAATGCGCGCACGCGGTACATGTACTTCTTGTTGAGTTTCAGCGAATCGATAAAGCCGACATGGGCCACCAACAGGCTGCCAACCTCTTCGCCGAAAGCCGCGTATTCTTCGTCAGCGGGGTCAAATCCGTAGATCGGGGCATTGTTCACGGGCGTCCAGTTCTTGCCGTTGTCCTCGCTACGTTCCACGTAGTAGCCAGAGAGTTGGTTCTTTTCCCAGAAGACGAATGCGGTGTAGGGGGAGTTCTGGAAGAATTGGATTTCGGGAACGAGCTGGTACGCGTTGCGGACGAACGGGATGCATGCAATGTCAATCACTTGGTTCGGAAGCAGGGCGATATCTTCCGGAATAAGGCATTCGATGCGGTAGGAATAGACTTCGCCTTTCTTCACGCTCTTGTCCACGAAGCGGAGGCCGAGGGCATCGGCGGCGTCAATGTGCCCTTCCGCAGCCATGTAGGCCATGGCCTGCCGTTGGGTCTGCTCCTGGTCGCGCCGGAAGACGTAGTTCTCCATGCCGTCCTGTTCTTTCGGGTTGTAGTAGGAGGGACCGTAGAGCGCCTGTGCGGCAATGCCCACGAAGGTGTGGGTAGAGTCGTATCTCCGTTGCATCTCCTCGAGCGAAAGCGGACGGATTGGCTCTGGGTTAAGCTTGATTTCGAAGACCGTGTCGTTCTCCGTGAGCTCCGATTCCGTCTTGTCGCGGTAGATGTTCCATCCGTAATGGTTGGCCAGCAGCCAGATTCCGGCTTTCTGCGGTGCCCACCGCAATACAATGCTGTCCCCGTAGCTGCGCGCCACCACCGCATATTCCTGCATGGGATTGGTGTAATACGCCGCTTCGACATTTGTGTCAGCCTCGGTCACGGGATTCTGCAAGCCCCCTTCGTCCACCTGTGCGAACATAGGGAGGCAAAAGAACACGAACATTCCAGTCAGCAATAGTTGGAAGATTGTTTTATATGTCTTTTTCATTGTTTCGGATTTATTTAATTCATTTGGTGATTAGGGATAGAAGGAGGTGCATATTAGTTGAAACCGTAAGCGCTGTTGCTTCCGGGATCTGACATGTAAAGCTTTTTGCTGTTCGAGATACTGCCGGGAACAGGGGTGTTTCCACTGTTCGGGATGTTGTAGTAAATTTTGCTCGTTTTGATAATGGAGTTGGGGTAGAAAACGCGGTATCGTTTGTTAACAACATAGTTACTGTTTTCCTTAACGGCAGCAGCAATATTCTTCAGGTTGGTTTCAAAATTGGAAGACAGAGAGGTGAGGTAATAGACATGAAAATAGCTCGTGATGTAAGATCCGAAAGCTTTGCTTTGGTCAATGTTGTACCAATCTCCGAGCACGGCGCTTTGAGAGGAGGAGGTCTTCTGTTTGCCTTTATCCGCCTGGTTGGTCTTGATGTTGTAGTATTTTGTGGAACTGCTCTTCCAGTAGAAATTCTCGGCGAAGCCTTTCTTCGAATAGTCCAAAGGTTGTCCGGCCGCATTCCACCAGTATTTTGCCAGATATTGGTGTTGCAGACTGTTCAAGTCGGAGACATAGATGAACTCGTTGTCTTTTTCGTACAAGGTGATGGTGGTGCCGCCGGAGGTGGTGTAGCTCCTGGTTCCGTGCAGGTTGTCCAAAGCTCTCATATAGTGGGTGACAAGGTAGATTTCAGGCATGTAGTAAGGGAAGGCAAGATAGGCGCAATTGCCGTAGCTATAGAAAGTGTTCTTTCCAGAGGAAGAATAGTATTTGTTGAGTAAGTTCACTTTGTTGCCCCATCCTTTGTTGCTGAAGACCCCGATATGAAACACGTTAGATTGCATAAAATCGTGAATCATTCTGATGTCGTGGGCAATGGCGTTCGAGGCATAGTCCTTGATAGTCCAACTACCGTATTGATCCTCGGCGATCTTCCAACGGCCCGCATATTTTTGGTCGAAATACGAATCTTCCAAAGGTTTTCTTGTTGTATGAGACACGTCAAGAATGCAAGGCACATCCCATGTGGTCGGATTGTAGCCGTTCTCTTTGCAGGTGGTGTAAGTGGTGCCGCCTTTGATACGTCCGTCGATATGATTGAAATGCGTATTATGGTTGGTGAATAACCCGCCTTTTAGAATGTTGGACAACTCAGTTTTAAGGCCGGAGTTGGAGACCACGGTGATGCCTTGGCTCTTGAAGTCGTAGTTCCCGTCCTTTGTGCTGTACCGAGTGGTTAACAGCTGCGTTTTCTTGAAGTCACTCTGTAAATCCAATAAATACTGGAAGTATTTTTTATGCATTTTCAGCAGCGGGGTGTTGGCATCCCTGTCGAGGACAATGAATGCTATCGGCGGCGAAACACAGCCAGTGTGATAGCGTTTGGTGTCGTTGGGGTCGTAGCCTACAAACACCCATCCGTAGTGTTTCATAACCCAATTGTAGTTGCTGTTGGAGCTGGCTCTTAACTGAGTATAGTCACTGTAATAACTTAAATTGGTGTTTCTGATTTCATCGCCGAGCCTGTCGAGATCGGTCCTGTTATAATTGGAGAGATGGCGTTTGATGTAATCTCCGTTCGATTCGTCGTTGCCGTTCACGAACCAACTCCACTCATATATGAGTTCGCCGGAATTCGCACAGATTTTGTAGTTTTGTTTCATTTTGACACGGTAGAAGGTCATGGAGTCTTTGCCGTCAGAGATCTTGCTGTCGTAGATTTCCTCCAATTGCTGGTTTTGGATGTTGATGGTGCTGGAGGAGCTGTTGGAATTGTGCGCGTTTTGGGCTGACGTGTAGGTGGAATTCGCGATTCGGCTCGATTGTTCGGCTTTTTTCTGGGTGATTCCCGTAGCGTTTTGGGCTGCAGCTTCGGCCGACTGTAGCTTGTTTTTCTCCACAATGAAGAATCTCAGTTTCCGTGGGCCGACAGCGGAGGTGTATTCTTTTGTTGGGAGCTTGATCTTGACAAGAGGAGTTGTACCAGAAGGATCATAGGTGTAAGAACACTCGTCCACGTCGTTGGCGTCCTCTCCTACACGGAGCAGGAAGATCTTAAGTTCCTTGCCCGAGCTGTTCAGCGAGGATTTGTCCAACACCGGGTCTCGACGCGCGAACAGGTACATGTTGCAATAGGGCGTGCTTCCGGAATGGACGTATTCTTTTTCGAAGAACTGTTTTTCGCCATTGTAAGGCCATGTGAAGACCACGCAGTCGTTCAACTTATAGCCCAGGTTTTTGGTTTTGAAGTAGAGGTTGGTGTCGGCAGAGAACTTCTTGACGGTGATTTTCCCGTTGTCGTCTTCCCAAGTGGGGTCAAACCAAGCGTATGTCTTAGAATTTGGCGTTTCGCTTAGGACTTTTCCCTTGCTAACACCAGCCACATTATAGGAGACATCTTTGCCGTATCCGTTTTTGAAGCTGACATTGTTGCTTTTGGGGATAGGCGTTCTCCATTCAAAGGCACGGGCATGAAGGCTAATCTTGTTGTAGACGTTTTCCACAAATCCGCCTTGGTCGGCTTCGAAGAGGAAGACGTTCTCGTCGTTGCGGCTGGCGGTGAACTTGATTTTTTCGACGCCTTGCGTTTCCACGAAAGAATCTTTTTCTTTAGCTTTGGTGTAGTATTTGCAGGTGCTCTCGACCAGTACGAACCGGAATTTACGGGCGTTTCCACCAGTGCCGTCCACTAAATAGACATCTTCGTCCCAAGGCATGTTTGACACAATAATGCCCGTTTGCAACGGAGTCTGGATGTTGCTGCTGGTGTAGGCGGTGTTTTCCTTTGGGAAACCAGGGGTGACGTTCTGGAATAGTTTCACGTTGGCGAGCGGATCGCCCACACCGGGCACGCACACGTCGCCGAGGGAGAAGTCCACGCTGGTGCTGAATTTCACTAAACCATCCAACAAGTTCACTTTAAAGCGGAGCAGACCGTAGCAGTAGGACGGGTTGGGACCGCCGGCTTGCAACAGAGCGCCCACACCGGCCTTGAACAAGGAAAACTTGCCTTTCCAGAAACCGAGGTTGAGTTTCAAGCCCACGTCACCTTGCAGGGCGGCGTAAGCTTGGCCTATGGCGTAGAAGTTGTGCTTGCCGATTTGGGGATGTCCGGGACAGCCTATGCCACCCACGTTCAGCAAGGCCACGTCGAATCCCAGATCAGCGGTGACATCGACGTAGAGGAAACAGCTGAAACCGGTCTCGGCATGGAAAGTGGCACCCATGCAGAAGCCACCGCCGTTTTGTACGGCCAATTTGTCTGTCATGCTTAAGGTGCGGCTTGCATTGATTTCACTCTTTGTGGCATCTATCTTCTTGTCCTTTTTGCTTCCGAAGAAGAAATCCTGCAGCTCGGGTGTGAGTTCCGGGAATTTGAAGGCGAAGGAGTTGCCGGTCATCAGGTAGAAGGTGAATTTGGAATTTGATTTGAAGACCACGGCGTCAAGCTTTTTTTCCAAAAGCAAGCGCTCGCTGTAGTCGGGCTTGCCGATGGAGAAGTACCAGGCTGTGCTGCCGGCCTTGTGCCCATCCTTCGCTTTCTTGTAATGCGTCAGCTCGAAATCGACAGGGATCATGATTTTGATTCCAAATCCCGGGTTGCTGTTCTCTTGCAGCTCCTTCATCTCTTTCTCGATGCTTCCATCCAACAGCTTGTTCACTTTGCTTTCGATATTGGCGTTCGGAATCAAGGAAGTGCCGCCGTGGATGGCTCCGGCTACTTTCTCGGATATGGCTGAGGAAGAGATGCCGTCTAACAGTTTGGTGAGGTCCATCTCGGAAATGGCGGCAAGGGAAAGGCGGAAGTAGTCAATTTCTTTGTCTCTTTCATAACCGAGAATCGTCGTGGCTTTGACGAGCGGCTTGTCGTTGTGCTTGTCGTCACCGGGGACACTGCCGGGGACCACTTTGGTCAGCACGTAGGCGTTGGCTTCGACGAAGAGGCCGGAGAAGTGGCCGTTGCCGATGCGCAGGGATACCAAGCCGTCGAGGTTCATGGTGTTTTCAGCTCCCGTGAGAATCATGCTGATACCAGCATTGGCCACCCAGTTGTCCTTGGCAGGTTTGAAGTCCATGCCGGAAGATTTCAACTTTTCCGGATCCGTGTTCGACTCCGCCTTGGTCAACAGGGATTTGGCAGAGTAGCTCGGGTCGCTTAGGCTCTTCGTGGGTTTCATGTTCCATGCGAAACCGCCGGAGAAGCCGTTGATGCTGACCGCGCCCAACGGGATGCCGCCAGGGAACTTGCAGGCTCCGTCAAAGAACCACCAGGAGTATTCGCTGTTGCCGGATTTCTCCTTGCCGAAGCCGGCGCGCATGGTGAGGTCCACCACGCTCATGACGGTGATGGAGAGGTTGCCGGCAAATCCGGTGACATCCGTGCAGGTCGGACAGGAGTAGGTGAAATCGAGCTTTCCGGACAACTTGAACACATTGAAGTCGATGTCTTCCAACTCGATGGATTCCAGTTTGCCCTTGACTTCTTTTATGTGGTATTTGTTCTTCGGTTGCACGATGCCCCAGAAGGAGAATCCCGTGCCGGCACCGAAGCCAGAGCTTTCGTTGCCGCCGTCGCCGCCGAACTTCATCTTGCCCTTGACGGTGAGACCTAACTTCAGGTCGTCGCCGATGCTTTCATTGATGAAGTCGAATTTCGTCACGCTGAAGGTGAAACCGGCGATGGAGACCGAGCCGATCGGATTTTCGCCGTCAGCGGTCTGCTGTTCTTCGGAATGGGAACCGCCGATGTATTTCTGCGGGGAGGCGAAGGACCAGTGGCCTATATCGAATTCAAAGCCTTTGATGGAGGCTGTGCCCTCTTTGGGCTTGCCGCTGAGGTTGTAGTTACGCATACCCATGTGCTCGAACTTCACGGCGTTGAAGTCGGAAAGCCCGATTTTCGAGCCGCTGATGGAAATCTTGCCGTTCATGTTGAGGTCGATGCGCGTGCCGTCCTCGTTGTAGTTTTTCTGGATCCTGAAATAAGAAGAGGCACTGTCGAATGCGACTTTGGCGGCCCAGAGGTCGAGATCCAGAGGGTTCTTGGCGGCGGTGATGCCGAACATCAGGCTGTCGGAGCCGATGGAGCAACTGTATTTGAACCCACCGGAGAACAACGGGGTACCGAAGCCGCCCTTGATGAGGCCCTCTTTGTATTTGTTTTTGGTGAACCGGATGTTGATGGTGTCCAAGGAGAAAGCCCAACCCCAGCCTTTGGTGGTTTCGGCTCTCAGCAGGTCGTGGGCGTAGATGTCGGCGGAAAAGCCGAACTTGTCGATGATCACGCCCTTGGCGCCGAAGTTGATGCGGCGGCCGGGATAGGAGAAGTGCACGGAGTCCGTCACGGTGTTGTTGATACCGTAGCGGTAGATGATCATCGAGTCTTTCTTGATGGTGTCGTCGCTCAGGAAGGTGTTGCTGATTTCATCGGAGAGCAGCACGCTTAATTCATCCCAGTAGAAGCCCTGCCACTCTTTGTTGGCCTTGCCGAGCTTCTTCTTGTCCTCGTCTTTCATCTCCGGGGGCGGCGGAGTGCCGAAGAGGTATTCGTAGGGCAGGGTGACGACGCCGGGAGTCTCCTTGGAGGAGTGGTCGAAGTAGATGCCCTTGCCCGTGGGCACGAAGGTGAACTGGTCGCTGCCGGCGATGGCGAAGGGATCCATGTTGACCTTCACCACCCAGTCGCTCCAGCTGGAGAATTTGGCGGTCATGTCGGCATGCACGATCTTGCCTTTCTGTGCGGTGCCGGTTTTGGCGTCGATGCCGAGGAAGTCGTTGTCGCTCATGTCAATCTGCATCTCCGCCTGGATGTAGTTCAGCTTGCCTTTGTCGATGGAAATCAGGGTGCCGTCCTTCGGGTCGGCGAAGTTGGAGGAGGCTTTGAAGCGTAGCACGTAGCCGTCGTTCAGCTCCTTCTCGTAGTCGCGGCCCATGAACATGTCGATGTGCTGGTCCGACTTGCCGAGGAAACCCTCCTGGTCCATACAGATGTTATTGGCCAAGAACGGCACGTAGTAGTCGTCGTCCTGCGCGGCGAAGATGGCCCAGAGCCCCATCAGGGCGGTCTCCGGGGAGAAGAACATGTTGTTGATGGCGAATATGACGTTTTTGGAACCGGTGATCTCCTCGTCGGTGATGCTCAACGGGAAGGTCAGCACCTCGGTGGCGAGGTCCCCGCCCATGAGCGGTCCGAGCAGTCCGCCGTATTTCTTGGCGTATTTCTCGCCGTATTTCTTGAAACTGTCGTAATAACCCTTCACGGCGTCGATCTCGCCCAGATAGCCCATGGCGCGGTTGATGTCGTCGCCTGTCCAGTCGCCTAATGGTATATCGTTCATCAGCGCCGGCAGATAGGTGGAGGAGTCGGTGGCGGTGCTCGCCGCCGAACCCTTGATGATCTCGTTGTTCTTGTTGATCTGGATGGAGTCGAAATGCACTTTCAGGCGCACATCGATGCCGAAGGGCTTCCAAATCACGTATCCGTCGCCGCTGTAGGTCTTCTTTTTGTCGTCATACTTGCCGGTCTGGATCACCAGCGGGAAATCGCCCATCTTCAGCCTCACCTGGTCTTTGATGAGATCGTCCACCTTGGGTGTGATGACCTCTTTGCTGAGTTTTCCCAACGCGTCGGGCGAACACTTGAGCTTGTTGTTCAAGTCGGCCTCGAAATTGGCCGGGTCTTTCAGCTTGAAGGTGGCGTAAAGCGACTTGCCCTTGTTGAGCAGGTTGTAGTGGCTGCTCGTGTCGTCTATCTGTTTGACGTAGGCCCACAAAACGGCCATGTACTGCTCGTTGGTCTTGATGGAGTCGTACAGCACGGTGTCCATGTAGGTGAGGTCGGTGATGGAATCCTTGAAGTAGAACGTGTCCTTCACCATTTGCGGTGTTTTCCCATTGGGAAGCTTGGCTATCAGCAACTTGTAATAAACCGAGTCGCCGTAGTCCACTCCGGAGGCGGCTTTCCACTTGAAGCTGAAGTCTTCGTGCTTGACCACTTCGGGGAAATCAACCCACAGGGTGTCGTCCCACGACTTTGCGGTCAGGTCCACGGGATAGGTGAACTGGGGCGGGTAGATTTTGTCGAGCGCACCGCTGTCGATGCCCCAGGCGAACACCACGTCGGAGGTGAATTCCTTGTTCCCGAACTCCACCGAGTGCATCAGGCTGTCGAAGGTGGCCATTTCCTCGTCGATGGAGTTTGTGAAGGTGAACGTGGTGGTTTTCGCGTAGGAGTAGTCCACATCGGCCTTGAGGTGGAGGAGGTACTTGTAGCCCTGCTCCAAGGTGTCCTTCCAGTCGCTGGTGGCGATGGTAGCCGGGGTGAGGTTCTGCAGGCCGAAAGATTGCGGGGTCGTCACCTCGAAAGTCTTGGTCTTCAAAGGCTGGCCGCTCATGCTCTCGTTGACGGGGCCTCCGGAATACTCGTACAGTTCGGTGGTGTAACGGACCCGGATCACGGAGTCGCCGCGGACGGGCATCCAGCTCACGGGCAGCGTGTCGGTGACTTTCAGCTGATAGTAGGGGACGTCGTTGCCCGTCACGTTCGTCACGTAGGCGTTGCCGTTGTCGGCGGGAACGTTGGCGCTTTCGGAAGCGAACTGCGAGGTCAGCGCGGTGATGGCCGTCTTGTCTTTTCCGGGATTCAGGAAGTAGGGCGCCCGGAGGGTCTTCTCCACCTCGTCTTTGTTGTTGGATTCACTGCTGTTCTGGGTGGCGTCGGAGCTGGCGGGCTGCGTGATGGGCACGTCCTCGCCCCACACGAAGGTGATAATCTGGCTCTTGCCCTCGTTGCTGAGCATGATGTCCGTCATCAGGTTTTGTTTCGGCACGGCCTGCACCTGCGCAGCATAGACGTGGCCGGGGATGAAATGGAAATTCCGGTTCGCGACCGTGTCGTGGATGTAGTTGGTCTTGCCCTTGATGGTGACGGTGTTGAGGGTTCCGTTTTGGTCGATGGCGGTCTGCACATTCTGGTTGAGTGCCACCTCCACAATCTTGAGGTTGTATTCGAAATCGGTGGGAGTCAAACAGTTGGAGATCACCCCAGTCCAGTTGAACACCACGGTGCGCGTCAAGGGCAGACGGGTGTACTGCGAAGCCTGACGGTTGTCGGAAGTGGGGTTCTGGGTCAAGTTTGTCTGGCCATGGTACAGCACGTTGTTGGCAGGATTGCTGTTGTTGAAATTCCCCGCGCTCATGCCGTTCACCGGCGTGGTGAACTCCGGTGCCGAACCGGTGTAGCAGATGGTGAACGTGTAGCACACGGTTTCGCCGACCTTGACGGGGTTGGGGTTGTTGTACCCATCCCAACGGTAAGGGGTGATACAGAACCGGTACTGCCCTTCCGGAAGGACGAACGAGTTGAGCGCCAGTTTGTTGACGTCGTAGTTGGTCTCGTACGCGGACGAGTTCAACCGCCCGATAATCTGGTCGAAGACCGCTCGGTTGATCTGCACCGGCACCGTGCCCACGGACAGCGGGGTGGCGGGTTGCACCTCTTTTTTCGTCCGTAGGTAGTAGTTCTCGTTGCTGGCCGAAAAGTCGCACGACAGGTCGATGGTGAAGAACACATCCATGCTGGTCCCTGTGGTGTTGATCATCTGTATGCTGAAATACTTGGCCGGGTCGTCAACGTAACTCAACCCCGAAGAGGGGAAGAACCGTGTCTTCGGCGCAATGGTGGTGATGATCTCGTTCTGCGCCCAGATCATCTGGCAAAACAGCATAACGGCGAAAAAAGAGATGAGTTTTTTCATATTGGTGGGTTTTTTGGTTTAGGGTTTAGGGTTTAGAGTTTAGAGTTTAGGGGAGTAAAAGCCAAATCAATGTTTCGATATTTTCTTGGCTTCCCGTTTGATTTTGTCTTCCGCGCGTTGTTCTTTGGTTTTCTTCTTGATGACGCGGACGGAGAAAGCGTAGGAGTAGGAGAGGGTGAAGCGGACATCGAGGTCGGTTTGCACGCGTTGGCCGATGCGCTCCAGGTCACTGAAATTGCTCAGGGAAAGGTATAGCGATGCGGAGTGCGCTTTCTTGAAGCTGAGATTGCTCCCGATGCTGTTGCTCACGGAGAAGTCGTTGGACGCGCCCTCGTCTTTCTGGATGTTGTAGGCCACATAGCCGTTGTAGTTCAGGTTCCAGTTGAGGTTGTCCTTCTGCATGATGCGGTAGTTGAGACCCGCGTTGATGCCGTGGGAGTTGTAGTGGGCATACTGCGATGAGGAGATGGAGAAATCGTAGCCG
>CACXUB010000046.1 GCA_902770735.1 uncultured Bacteroidota bacterium | reverse complement strand
GATCCCTTTTCCGTCTCTCGATTTCCTGCTTTTTGTCCTCTATGGCCGTGGAAATATCTTCCGAATCGGTTCTGCTGGAGAAATTCGAGGATCTGGGGGTTGGATCTTCCTCCAAATCTTCCAGATCTTCTTTTTTTTCTTTTTTTCTGATGATCAGCCACGCAATGATACCGACCACCGCTGCGATGGCGAGCAGGATAAGACCCCATTTGATGAGGGTGACCGCTCCGACCCCGACATCGGAAAGGAATTCCATGAACTTCGAAGAGGACTTTTCTTCGTTTTCGGACGGTGTGATGGCCACCGTCTCCTGTGTCCCTTCTTCATCCGACATATTGTTCATGTACTCCAGGGCCGCTTCGATGCCGCCGAAATAATCGTCCTGTTTGAAGTGCGGAATCATCTGCTCCTGCACGATTTCATCGCATACATCGTTGGTGAAGACATCCTTCAGATCGCTGCTGGCCAGCAACATGGCCTCGCCGCGCTCCTCGTCGGATTTGGGTTTTACCAGGATAAACATGGTGTTTTCATCGCTGAGGTTCCATTTTTCAGCGAGTTCTCCGGAATATTCGTCAATGTCGTAGTCGCCAAAGGTGGACACAATGCCGACGACGATGCGGGTGGAGTAGTAGTCGCACATTGACTTCACGTCCGTTCGCAACTGTTTCAGTTCAGATCTTGACAGTGTGCCTGTAGCATCTGTCACGTAAGTGTCCTTCATTTTCGGGAGGGACTGGGCGAACAGGCTCGCAGTTGCCAAAAGCATTAAAAATGCAACAAATATTTTTTTCATCGATTATGATTATTCGTGATTATTTGTGTTTATTTATGTTTATTAATGATAATTCGTGTCTATTTGTGTTAACAGAATTCCATTTCGCCGTCCTCACTCCTTGACAACATACTTCGCCCGGTAGTATTCCGTGGTGGGCATCGTGGCCAGAGACTCGAGCCACAGATAGACGGAGTAGCGCACGCGGGTGTTCTCGAAACCGAAGTAGAGGGTCTTCACCCCCTTGGTGGGGATGCGGTCGTTGCACGACTGCGTGCCCTTCTTGGAGAGATCGACGTTGTACTTCAGGTCTGCCACGGGCTTGCCGTCGGCGAACTTTTTGGCTTCGGCAGAGCTAAGCTGAAGCCCAAAAGGTAATGCGAGTTTAGGCAATTCGATTGTGCAGGTCTTCGTAGGAAACCTCGAAAAACCGCAAAGGATACAAATGGAACAAGCCTCAACTACTTGCCAAGACAGCGCGCACTTGAGGCTTGTTTGTAATAGAAATATGAATTAGGTGCCTATCGTTTTTTACGAGAATCGGCATACATATTATTATGGATATTTGATTTTCATGAATTCATTATTTCTACGATTTAGGGTTCTTCGAGTTCAAGTGACGTGCCATCACCGAAGATGATAGAGGTGATATGGTATTCCGCTGTAAGCTTATCCAAATCTGCTGCCATCAGTTTTGCCAAGTCATCATCAGAATTATCATATTCCATAGTAAAACGATTTATTGTCTTTGACGACTTTGCTTTGACAACATCTCTTGCACTGTTCCATGAGCCATTGAGAAGTTCTTTTCCTTTTCCATCCTTTAATTTCACGGAGAAGCTAAACCCGTTTACATCAATGTCGGTGTTGTTTCTCACTAAGGCATCAAAAGCGATTTTTTGTTCCCCCCATATTGTCAATGAATACTTTTTGGTAAAAGAAATGGACATTTTTTCGTCGAGTTCCTTTTGTATCTTTGCATTTCTTTCTTTCCATGCTTGGTTTTCTTTGGCGTATTCAAGAATCTCCGAATACGTAAATCCGTCTTCTGTCACAATTTCCACAGCTTTCACATACTCTACTAGAAGAGTTTTCTCATCCTCAGAAATCAGGTTTTTCTTGACTAATGCAGCCAAGTCTTTTTCGGCGGATTCTTCAACATATTTGTTGTCAAGTGTGACTTTAGTGCAACTTGCCAACAGCACCATTACAATTGCGATTAACGATAATTTTTTCATTGCTTTTAATTTAAATTGTTATTGATAATTAGTTAGTCTTTCGAAATAGTCTCGTCTTAAATAATGTTCTGATACACCCATGTCATTTAAGTTCTTTCAGCACATTTTCCACACTTTTGTCTTTCAGTTTTTTGATTTTTTCATCCAGTTCGGCAGCTTTTGAAGAGTTCATAGCGGTCAGGAATTGTTTCTGGATGTTGATGACATTGCGCAGCTTGTTGCAACAATTCAAGTCCGGTGTCCAAGCCAGGTCGGCGGATTTCATGTAAGCGCTGTAGGCTTTTGTGATGTTTTTGCAGTTCTTGCCTTTTTCAATGATTTGAGCCTCATTGTCTGCGATGAGTTTGCGGTGTGCAATGAAGGCGAGACAGGAGTCCTGAATCGTTGAGAGCTGTTGCAACCGTTTGAAACTTTCAACAGTGTCAGCAGTGATGGAAACGTCATGGTTTTTCGCATAAGCTTGATATGCCTTGTCAACATCTTTGGCAAATTCCCCAGCATTCATGGTTATCAGCTCATTTTGTTTTGAAATATGTTTCCGTTGCTCCATGAATCTTAATGTCGTGTTTTGGAAATTTACAAGAGCTCTCATTTTCTTGGTGATATCACTTATCGATCCTGATAAAGATTGGTCAAAGTCCTTTTCGTTTTTCTTGTACCAGCGTATGACATCCTGGCAATTTTTATCTGGATCATTCAGGATTTTTCTCTTGTTATTGTCCCGAATAACTATTACGTTTAACATGTTGAGATAGGCTCTTTGCGTAGAAGAAACATCAATGTATTTTCCTTTGAGTTTGTTAGTGTCTTCAAGTCTCGACTCGGTAAAATAGTAATCTGTGTGATCATATTCATATTGGTAATTTGTGTTATACCTATATTTTCTGTCGCCCATCTCGTATGGTTTCTCGCCAACCTTATTGAGGTAATTCTTCTTGATGTCGGTGTAATATTTGGATTTCTCCAATATTTCATCGTGAGATACCTTTATGGAGTTGTATTGTCTTGCCAAGTTGGCGAAACTCATAGTTAAAGGTAGAATCCTTTTTTCGTAAGTTTTTTTGACATCTTCAGGTTTCTGATGGTTTTCCCGGAGTTTGTCAAGGTCGTCAAACCGCAATCCCATATTCTTTTTGTTTGAAACATAGGTCTTGACAAAATAAGGACATTCCTCTTCTAACGACATGATCACACTCTCTTCTTTTTTGATAGTGTTTCTTATCTCCATGATTGCTTCGAATGGACCAGTAACCCTTTGCGCCTCATTGAAGTTCAACGTGGCGTCTTCCACTGGCAATATGTCTTCCGCACCTTCCTCAAAGGCAAAAGAACTCTTCCAAGTTTGATAAGGCGCTTTCTTGTCTTCGGTTTTTTTTACGATAGTGCAGAATACAGTGGTTCGGTTGTCGATTTTAGAGCTTGAGTCCAAGGTATAATATACGATTGGAAGAAAATTCGATGCACTATTGTGTATGATCTTCTCGCTTGACAGGGCCTGAACGCCGTCTTGGGCGTTGACCATTAATAATTTCAGGATTTCCTCAGAGTATTCGGTCAATGTGCTTTCCATATACTTTTCCACAGAGTATTGGCTAAGTTTTTCCCTCTGCATTTTGGTCATATAGTAATAATTGCCCTTAATATATAATTTGTCTTCTGATTGCATAACATAATATATATCTTGATGGGCTTCTAATACGGGCTTGTAGTTTTTGCAGGTCTTCATTAGCCCTAAATCCACAAGTATGCAATCAAACATTTGGTCGGGAAGAATGTCATAATCTATTTTTCTCAGGTATAAATAAGGTTTCCCCAGTGTTTTATCATATTCTTCCAACTCTAACGTCTTGTCACCACCGATTTTGTCCAAATCAATATGGTTCCAATAGAAAGGTACTGTGGGCAAATTCGCGCTGAATAAGCTACCGCTTTCATACAATATATACTTCATGTTTTCAAGTTCTGATTCGAGAGCTTCACCGTTCGCGAATTTTGTCGCAATGGCGATATCTTCATCAGGTGTTTTTTCAATTATTGTCCCGTCTTTACGTTTGATTACACTTACTTCAACCCCGTTTATGAAGTTGTGTTCAATATAAGCCTGGTAATCGCGCTCAGTCCATGTGCCTGAATATCGACCTTTGGAATCGAACTGTCCTGTTTGATCGCCCCATTCCCATTGGAACTGTCCTGTAAGCATTCCGTCCGTGAAATTCATACTGATTAGGGTGGAGGCTTTGTTGTTTGTTGTTATGACAATTTTCCAAAGTCCGTGCGGTACACCGTTCTTAAAGTTCACGGTTTCAGTCTGGACATGGGAATCCTTTGATTTGCCTTCTTCTACCTCCTGTTTTCTTGTGATGATCACTGTTCCATCCAACCAACCGTCTTTGAAGGTAGCGTTAGCTGTATATTGTTGACGTAAATTTTGATATGTCCTTTTCTCCTTGTTCCAATACCTTAAGAATTCAGCTGAGGCGTTGATGCTATATTTCCCGTGCTTGATGTAGTTCCCCGAAGCGTCTTCATAGTACGTGTAGGTAAGCGTTCCTGTTTGACCATCGCTTGTTTCAAAATTTTTGTTTGTGAATGTTTTCAATACTTGTCCAAACCCTGATATTAACATGCTTGTTAATAGAAAGAACGTTATGTACAATTTTTTATTCATAATCATTATTTGAGGGCCCACTAACTGTTTTTATAGTCCCGGCACAGGGTGAGCCGTTATCCTGTACTGAAACATGGTGTTTTTATTGATTCCTATTGGTACCTTACGAATGACTTGTTTTAAGGTCAACAAGGAAGCCATGCAGCCATTATGTATGCTTTGTATATTTACAAACTATCCTTCAACTCCTCCTTTCTCTTATAGCATAGTTCTTCAGGAAATTGGATGGTCTCACAATGCAGTTCAAGTGTGTAAAGAATGGTTGTCTCCAGCTCGGATATTCCTTTTTGGAACGTGCAGTCAATCCTGCGAACGACGCCTTCTTGGATCTTGTTGTCGTAAAGGACGAATACAGGTTCGTCTATTCCGAATTTCGTAGAAAAATTCTCGACACGTTTCGGAATAACTACGTTTTTGATGTTTTCTCCGTTGATTAAAGGCATAAATGAAATACTTCTTGTTATTATATTTCCGCCTACTCTTTTCCGGATTTTCGGCTTCCTCCGTGTATATCTTTCGGTTTCTGATGTTGTTAGCTATGACCTCGCTAACAGTCACGAAAAAAGGCGCGGCCTGTCTTTGTCGTCAAAGAGGTTCTAGCAAAACCCAAGCAGAATAAAAAAGAACGCCGTGAAATCCCTCACGGTAATTTCACAGCGCAAAAATAATATCTAAACCGATTGGCGGTTTGGTCCGAATTGGTCCGAATTAAGGGTGCTATCAGTCGAAAAGGTCGTCATGGGAGACGCTGCATTTTTCGAGGAGGGGTTTCGGGGTGCCATTCTCCTCCACGAACTGATTTTTTCCCGGTTCGTGGAGATTTTCGCGTATCTGCGGTGTCAATATAACTTTCATAAAAACATAGTCATTACCACTGGCAGTAGTGTGGTGCTCCCATCACGGCGGTAATCTTTCGTATAGACTAAATAGCGGTTACTCACCCGTTCAGAAAATTTCAAACAAAAGGCATCTAACGAAGCGTGGGTCTTATACCCTGACGATTTCACTTCCAAAGGCCATATCTTGTTCCCGCGTGAGAGAAGGAAATCCACTTCGTAATTGTGTTTTCCGCTTTCTGTGGGCCATGTGTGGTAGAACAGCTTGTTCCCAGTAGCCGTGAGCACCTGTGCCACCACGTTCTCGTACACATAGCCCAAGTCTGCTGACAGCTTGTCGCTCAGTAGTTTCTGATAAATCACGTTTTCTGTGACGTTTTTGTCCCAAAACGCTAAGGTGATAAACAGTCCCGTGTCATTCAGGAACATCTTATATTTTCCTATGTCTTCATGCAGTGATAAACCCACATTTGGGTCATCGGCATGATGCGAAAACAACACCACTTTCGAATTCTCCATGTCTTGCAGAAGTTCTTCCATCCGGTCTTGCTTGCCCTGCTCAATCACACTGGAGATCTGATAGCGCGAAGCGTTCTTGTTCAGCTGTCCCGGCACGGCATAAAACATCCTTGTAGCTTTGCCCGTGGGATCGATCTTTCGGAAGTCATCGGCATACAGTTCTATGATTTCACGCTTTACTTCATCCACCGAACTAAGGTTGTTTGTGTCCAAATACTCGTTTATCGCCTGTGGCATACCACCTACCAGCATATACAGCCTGAAGTCGCGTAGTAGTTTGCGCATCACGCCGTCGCCCAACGGTTGCTTTGCCTCGTAAGCCTCACGAAGCATATCTACCGTGATGGTGTCGCCCAGAGCCCAGCGGAATTCCTCGTAATCCATTGGATACATCTCAAGACGAGTCTCCTCACTCGGAATGCGGATATTCTTTGTCTTCTTTTTTATGAAAATCAGCGACCCTGTTTCAATATAAGCTTAAAAAACCGTTCTTCCATCTTAGTCTGATTTTGGGTGCAAAGATACGAAAAATGCCGAAACCCTCAAAATTTATTTTGTTTATTTTGCCGAAAATCTCACGATTTTTTGTCGATGTGTCAAAATCCTCATGTTTTTCATGTCAATTTTGTCCTAAAATCTCGTGTTTTCACTTCTCTCGAAACTGACTTTGAATTGTGTTTTTTTTCAAAGAACAGCGCGAAATCCGTTGCCCGTGATTTCACGCCGCAAAAATAACATCTTGATGGATAGGTCCGAATTGGTCCGAATTTACTCACTCCCGCTCCTGCCGCACCTCCGTCAACCCGCCTTTGTTGCCGACCACGAAGAGCGTGGGGGCGTTGTTGCCGTGCACGAAGTTGTCGAGGTAGAGCGGCTCCCCGAGGATGAAACAGGAACACGAAAAGGAATCGCCGGGCTTGAGCTTGGAGTTTTCGCTCTCCACCACCATGAAACTTCCTTCGCCGAGATGGCGCAGCAGCACACGGCGGTCGGGCGACCAGGCGATGCGCACAAAACCCTCCTGCGGGATCTCGTCGGGATGCAGGGCGCGGCCCAACACCGGGTTCGAGGACTCGCCCGCGCGGTCGTGGTTGGCCAGGAAATCGTCCCAGTCGCGGTAGCCCACGCAACGGGCGAGGACCGAGAGGGTGGAATAGCGGGTGGTGTCGTAACCGTCGACGTAGCCCCAGATGCGCTTGAGAGTGGTCACCCCCAAGGTCTCTTTGCAGCGCTCCTGGATCACTCCGGTGAGGAACTGGAAGTCGGCGGGGGTCTTCATCTTGCGCGACACGGATTCTTCCACCATTTCGCGGAGTTGCAGGATTTCGGTTTCGTTGGTCTTCATATAACAAGATTTAGACGCGCAAAATTATAAAATTCCCGCAGTCTCGGATGGTCCGATTTGGTCCGAAAAGGCGTTCCGACTTTTTCGGACCAAATAGCACAAAACAGCCGGGTTACGCACTTTTTCGACCGTGAGGAAGGACCGTTTCCCCGACGGGCAGTTTCCATTGGTTGGCCTCAAGTTGCTTTTTGTGGTCCTCGATGGCCTCCAACAGCATCTCTTCGAACAAGGCGACGGAGTGCTCGATGTCGTAGTTTTTGGCGGCTTCGGCGTAAACTTTTTCCATTCTGGCCTTCTCCTCGGGGTTGTCGAGCCAATAGTCGATGGCGCGGGCGAGGTCTTCGGGGTCGCCGGCACGGAAGAGACTGCGCCTGTCGAGGGCGAACTGTTTCGTGGCGGAGAGATCGCTGTCGGAGATGACCGGCACGAGCCCCGTGGCGAAGGCTTCGATGCAGGAGATGGCCTCGGACTCCATGTCGGAGGCGTGCACGTAAAGGTCGCACTGCGCCAGCTTGTCCATCAGCTCCTCTTTTGTGTAGTAGCCGAAAATCGGCGGGTTCACCAGTTTCTGCCCTATCCGGTGGAGCATCTTGTCGGTGGGACCGGTTCCCGCGAAAATCAGCTGGATGCGGTCGCCGTACTTCGAATGCTTCACGGCGTTGATGAGGATGTCCTGGCGCTTTTCCTGCGTCAGCCGTCCCACCATCATGATCAGGATTTTCCCTTCGAATTCAGGGGCTTTGGCACGCTTCATCCATTTGAAGTCGGACTGGATGCCGTTGGAAATCGCATGGATTTTGGCCGTGTAGCCCCGTTTTTTCAACTCTTCGCCCATGAACCGCGACGGCACGTGGACGTGGCCGAAACGATTGTAGATTTTATTCCGGAAAATTCTGTATAACAAGTTGTTGGCCCATTCACATTTTCCAAGCATTAGCGATGAGGTGATGTTTTGCGGCTGCACGTGAAAGGCCGCCGTGGAGGGTTTCCCCAACTCGTCCACCACTTTCTGGGTCTTCGCGGTCAGGGCGAAGGGGAAGAAATGGTGGACGATGTCGGCCCATTCCACCGCTTTCCGGATGGTCTCCTCCTCGCACTTCGCATACATGAACCCGTGCTTGTGGATCAGGTTGTTGAAAAACGGGAATTTGAACTCCTGGAGCCCGAAAATGGTGTCGGAAGTCTCCCCGACGGTCAGAATTCGGACCTCGTGTCCGCGTTTACGAAGCTCCTCCGCGAACCGTTGGGCGGAAATGCTGGTCCCGTTGCTGTGGGTGTTGAATACGTCAATTACGAATAGAATTTTCATAAGCGATTCGTTTTAAAATTACGGCCGCAAAATTAACATTTTTTAATAAACATAAACATCTGAAAATCAATCATATTTAAATCTTAATAGGCTATTTTTCGCAAAAAAACGGCATTACATCCCCATATCCATGATTTGTGTAACTTTGCGCGTTTGAATTTTGTCACCGCTAATTTTAAAACATCCATTATGAAAAAGGCTTTAATTCTCTGTATGGTTGCATTGTGCTCGTGTGCGGTTTGCGCGCAGGTCGATGCCAACGACTCCATCATCTCCCGCACGGTGCTCTATCGTCCCGGCGACTACGGCTCCGCCAACTATCGCATCCCGGCGGTGATCACGGCCCGCGACGGCTCCATCGTGGCGGTCACTGACAAACGAAAAAACAACGAGTCGGATCTTCCCGAGGATATCGATATCGTGTGCAACCGCAGCACCGACGGCGGTCTCACGTGGAGCGCGCCCGTCACGATCGCCCAGGGCACAGGCTACAACCACGGCTTCGGCGACTGCGCTTTGGCTTTGGACAACAACGAGAACGGTATCATCGCTGTGTTCGTGGGCGGCCCCGGACTTTGGAACTCGAACCCGTCGAATCCTATACGGTCTTATATGTCAAGGAGTTATGACAACGGCATCACTTGGACGGCGCCGGTCGATATCACAGATTTCATCTTCGGCAGCAACTGTGTGGTGACGGCGCACCGCAACTGGCGGGCGTCGTTTTTCGGCTCCGGTAACGGGCTGCGCACCTCCACAGGCCGTATCATGTTCGTGGCGGCCATCCGGGAGACGGCGGCGCAGTCGCTCAACAACTACGCCGTCTATTCGGACGACAATGGGGAGACCTGGCACGTTTCCGGGCGCGCCTCCGTGGGCGGTGACGAGGCCAAGGTGACCGAGCTCGCCGACGGCCGCATCCTGATGAGCATCCGTCACGGCGGTCATCGTTGGTACAACATTTCCGAGGACGGCGGGGAAACCTGGCAGTCAAACGTTTCCACCTGGAACGATCTGCTGGCTCCCGCCTGTAACGGCGATATTATCCGCTATACTTCTGTGAATCAAGGATATGACAAGAACCGTTTGCTTCATTCCTTGCCCTACGGCAGCGAGCGGAGCCATGTGACTGTGTATGTTAGCTATGACGAAGGGGTGACATGGCCGGTGAGCAAGTGCATAGTGCCCTATAGTTCGGCGTATTCTTCGCTTTGCGTGCTTCCCGACGGCACCATCGGGTTGTATGTGGAGGAGAAACAGGATGGCGAAACGGGCTATTCCACAGTGTTTTACAACTTTACGCTCGATTGGCTCACCGACGGCGAGGACTCCTGGGTGCCGGCCGGGATATCAGACCGCCCCGCATCAGAATCTCCCTTGAAAATATATCCGGTTCCGGCCGCCAACAGGATTCGTGTCGAAGCCCCTGATATCCGTGAAGTAACCATAATGAATATGAATGGCCAGATAGTCAACACGATATTCAGTGACGGAAGCTCACAAGTGGAACTGGAAGTGTCGGATCTCCCGGCAGGAGTCTATCTCATCGAATGCAAGAACGCCCACGGCCAAAGTTCCTCCGCCAAATTCCTCCGGTAACTATTCTCCACTCCCTATTCCCTTGTCCCTATTCCCTATTCCCTCAAAAAAAACAAATCTCATTGAGTTTCGCATAAATTTTGTACTTTTGCACCTTTGGAAGTAAAGGAATTAAATCGTTAATATACAATCAATAAAGTACTTTAGATTATGTCAAAAGCATTGTTTTTAGGCGACGAGGCGGTGGCACAGGCCGCTTTGGACGCCGGATTATCCGGAGTGTATGCCTATCCGGGCACTCCTTCAACGGAAATCACCGAATTTATCCAGAACTCCAAGCAGGGCAAGGCCGGTGAAGTGCACAGCATCTGGGCCGGCAACGAGAAAACCGCCATGGAGTCCGCCATCGGCATGTCCTACGCGGGCAAGCGCGCGATGGTCTGCATGAAGCACGTCGGTCTGAACGTGGCCGCCGATCCGTTCATGAACTCCTCCATCACCGGTGCCAACGGCGGTCTGGTGGTTGTGGTCGCCGACGACCCGTCGATGCACTCCTCCCAGGACGAGCAGGATTCCCGCTACTACGCCAAGTTCGCGCTCATCCCGTGCTTCGAGCCTTCCAACCAACAGGAAGCCTACGACATCACCTACTACGCCTTCGAGATGTCGGAGAAATTCCGCACCCCGGTGGTCATCCGTCTCACCACGCGTTTGTCGCACTCCCGTTCCGGCGTGGAGCGCAAGGCCGAGCGTCCGCAGAACCCGCTCAAGCCCGAGACCGACCCCAAGCAGTTCATCCTGCTGCCTGCCAACGCCCGCAAGCACTACCGCAAGCTGCTCGACAAACAGGCCGACTTCGAGAACGACTCGCTGAACTCCCCGTTCAACAGCTACATTGACGGCGCCGACAAGAGCATGGGTATCATCGCTTCCGGTATCGCCTTCAACTACCTGATGGAGAATTTCGAGGGTGGCAAATGCCCGTACCCCGTGCTGAAAATCTCCCAATACCCGCTGCCCACGAAGCTCATCGCCAAGATGATTGACGAATGCGGCAAGGTGCTCATCGCCGAAGAGGGTTATCCCTTCATCGAGGAGCAGGTCCGCGGCGTGCTGAACCGCACCGGCAACATCATGGGCCGTTTGAGCGGCGAGCTGCCTCGCGACGGCGAACTCAACCCGAACCTCGTGGCCAAGGCCCTCGGTCTGCCCGACACCTACGGCGCACCCGTCCCCGAACTGGTCGTCCCGCGTCCGCCCGCGTTGTGCGTGGGTTGCCCGCACATCGACTCCTACACCGCCCTCAACAAGGCGATGGAGAAATACGGCAAGGGCAAAGTCTTCTCCGACATCGGTTGCTACACTCTCGGTGCTCTTCCGCCTTACAATGCCATCTACACGACCGTCGATATGGGTGCTTCCATCACGATGGCCAAGGGCGCTGCCGACGCCGGCATGAGACCCTGCGTGGCCGTCATCGGTGACTCCACCTTCACCCACAGCGGCATGACCTCCCTGCTCGACTGCATCTACGAAAACACGCCTGTCACGGTGTTGATCCTCGACAACAGCACCACTGGCATGACCGGCGGTCAGGACTCCCACGCTCTCGGCGTGCTCGGCGAGATCTGCAAGGGCCTCGGCGTGAAAGAGGAGCACATCCACCGTATCAACCCGCTCAAGGGCCATCTCGAAGAGAATGTCGCCATCATTGAGAAGGAAATCGAATACGAAGGTGTTTCCGTGATCATCCCGACCCGTGAGTGCATCCAGACTTTGAGCCGTCGTATGAAAAAACAGCAGGCCGCGAAGAAGTAACGGTTAATGCCAAGAGGGCTGTAAGCCCGACACGTGTCAACCCAGGGCGAACGCAGTGAGCCCTGGGAAACAAAAACAAACAAAAAAACAAATAAAAAAATGAAAATAGACATCATATTAGCAGGTGTAGGCGGTCAGGGTATCCTGTCCATCGCCACGATTGTGGGCGCTGCCGCCATCAAAAGAGGAATGTACATGAAGCAGGCCGAGGTGCACGGCATGAGCCAACGCGGCGGCGATGTGCAGTCCCATTTCCGTCTTTCCGACCAACCCATCGCTTCCGACCTTATTCCGCTGGGCAAGGCCGACATGATCATCTCCGTGGAGCCGATGGAGTCGTTGCGTTATCTGCCGTGGCTGAAGAAGGACGGCTGGTTGATCACCAACGACCAACCCTTCGTGAACATCCCGAACTATCCCGACTTCGACGCTTTGAAGGCCGAGTTGGCGAAGGTGCAGAACTGCGTGGCCATCAACGCCGACCAAATCGCCAAGGATCTGGGCTCCGCCCGTTCCTCCAACATGGTGATTCTGGGTGCCGCCTCCCCGTATCTGCAGCTGCCTTACGAGGAAATCGAGAATGCCGTCCGCGAGAACTTCGCCCGCAAAGGTGAGGATATCGTGAACGTCAACCTCGCCTGCATGAAGGCCGGTCGCGAACTCGCTGAAAAGAAATAGTATTCCCTTTGCCTGATGAATAATCTTGTAGAATTTTTCAAGAAGGCATTTCATATCATCGTACTCGCCGTTCTTCTGATTCTGAGTATCGTGATGTTAGGCAAGTCGTTGTCTTTCAATAATTATCGATTGGCAAGATTTGTCCAGAGCGTCGTCGGCCCGATTCAGAAGAGCGGTGCGGGTATGGTGCACCGTTTCCATCTCGGTTCGGAGAACGAGTCGCTCGTGCAGCAGAACATCCAGCTCCTACGCGAACGCGACAACATGTTCCTCGAAAAGGTGGACACCACGCTGACGGAGATGAGCAAGCCCGACTCCGTCAACCGCAAGCAGGTGCGCTTGTACGACTACACGTTTGCGCACGTGATTTTCCGCACCACGGACCGCGCGTTCAACTACATGATCGTTGACAAGGGTTCGAACGATGGTGTCGAGCGTGACATGGCGGTGCTGTCGCCCGACGGTGTGGCGGGGGTTGTGACGGACGTTTCCACGAATTTCGCCACGGTGCGCCCGATCCTGCACCCCGAGTCCCGTATCAGCGCAGTGGTGACTCCTGCCAACCAGAACGGCACGATCATCTGGGAGGGCGATGACCCTCGCGTCGCATACTTGGAGGCCATTCCGCAGCATTCGGAAATCAACATCGGCGATTCCGTGTACACCAACGGATACTCCAACATATTCCCCAAAGGGCTGTTCATCGGCACGGTGAAAGAGGTGCAGGTGGGCAACAATGCCAGCTTCCTCACCATCAAGGTGAAACTGGCTACCCAATATACGGATATTTACACAGTAT
>CACXUB010000045.1 GCA_902770735.1 uncultured Bacteroidota bacterium | reverse complement strand
CTTACGACTGGAACGGTGTCACCTTCGACGCCGCCGGCACGCAGGTGGTTACGCTGACCGCTGCCAACGGTTGCGACTCCGTGGTGACGATGACTTTGATGCTGAAATATGCGAAAACGGCGGAAATCGCGGAAACGGCTTGTGACAGTTACGAGTGGAACGGTCAGACATACACCGTTTCCGGCGACTACGACCAGACCTTCACCGCCGCCAACGGCTGTGATTCCGTTGTGACCCTGCATCTCACCATCAATTCCAGTTACGCGGTGACCGACACCAAGACCGTCTGCGAAAGCGAACTGCCTTACGAATGGAACGACGTCTCCTTCAATGCCGCCGGCACGCAGGAGGTTACGCTGACCGCTGCTAACGGTTGCGACTCCGTAGTCACGATGACTTTGATGCTGAAATTTGCGGCAGCTGCGGAAATTGCGGAAACGGCTTGCGACAGTTACGAGTGGAACGGTCAGACCTACACGGTTTCCGGCGACTACGACCAGACCTTCACCGCCGCCAACGGCTGCGACTCTGTGGTGACCCTGCATCTCACCATCAATTCCAGTTACGCGGTGACCGACACCAAGACCGTCTGTGAGAGCGAACTGCCTTACGAATGGAACGGTGTCAACTTCAATGTTGCCGGCACGCAAAACGTCACGCTGGAAGCGGCCAACGGATGCGACTCCGTCATCACAATGACACTGACAGTCAATCCGACCTATACGGTGACGGATGTCAGAAGCGTCTGTCCGAGCGAGTTGCCTTACACGTGGAACGGCCTCGTCTTCAACAGCGCAGGTTCGCAGAACGTGACCTTGCAAACGGTCAACGGCTGCGACTCCACCGTCATCATGATTCTGACGGTCAACCAGACGCATGTTGCGACGGACAGTCGGACCATCTGTGAGAACGAGCTTCCTTACACTTGGAACGGGGTCACCTTCAATGCCGCCGGCATGAATTCCGCAACCTTGCAGGATGTCAACGGCTGTGACTCCACCGTGATTATGACGTTGTTGGTGAATCCCGCCTATGCGGTCACCGAGACGATGAGCATTTGCGCGAGCGAGCTTCCTTACACGTGGAACGGTATTGCTTTCAACGCCGCCGGTTCTCAGAGTCTGACACTCCAAACCATCAACGGCTGTGACTCGGTCGTCACGATGGTGCTGACGGTCAATCCGACCTACGCGGTAACCGACATCAACAGCGTCTGTCCGAGCGAATTGCCGTACACGTGGAACGGTGTTGTCTTCAGTACCGCTGGCACACAGACCGTGACCTTGCAGACGGTCAACGGTTGTGACTCCGTGGTCACGATGCTGCTGACGGTCAACCAGACACATGTCACGACCGACAGCCGGACCATCTGCGAGAGCGAGCTGCCGTACGAATGGAACGGTGTCACCTTCAATGCTGCCGGCGCGAATACGGCGACCTTGCAGGATGTCAACGGCTGCGACTCCACCGTAATCATGACGCTGACGGTGAATCCGACCTACAACATTACTGAAACGCAGTCCATCTGTCAGAGCGACTTGCCATACGTTTGGCACGGCATCACCTTCGACGCCGCCGGCACGCAGGTGCTGAATCTGCAAACAGTTAGCGGCTGCGATTCCGTGATTACGATGACGCTCACCGTGAACAGCGCGGTACAGTCAGACCTGTACGAGACCGTCTGCGACAGCCACGAGTGGAACGGCATCACCTATACAGAAAGCGGCGACTACACGCAGACCTTCCCGGCCGCCAACGGCTGCGACTCCGTGGTCATCCTGCACCTGACCGTCAACCAGTCGGTGAGCACCGAAGCAACCGTCTCCTGTCCCGATTCCTGCTACATCTGGAACGGCCAGTCCTACTGTGCTTCCGGCGATTACACGCAGACCCTGCAGACCGTCAACGGCTGCGACTCCACCGTCACCCTGCACCTGACCATCACCGTCGGCATCGACGAGCACAGCCTCGCCAGTTCCATGACGGTCTATCCCAACCCGACGAGCGGCATCGTCAATGTACAATGCACGATGACCGATATGCAAACGGAAACGGTGGAATTCCACGTGCATGATGCATACGGGAAATTAGTGGATGTCGTGGAAACGCGATTCATCGCATCTGGGGAGCCCGCGACCGCACAAATCGACCTGTCGCGCTATGCCAACGGGGTTTATTTCGTGAAGGCTGTGGCGAACGGGAATGTGGTGGCTGTACGGAAAGTCGTGAAACGATGATATCCGATTATCAACGGCAGCGGGTGCCAACGCGGGTTGGCACCCGGGCAAAAAAAAATCCGGTCAAAAGACCGGATTTTTTTTGGTGCCCAGGACAAGAGTCGAACTTGCACGGGAGTACTCCCACTACCCCCTCAAAGTAGCGTGTCTACCAATTCCACCACCTGGGCAAAACGACGCGGCAAAAATACAATTTTTTTGATATGGTGTTCAACTTTCAAAAAAAAATTTTTTGTGTCCAAAAAAATCGTATATTTGCCGACTAAAATTATTATAATGGCTCAGAAGAAGGTTTTATTCATCACACCAGAGATTTACCCCTATTTTCCCGAGGGATACATCTCCAACATCTGCCGCTTTCTCCCGCAGGGAATTCAGGAGAGAGAGAACGAAATTCGCACTTTCATGCCGAAATTCGGCTGCGTGAACGACCACAAGCACATGCTCCACGAGGTCATCAGGCTCTCCGGACAGAACATCATCATCGAGGACACCGACCATCCGTTGATCATCAAAGTGGCCTCGCTGCAGAACGTCCGGATGCAGATTTATTTCATCGACAGCGAGGATTTCTTCAAACGGAAGACACAATACCACGACGCGGAAGGGATGTTCTACCCCGACAACGACTCGCGGGCGATTTTCTATGCCAAAGGCGTCATCGAGACCGTGAGGAAACTCGGCTGGGATCCCAACATCATCCATTGCCACGGTTGGATATCCGCCCTGGTGCCGCTTTTCGTGAAAACCGTTTACAAGGACGACCCCCTGCTCCAAGGCACCCAAATCGTCTTCTCCATCATGCCCGATGAATTCCCCGACAAATTCTCGCCCAACTTCGCCAAGAAACTGAAACAGACCAACATCCCCACCTCCGGACTCAAACACTTCCGGAAAGCCGGGTACGACCAGATCATCCAAACCGCCATCGACTACTCCGACGGCATCGCCCTTACCAAAGACATCAAGAAAAGACTCCTCACATACGTCGAAAAATCCGGCAAACCCGTCCTGCAACACCCTGACGACGACAACTATGTCGATATGTACGATGAATTTTACGACGAACTTCTTGCGAACGCAAACCTATAAAAGTCAACAGTCACCCATGAAAAAAATCATCCATTGCACATTAGTTCTACTAACGTGCATTTTTTTGTCAGGCTGCAAAAACGGGATCACCGACATCGGCCTTGACATGCTGGACGACCAGATGGCCACCAGCGTCGGCCTTGCGGTCGAGCTCCTCACGGCTGTCGGCAGTGAGTGTCAGCGTGCCTTTGGCTTTCAGTTCGTCACGGATGCGGTCAGCTTCTGCCCAGTTCTTTTCTTTTCTGGCCTGAGTACGCTTGTCGATCAATGCCTGAATTTCGTCATCGACTCCATTGTCCTCACCCTCCAAATCTCCGGCTACTACGGCGACACCACCTCCGCGGTGGGCATCCGTGTCCACCAACTCACCGAGGAGATGAACAAGGAGACCACCTATTACATGTCCAGCACTGTCGGATACGACCCCGCCCCGCTGAACTACAGCCTCGACGGCATCACCCTACAACCCACAACCCCCATCGTGGTGGACACGGGCATGTACAACGCCCACATGCGCATCCGGCTCTCGCAACAGTTCGGACAATACTTGCTTAACCACCAGGACGACCTCAACAACAACCTCCAGAGTTTCCTGAAAGGACTCTACATCGAGGCCGTCTCTCACTCGGGCGCCCACGGCTACATGATGATTTCCAACCTGACCAGCGCCCTGAGCGGACTGACGCTGTACTACCACAACAACAGCGAGCAAGCCTTGCGGTACGCCATGACCTTCTCCGACAAAAGCGCACGGTTCACGCACGTCACCCACGACTATGCCGCCTCCCAAAGCAACAATTTCGTGGAGGAAGTGCTGCAAGGACAGCACAACGTCGGCGAACGGATGCTCTTCCTGCAGGGCGGCGGCGGCGTGAAAACCCGCATCTCCTTCCCCTACCTGAAAGAAGCCTTCGCCCAATACAACAACCGGGTGGTCATACACCGCGCTGAACTGGTCATCACCGACCTCGACCCCAACAACAGCGCACTCACCCACCCCACCGCCCTGACACTTCAGGGAATCGGTCTGTCTGACAGCGCCATCCGCTTCCTGCCTGACGACGACTATTACACAAGTACGATCTACTTCGGAGGCACCTACGACGGCTCCAACAAAGAGTACCGCTTCCGCATCACCAAATATGTGCAGCAACTGATTCTGGGACAAGGCGACTGGAGCAGCTCCGTGAACCTTATCGTCCGCGGCTCCGGCGTCCGTCCTCACCGTCTCGTCTTCGACGGCACCGATCCCGCCTCCCCCACCCGACTCCGCCTCGAAATCGCATATTCCACGTATTAACCCCCTAACGGAGCCTTAACCTTTAACCTTTAACCTTTAACCTTTTAAATGTGTGGAATTGTAGCTTATTTAGGAAATCGTGACGCATACCCTATTTTGATCGAAGGTTTGCGCAAATTGGAATACCGCGGATACGACAGCGCGGGGGTTGCCCTGATGCAGGACGACCATATCCAAATGTATAAGAAAAAAGGCCGCGTGGACGAGCTGGACCAGTATTGTTCCGGCAGGGACACGCGCGGCACGGCTGGCATCGCGCACACCCGTTGGGCAACCCATGGCGAGCCCAACGAGGAGAACGCCCACCCGCACATCGCCGAGGACGGTTCCATGGCGCTGATACACAACGGCATCATCGAGAATTACCTCAGTCTGAAAAAACAGCTGATACAGGAAGGTTTCACCTTCAAGAGCGAAACCGACACCGAAGTGCTGGTGCACCTGATCAAAAGCATCCAGAAGAAAGAGGACGTCGCCCTGCCAGAAGCGGTCATGATGGCCCTGAGCATGGTGGAAGGCACCTACGCCCTGGCCATCCTGTCGGTGGACGACCCCGACCGGCTCATCGTCGCCAAAAAGGGCAGCCCGCTGCTCATCGGACGCGACGGCCACGACTATTTCGTCGGCTCCGACGGCGCCCCCATCGTGGAATACACCCAGGATGTCGTCTATCTCGAAGACGGCGACGTGGGCGTGATCAAACGCGGCAAAGCACTGAAAATCAGAAACATCAACGACGAGAAGCACTTGCTGAAACGTCCTTCCTTCCAAAAGTTGGAGCTCAGTCTGGAGCAGTTGGAAAAAGGCGGCTTCGACACCTACATGCTGAAGGAAATCTTCGAGCAACCCAAGGCGGTGATCGACAGCATGAGAGGCCGCATCAACCTGAAAAAAGACGTGGTCTCGTTGGGCGGCATCATCGAATATGAGCAGAAAATGCTGAATGCCAGACGTTTCATCATCGTGGCCTGCGGCACCTCGTGGCACGCCGGATTAGTGGCGGAACACCTGTTCGAAACGCTCGTGCGCATCCCCGTGGAGGTGGAATACGCGTCGGAATTCCGCTACCGCGACCCCATCATACGCGAGGACGACGTGTTGATCGCCATCTCGCAGTCGGGTGAGACCGCCGACACGCTCGCCGCCGTGGAGATCGGCAAGAAACACGGGGCGACGGTCATCGGCATCTGCAACGTGGTGGGCTCCACGCTGGCCCGTGAGACGATGGCCGGCTCCTACACGCACGCAGGCCCCGAAATCGGCGTCGCCTCCACCAAAGCCTTCACCGCACAGGTCACCGTGCTCACGCTGATGGCCCTGAGCCTGGCCGAAAAGAAAGGCACCATCTCGAAATCGCAGTACCACCAGCTAATCAACGACTTGGAGTCGATTCCCAACAAAATCAGCCAGGTGCTGGAACAGGAACAGCACATCCAGCGCATCGCGCAATACGTGGCCACCAAGCCCAACGCGATGTTCCTGGGACGCGGCGTCAACTTCCCGGTGGCACTGGAGGGAGCCCTCAAACTCAAGGAAATCTCCTACATCCACGCGGAAGGATACCCCGCCGCCGAAATCAAGCACGGCCCGATCGCGTTGGTTGACACCAACATGCCGGTCATCGTCATCGCCACCGAGCAGAAAACCTACGACAAGGTGGTGAGCAACATCCAGGAGATCATCGCCCGCAAGGGCACCATCATATCCGTGGTCACCGAAGGCGACACCGCCGTGAAGAAAATGTCGAAGTTCTGCATCGAGATCCCCAAAACCGAGGAGCTGCTCACCCCGCTGGTGGCCTCCGTGCCGCTGCAACTGCTGGCCTACCACGTGGCCGTCATCCGCGACTGCGACGTGGACAAGCCGAGAAACCTGGCGAAGTCCGTGTCGGTGGAGTAGAATCCGACACCACCTGAATTGTCACGGGCGCCCATCCCTATTCTTTGACAATGCCGAAGTAAAACAGGTTTTTGAAAACTTCCTCCGCATTTCTGCGAAATCATGCAATCAATTTTAACTATTAATTATTAAAATCATATTGCAAAATTTCCAACTTGCTGAATCCCAGCATCAAAAAAAATTCACAAAACCCTTGACAAGAGGGTTTTTCCGTTGTATATTTGCATCGTGAAAATTTAATTATTATGATGACACCTTGCAAATATTTCAGTCCCGTGACGGACGTCACCTTCCGGAAAGTCTTCGGAGAACACATCGACCTGGCCACCAGCCTGCTCGACACGTTCTTGCCACTCCCCGACGGGCGAAGAATCACCAACATCCACTACGTCTCTCCGGAACTAATGCCTGAAACACCCGCCCGTAAGAACAGCATTGTGGATGTATGTTGCGAGGACTCAGCCGGCAGCACCTTCCTTGTGGAAATGCAGCTCAACTGGGACACCGACTTCATGCAGCGTGTGTTCTTCAACACTTCCAAAGCATACGTCAAACAGCTCGACAAAGGGAAGCCGTTTCATCTGCTACAGCCCGTATATTCCCTCAACTTCGTCCAAGGCGACCTCCACAAAGGACTCATTGAGTGGTACCACCCCTACCAGCTTGTCCACATCTACCACACCGACCGCATATTCGACGGGCTGAAGATCGTTTTCGCCGAGATGGAGAAATACAAGGAACTTGCCGTGAAGGGCGACACCAAAATGGACCTATGGATGCGCTACTTCACCGAAATGGAAGAAAAGACCCGGGAACCAGCACCCGAACTGCTCGCCGACCCCGACATTGCCAAAGCTATCGGGCTGTTGGAGGTCATCAACTACAACGACGCGGAAATGGAACTCTACGAGCGGTATTGGGATGCGGTCAGTGTGGAAGCCACTTGGAAAGGCATCGGATGGCGGGACGGCGAGAAAGCAGGGCGTGATGACGAGAAGCGGAGACTCGCACTCAACATGCTCGACAAAGGCATTACTCCCGCCCTTGTCGCGGAAATCACCGGCATAAGCGAAAGAGAAATAGGCTTGCTGTAGGTGGCACCGCAATACGAGAACACAACATTTCCTCTGCCGTCAAATGCAACACAAGCGACAAAACACCTTGCCAAATTCAACTATAATGGGCAGAGTGACGAAAAAGACGCCCCCATCCCTCGTCCGTGCGACCCCTTGAAAAAAAATAATTCGGACACCGTCCGACATATCAAAAAAAAGTGTATTTTTGCCGCTCGAAAATTCAAAACCGAAATATAATAAAATAAAGAAGATAGCTATGTCAAGAGTTTGTGAAATTACCGGAAAAAAAGCGATTGTGGGCAACAACGTCTCCCACTCCAATATCAGAACGAAACGGAAATTCAAACCCAACCTGCACACCAAGAAATTCTACGTGCCGGAACTGGACGAATGGATTTTCCTGAAAGTTTCCGCACACGGCATGCGTAACATCAACAAGAAGGGTGTTTACCAATGCTTGGTGGAAGCCAGCGAGAAAGGCATTTTATAATCCGTTTCCCATCGCGAAAGAAAAAAGGACTGCTGTTTCCACACAGCAGTTTTTTTTTGTCGGAATACAATAAAAAGGAGAAGTCCGCGTAATAGTATTTCATGCTGGAAAATTTGAAACATCGAATACTCATTACCATTCTGTTCGTTTTGTCCGCGGTCATCGGGGTCGCGCAAAACGCCGTGCTCAAAGGTGTGGTCACCGATGAATTCGGCGACCCCATCGAGACCGCCTTTTTGCGTGTCCTGGACTACAACCAGCAGACCATCAGCAACGAGCACGGCCAATACAGCCTTACGCTGCCCGCCAACCGCGACCTCCGCATCTTCGTGCAGCACCTGGGCCACAGCGACACGCTGGTCTCCCTGAGGCTGAGCGCCAAAGAGACCCGCACGATGGACCTTGTCTTGCGCACCACCGGCGAACGGCTGGAGGCCGTGAAGATCCAGGGCGCGGCCGCGACAGGCTACGTGCAGGTGAACCCCAAGCTCAGCTTCCAACTCCCCTCCCCGACCGGCGGCATGGAGTCGCTCATCAAGATGCTGCCCGGGACCTCCTCCAACAACGAACTCAGCGCCCAGTACAACGTGCGCGGCGGCAACTTCGACGAGAACCTGGTCTTCGTGAACGGCATCCAAATCTACCGCCCGTTCCTCGTGCGCAACGCCCAACAGGAAGGCCTCAGCTTCGTCAACAGCGACCTCACCGGCAACGTAACCTTCTCGGCCGGCGGATTCGACGCCAAATACGGCGACAAGATGTCGTCCGTGCTGGATGTCACCTACAAAGAACCCGTGCGTTACGGCGGCTCCGTGTCCGCCAGCCTCCTCGGCGCCACCGCCCACGCCGAAGGCAAAGCCGGAAACTTCTCCTTCCTCGTCGGACTGCGGTTCAAGTCGAATGCCTACCTGCTGAAGTCGATGGAGACCTCCGGCAACTACAAACCCCGCTTCTTCGACACACAGTTCCTGCTGAAATGGGATCTCACCAAAAAAATATCGATGAGCCTTCTCGGCAACCTTTCCTACAACTACTATCTGTTCCAACCTGATAGCGTGAGCACCAAGTTCGGAAGTTTTGGCGACGCTGAAATGCTGCGCGCCTTCTACGAAGGACAGGAGGTTGACCGCTACCAGAACTACCTCGGCGGGCTCACATTCCGCTACCGGCCCGACGAAAAGAGCGATATCCGTCTGATTCTGTCGTCATTTTACGCCAAGGAGAGCGAAACCTACGACATTCTGGCGCAATACTGGCTGAACGAGATCCGTTTTGGCGGCAACGGTGAAGTGGAAATCGGCGATCAATTAGGCTACGGAAGCTATCTGGAACATGCCCGAAACCACCTAAACTCGGTGGTTTCAGCTGCCGACCTGCAGGGCACGCACCAGCTACCCTTCTTCAACAAACTGGAATGGGGCGTGAAGTTCCAAAACGAGTACATCCGCGATAACATCAAAGAATGGACCATGATCGACTCCTCCGGGTTCACGCTGCCGTACATTCCCACCACACCGGGCGAAATTGTCGTCCCCGGCGACCCCGCCCGCGAGCTCTACTTCGGCGAGGGCAACTATCTTTTGGCGCACAACACCCTGAACACCTGGCGAATGACCGGCTATATCCAAGACACCTGGAAAATCGACGGCGACAGTCTGAGCCGGTTCACGCTCACCGGAGGACTGCGCTACCATTTCTGGACCTACAACCCCAAGGAGTTCACGGTCTCGCCGCGCTTGGCTTTCATTTACAAGCCGCACTGGAAGCACGACTGGCAGTTCAGCCTGCGCACGGGTCTCTACTACCAACCGGCGTTCTACCGCGAGATGCGCTATGCCGACGGCACGCTCAACCCCGACATCCGCTCGCAACGTTCCGCGCAGGTGGTGGCCGGCAGCGAATACTGCTTCAACCTGTGGCGCAGACCGTTCAAATTCACGGCGGAGGCATACTACAAATACCTGGACCGTCTGATCACGTACAACGTCAACAACGTGCAGATCATCTACAGCGGTGAGAACAACGCGAAAGGCTACGCCACCGGCCTCGACTTGCGCATCAGTGGTGAATTTGTGCGCGGACTGGAGTCCTGGTTCTCGGTGTCCCTGATGAAAACCATGGAAGACGTGCACGGCGACTACCGCACCGACGCGGAAGGCAACCAGACGGAAGTCGGCTACATCCGCCGTCCCACCGACCAGCGCGTCTCCTTCAACCTTTTCTTCCAGGACCACATCCCGAGTTTCCCGCAGTTCCGCGTGCACCTGAACTTCGTGTTCGCAAGCGGACTCCCCTACGGTCCCCCGAAAATGGATCCCTCGTACCGCGTCTTCACCAGCCCGTGGTACCGCCGCGTCGATCTCGGCATGTCGTTCATGATTCTGGAGCAGAGCCGCGACCGCATGAAGCACAAGTCCGCCTTCGTGCGCAGCATCCGCAACGCCGGCGTCTATCTGGAGGTCTTCAACCTGCTGGGCATCTACAACGTGTCATCCTTCATGTGGGTCACCGACATCTACAACAACCAGCGTCCGGTGCCGACCTATTTGACAGGCCGACTGATCAACGTGAAACTCATGGTGGAGTTTTAACCGCACCGACGAAGGGCAGACCGTTTTTCCGACTTTTCAAAACAAAAAAAATGTATTTTTGCCTTTTCTAAAAAACAAGGCAATATGGCGCATAAAGTATTGGTAGCCACGGGCGGCGGCGACTGTCCCGGGTTGAATGCGGTGATCCGAGGCATTGTGAAGAGAGCCGCGCTGGAACAGGATGAATGGCAGATTTTCGGCTGCATCGAGTCGTTCAACGGCATGCTGAAAGACAACGTGGAAATCGTGGAGCTCACCGAGAGCATGGTTTCCGGGCTGCATGTGAAAGGCGGCACCATCATCAAGACCACCAACAAAGGCGGCCCGTTCCATTTCCCCGTTCGCCAACCCGACGGCAGCTGGAAGATAGAGGACCGTTCCGAGCTGATGAGAAAGCGTTTCGAGAACATGGGGTTCGACGCCATCATCAACATCGGCGGTGACGGCTCGCAAGCCATTTCCCTGCAGCTCCTCAATATCGGCATCCCCGTGGTGGGCGTGCCCAAAACCATCGACAACGACCTGTCGAGCACGGATTTCACGTTCGGATTCCAGACGGCGGTGCAAATCGCCACGGAGGCCATCGACAAGCTGGTGACGACCGCCGAGAGCCACAACCGCGTGTTCATCATGGAGGTGATGGGCCGCGATGCAGGCTGGATCGCGCTGCACACCGCACTGGCCGGCGGCGCTGACGTCTGCATCATCCCGGAAATCCCCTACGAGCCCGAAGCCATCGCCCGCAAAATCGAGGCGCGCTACCAGAACGGCATGGGTTTCTGCAACATCGTGATTGCCGAAGGCGCTAAACGCGTCGGCGGCACCGTCACGGGCAAAGCCCCGACCGCCGCGGGCGACCGCCATATCAAACTCGGCGGCGTCGGCGACGTGCTGCGACAGGAACTGATCGACCTCGGCATCGAGCACGACATCCGCGTGACGGTGCTCGGACACCTTCAACGCGGCGGCACCCCCGTGGCCTACGACCGCATCCTCGCCACCGAATTCGGCGTCAAGGCATTCGAACTGGTCAAAGAGAAGAAATATGGCAACCTCGTGGTTTATCGCCACCCGAACATCTCGTATGTCCCGCTGGAAGAAGCCCTCAAGGAACCGCATCTCGTGAAGCCCGACGATTTCCTGGTGACCGCCGCGCGCGGAGTCGGAATGGTGTTCGGCGACGAGAAATACTAATGTCGGACTTACCTCTACCTCACCTCCAGGATTTCCATTCCCACCTCACCGGCGGGAGTCTTGAAGATGACGGTTTCCCCCACCTTCTTGTTCATCAGCACTTTGCTGAGGGGCGAGATGAAGGATATTTTGCCCTGCATGATGTTGGCCTCATCGACTCCTACAATCTGATAAGTAGCTATTTGATTGGTTTTTAAGTTTTTAAACTTGATAATCGCCCCGAAAGCGATCTCTTTCTGCCGCTGCGGGTCAAAGTCGAGCACACGGGCGGAATGGATACGTTCCTCCAGCTGGCGAAGCTTGGCCGTCAGGTAGTTGTTGTTCACGCGGGCATCATTGTTGTCCACACCCTCGTACTGCTTGCGCTCACGCAAAATCTCCTCGCGCTCGGCTTTCAGCGCCTCCAGCCCCGCCGTGGTCACGAAATTCTCCACACCCGCAGGCAAATACGCACGCGGTGTTAGCATCGGGACCTCTTCCTGATCCCCTTCTTTTACAAATCCTCTACTCATCTCAATTCAATTTTGAGTCGCAAAATACAAGAAACATTCTAACTACCAACCAAATAGTATTCCCGATACTTCTTGAAGAAGCGCCAGTATTCCGGCGTTTCCAACTTCTGACGTAATTCGTCGTAATGGGCGATGTAATACTGTCGCATCCGGCGGGTCACCACACGGTCGAGTTCGCTTTCGGTGTCGGCTTCGACATTTTCGTACGGACGGCAACGTTCCGTCACCTCCAAAAACATCTCCCCCTCGCGAACCATCAGCTCCTCTTTGGGAAGCACGTGGCCTGTGCCATGGAGGAACACCGGCAGGATATCGGCGCCCAACTCCCGAGCCAACGCGAACGCCCCCTTGTGGAAGCGCAAGATGTCGCAGTGCGGCGAACGCGTGCCTTCCGGGAAAATACAGATACTGTAGCCGCGTTCATAGAGATCACGCAGCCGCGGCAGGTTCTGCTCCATACCGTCGCTCGCCGGATAACACTCCGCCCTGCGGATCACCAAGCCGTAAAACGGATTCCGCCAGACCCAGTCGTTCGTCAGGAAGACGATTTTCGGGGTGAGCGCCATCATACACACCAAATCGAAATGGCTCTGATGGTTGGCCACAATCACCGCCGGCTTCCCAAACGTCTCAGACTCGGGCTTTTCCATCCGGAAACCGATTCCGGGAAGACGCTGCAGGAAAAAGACCGCCATACGGTGCAACATGGTATGGTATTTCAACTTCTTGGCCTCGGAATCTTTCCCGAACAGAAAATAGACTGCCGTGAACGGAATCAGCCACAAAAACAGCAGCAGGAAACAAAATCCGAGGAAAATAGTGTAAATCAATCTCTTAAAGGTAATCGGCGTCTCCCGGAGCTCGCCGTTCTTCCTCGTCAACCAGTCGAAAACGACGGGCGGCAGGAAAGAGGCCATCATCACCACCGTGGCCATGCCGATGATGGTGACCAACGCCAACGAGCGCAGTGCGGGATGCTTCGCCACAATCAGACAGCCGATGCCAGCGAACATAATCAGCGCGGAAATGACCACACTGTGCTTGTAGGAGGCCAACCGTGGTTTACCGGTCTTATACTCGTAAAGCAACCCCTCGGTAATGAAAATCGTGTAGTCGTCGCCCTGCCCGAAGATAAACGTAGCCAGGATGATGTTGACAATATTGAACTGAATGCCCGTAAGATGCATCAGCCCCAAAATCCAGATCCAGCCCACCGCCAACGGCAGGAATGCCAACACGGCCAATTCTATCCGACGGAAGGAAATCAGCAGGAAGACAAACACCACCAAACTGCACACCAGCCCGATGTAGTTGAAGGAGCCGCGCAGCATGTCCACCATCTGCCGCCCCACATCACCTCCGGAAAACACAAAGGCGGCATCGCTCCCGTCGAGCAGCGCATGCACCGACTCCGGATTGTCGGTCTTCACATAGCTGATGATGCGGTATCCCTTTTCACCAACAGGATAAACGTACTTGTTGGTGAACGGCTCTATAATGTCGCTAAAATCTTCAATATCAGGTATTTCGCACGATTCAGAAACCATCGTGAAGAAGGGTTGGAAAGCCTCGTCGGAGAACCCCTGGGCGTTGGCGGCGCGTTGCAGTTCACGGAGGAACTCTTTTCGGCTTTCATCCTGCCAGAAGTCGTTCCATCTGACAGCCGCCTCTTCGCAACGTTGCCGCGAGGGGAGCATCTCCCCCACCCCGCTGACGGAGGCAACCGCCTCACAACCACGGAGTTTCGCCATCATCGAATCGTGACGGTCCACCGCCTCCTGCAACGAGGAGCCTTCCGCCACCGCATACATCATGTCGGAGGATTGCAACTTTGACAAAATCTGCACATTCTCCCTTTGCGACGGAGTCATATAGTTGATATTCGACAAGTTGCTGTCGAAAGAGGTTTTGGTGGAGTAATACCCTAACACGATGGTGATCACCAAGCCGACCAACAGAATCCACGGGCGGGCTTTGCTGCGGGAAAGGTGGATTCCCGTCCACTTCCCGAACAGGAGATGTTCCGAAGGCGACGGGCGGCGGTGCATCAGCTGAGGCAGGAAAATCAGCACGAAGAGGATGGTGCCGAGCAGCATCAGCGAGGCGAAGAGACCGAGGTCCTGCATAGCGCGGGCGTCGAGCCAGATCAGACAGAAAAAGGCGGCAACGGTGGTGAGATTGCCGATGAAGAGCGGCAACACCATCTCGCGGAGCGCCTCGCGACGGTCGCCGACTTCCTTGTATTGGTCGAGGAAATGCAGCGGGTAATTGGCGACAATGCCGATGATGACAGAGCCGATGCCCAGCACGATGATGGAGACGCCGCCCCGGAGCAGGCAGAGCCCTGCCAACGAAAACAGCGCCCCGAAGAGGATGGAGGCTCCCACCCAAAGGATGTCGGAGATACGGCGATAATGCAGCAACAGAATCAGCAGGATCAGCACCACAGCGATAGCGACGGCCGTCACGGAGTCGCGCTTGATTTGGTTGGCATTGGCGGCGGCAATCAACGGTGCCCCCACAGCGGCGATTTCGATGCCGGGACACTCCGCCTGCACGGCCTCCGCCATCGCCTCCAACTCCTTCGACAGTTGGCCGTTATGATAACTCTCGTTGGCGCCATACGGGGAATCAAAGGTCAGGATACTGTGCTTTCCGTCACTCGTAAACAAGTATCCGTCAACCACTTGCAACTCATTGTTCAGTTTCAGGGAGTTCAGCCGTTCCAACGTCGGCGTGAAAAGTTGCAGCGGGTCGCTCGGGAGCATGCGCATGAACACGCCCGACGTGGGGAACATCAGCATTTGCTTGTCCGCCTCCAAACGACTTTGAATGACTCCCGGCGTTTTCAATATCGAATCAATTCGCTGATAATCAGATTTTTCAAGCAGATAAGGCAGATGAGCATAGACCGCATCCATCAAGTCGAACACCTGCGTTTCATCGACCGTGACCGTCAGATTCTCGGCCAGACCGCTCTCCTCCAACTTGCTGCCGAGGAGTTCCATCGCCTGCTGCGCCATCTCCACATCGAGGGAATCCTCCTGTCCGGAAAATATAACCGCAATCTGGCTTTGGGTGGCAAACTGCTGATAAACCTCCTGATACTTGCGGCTCTCGTCGCTGCGGGGCAGGAACTTGGCGATGTCCTCCTCGTAGCGCACCCGCGAGGCGAGGAAGGCAAAGAGCGCCGTCAGAAGAAGCGCAAGCGACACTGTCAACCAGCGCCGCTTTTCCAGGAAATCGTATATTTTCAGGAAGAATTTCGTCATAATCCAGCACTACTTCACCAGTTTCACCGCCTCCGACACGGGAATTTTCTCCTCGTCTTTGAAGGCTATGATGAAGGCGTCGGGGTATTTTGCTTTGAGTTCGGCCTGGATCTTCTTGGCCGACTGGAGATCGGTTTCATTTCCGGCGGTGTATTTCCACAAGTTGCCTTCATAATAACGGTTCACGTTGGGAATGCCGTTGAAACGCTTGTCGTTGAGGGAGATTTTGTCCGGCATGGCCATGAACTGCACCATGAAGCGCACTTCAGGCTGTTTCGTCGTGGATTCGTCTTTTTCGGTCTTGTTTTCGGACGGATTTGCACTGTCTTGATCGTTCGAGACAACCGTTTCATCGGTTTTATCCTCTTTTTTAGGAGTTTCGGGAGTTTCCGTGCTCTTCCCGACCATCTGCTCGTAATAGGCATAGAAGCCGCGGTAGATGGCTTCGGCGATGTCATCCTGTTTTTTCTTGTCATTCAGGATTTTCTCCTCGGTGGGGTTTGAGATGAATCCCATTTCCACCAGGATGCTGGGCATGGAGACGGCCCACAGCACCCAGTATCCAGCCTGTTTCACGCCCCTGTCCGTGAACTTCGTCGCATTGACGAGATTCCGCTGCACTTTGTCGGCGAGGATGATGGAATTGTTGAGGTAGGCGGAGGAATAGAGGGAGAACATGACAGCGGATTCGGGAGAATTCGGGTCGAAGCCGTTATAGTGTTTTTGGTAGTCGGCCTCCTTCAGCATCACGGAGTTCTCGGCGCGGGCGACGGACTGGTTCAGTGCCGCCTTGCTGAGACCCATCACGTAGGTTTCGACCCCATGTGCGGAATGATCCGTGCTGGCATTGCAGTGGAACGAGATGAACAGGTCGGCGTGGTTGTCGTTGGCGATTTTCGCGCGCTGGCGGAGTTCGGGGTACATATCCGTTTTTCTCGTGTATATCACCTTGACATTCGGGCAGTTATCGCTGATCAGTTTACCGGTTCTCAGCGCAACGGCGAGAGCCACATCCTTCTCCTTGGAATAAGAGCCGAGGGCGCCGGGGTCGCCGCCGCCGTGGCCTGCGTCGATCACCACCTTGAACGTTTTCCCGTCTTTCTGGGCGAAAGAGGGAGCCATCAAAAAAATTATGAACAGATATACTAAGAAAAATGATTTCGAGTTCATATCATTTGATATTTTGATTATCTTTGCTGATTTTTTCGCGCAAAATTAAAAATATTGACTTAAGGAAATTCGGATTGATTAAAAAAATATACACAGTGGATTTTTCATATTTCTGCAAGCTGATTATGGTGTTCATATTCAGCAGTTTGTGTGTATTTTCCTCCGCGCAGAACCTCCGGAACCGCCGGCCTGCCAGATCCACGGCCGACACCACCAAGCGCGACATTCCGAATCCCGACTATGCGGCTGCTGTCGATTCCACGCCCAAAACCGTGAAAGTGATCTCCGCCAACGCCATCTCCTCGGTGGTGGAATACAGCGCGCGCGACTCCGTGGTCAACGACCTGCAGCACCGTCGCACCTACCTGTTCGGCGACGCAGTGGTGCGCTACGAGGACATGGAGCTCCGCGCCGACTACATCGAAATCGACTTCGCGCGCGGCGAGCTGTACTCCAGCGGCGTGGCCGACTCCAACGGCGTCCTTCACGGGAACCCCGTCTTCAACCAGCAGAGCGACACCTATCGCGCCCGCGAAATCATGTACAACTTCAACACCAAAAAGGGCAAAATCACACACGTCATCACCACCCAGGACGACGGTTTCATCCATGGCGAGCAGGTCAAGAAGATGGGCG
>CACXUB010000044.1 GCA_902770735.1 uncultured Bacteroidota bacterium | reverse complement strand
GATCTCCACCGTACCGTAGTTAGAGGTGCTGGTGGTCGTCGCCCAGAAGGAGAGACGCAGATCTTGGATGTCGTTGGAGAACTCGGGCAACACGAGCATGTTATTAGAGCCTTTCAGCTCGGCGGAGTTGGCGCCGGAATGACAGGACGGGCTGTGACCGCAATAGACAAACGGGGAAGTACCGTTGTCCACCACTTCGGTGACAGGCGTTTCCCAGCAAACAAACGAATGGGCACCGCCGCCAGTATATCCCTCGAAGTCTTCGAACCACGGGTTGTCAGCCGTGACGGTGATGGCGCCGCAGGAGGTGTTGAAGCTGGCCGTCTGGGAATACAGGGAGGAGTCAGCTCCACAGATTCCACGGACTTTCACCGTGTAAGAGCTGCTGCTCGTCAAACCCGTGAAGGTATAGGTGGTGTCCGTGGTGGTGTAGGTCTGGGACATGGCTCCGCCCAGCACAACCTCGTAGCTGTCAGCAACGCCGCTCCATGTGATGGTCGCACCGTCAAGCGTCTGGCCGGAGACGGCGAGGTTGCTCGGCGGGAAACAGTCGGTGCACTGTGCCAGAATCTCGAAACCGGCGTAGTTATAATAGGAATAGGAACCGGTGGTAAGTCTTAACGTCACAGGACCGCCGCAGGCGACATTCACTGTCTGAGTACCCGAAAATTCGCCCAAAAGATTACCGGTAGTGCCCACGCCTTCGTAAATTCTCAAGAATCCCTGGTAATAGGAAGAACCGCTATACAGATTCACCGAACCGCTCAAGGAGAGGCCACTACCCGGCGTGGCGGGATAAACCACCAACGTGTAGTCGCATGAAGTGCTGTGGTTGCCTTCGGCACCGCCGTCATCGTAAATGTAGGATCCACAGGTGGTCAGCGTGTCGCTGCCCGTGACACCCATGTTGTAAACGCCGGTCTTGAGAGTCAAAGGTCCAACCCAGTCGCTCGTCAAACCACCGCAGTCGGCCTGAACGTAGAAGTCGTAAGTGGTGACATTCGTCAATCCGGTGATTGTAAACGGATTGGCATCAGCAGCCACCGTCGTGCCCTCCGTCTCCGGATCGAAGCCCGTCACGTCATAGAGGATGTTCCAAGCGGTGGCATTACCCGGCTCAGTCCAGCCCAACGTCACCTCTTCGTTGGAGACGTTCACAGCATGGAAGTTGGTCGGATACAAGCACATCGGACGCTCTTCCAAAAGGACATCGTCCACGTAGAATCCACAGCTCACACCGTTGGAGACGCGGAAAGCGACATAACGGCCGTTGTCCGCGTAGTTCTCGAAAGAGACCTGCTGCAGACCATATTCATACGTATTGTAAGAAGAGAGATTTATGGTGTCCATCACCACGAAGGTGGTAGGATCCGTCTTATCGGACATCACACCGACCTCGAGTGTGCCGGAGCTGCCCGTTCTGCAAGCATAGAAGCTGACCATGAGGTCGCTGATGCTGATGGACTCGTCCACAGCCGGCATAATAGCGATGTTGAAACAGCCGTCGGTGTGGTGGAAATCCAAGAAGCGTGTGCCGCTATGGGCGTAGGTGTTGCTCGGGATATACACGTAGTGCGTAGAGTTGGAAGCGTAACGGTCCCAGCAGAGGATGTAGTTGTCCTGGCTGGTGCTGTATATAGCGCTGGCATCTTCGAAATTCTCGCTGAAAGGAAGTTGCGTGATAGGGCCGCACTCGGTGCGGAAAGAGGTCGTCTCACTCCAGGGACTCACATCAGAGCTGCTGCACAGGGCGCGCACACGGACCGTGTATTGGGTGTTGGCCAACAAGCTGTACAGGTTCGCCTCGGTAAGGGAGACGGTGCCGAAAGAGGTCCACTCAGTGTCGGAAGCCGCCTTGTATTCGACCTCCCAGGAAGACTCAGAGCCGACAGACACCCACGTGATATCGGCGGAGTTGTCCGTCACGTTGGAAGAAGCCACCGTGTTCGGCGCGATACAGCTGCTCGCATCGCAATAGGTGAAACGGAATGTGTTGACAACGCTCAACGCAGTACCCGTGACATCCGGGTTGAAGGCGTTGTAAGGCGTGCCGTCGCGATAAGCGTAACGGGCCATCGAGGAGGTTTGGCTGTTGCCCACCACATCGTAAGAGTGGGTGGAAACCCAAGAGTTGGTCTTGTCGTTGAAAACCACTAACACGTTGTCAGTGCCGTTATACGGGAACACCGTGTCGAAATCGAGTTTGATCCAGCTGTTGTTGCCGAACTCCACGTTGCCGGAGAAGACCTGCGTGAACGTGATGTTATTCGTGGAGGAAGGCAGAATCCAACCGCCATTCAAGTCCAGATTGGTCGGGATGTTGGCCAGATAGACGTCCACTGAACGGACGGTGGTGGAACTGTAGTTGTCCTTGAAGGAGATGCTGGAAAAATCGTTCGCAATGCCCTCGAAAACGTTGGCGGTCACGATTTGCTGGGAATAGGTGTTGCCGTAATAGATGTAAGACGGCAGGTAGTTGTTCGTGCCCGTGGCTTCACCTACAGAATAGTTCACGGGATTGTTGCACGGGGTCATGAAGCTCACGAACGTCGTGTCGCTGCCATAACCGTCGAGACAGAAGGTATAGACACCCACCTGATACATGGTGTTCTCGTTCAGGCCCATGATCACATAGCTGAGATCGGTGGTGGTGTATTCGTCTTCCGTTTCCGCGACGACATCGCGCACGACGATGTGGTACTCGGAGAGTTCACCCGTGGTGTGGGCGTTCCAGGAGACCGTGGCGTTGGAACCGAAGATATTGGAGGCTTCGAGGTTCTGAACATTCGTGCAGGTGAGGGCGTTGGTCATGTGGACCACCACATTGGCCAAGGTGCCGCCGGGGTTCACCGTGAAGGTGAAAGGACCGTAAGTCTGCGCATCGTATTGCTGCACACCGTTCATATAGACGCTGGCCACACGCCAGTGCTCGTCGGGAGTGACCGTGAAAGTCACGTTGTCGGAACTGCCGCAGGCCACCGTGGCTGTCTCAGGAGTAATCGTGGCGTGAATCTGTCCGTCAGAGGAGGTTGCCACCGTGGCGTTGATGACCGCCTGCGGATAAACAGTGACGGAGGAGGTAAGGACGGTGGAGACACCGTTGGCAGTGCAGGTCACCGTGTAAGTAGTCGAAGAGGTGGGAGACACCGTGATGACATCCGAAGTGGAACCGTTGCTCCACGCGTAGGTGTCGAAACCAAAAGCCGTGATGGTGAGACTCTCACCGGCACAGATTTCAGCAGCGACGGGATCCACACCGGCCATGTAGCTCATCACCGGATAGCCGTTGTTGATGCCGTTGTCCATCTTGAAGGCGTCGCCGAGGTTGACGATCATCTGAGGATCCTGCATCTCGGCCTGCGTCACGGACGTGCCGTCGTTGGAAGCGGAGGACTGGGTCTGGTTGCCATTGACCACCGTGTAGGAGTAGCAGTTCGTTCTGTTACCATCATGAGCGGTCATACCGCCGTAGTTGGTGTTATAAGGAGTAAGCGTACCTGCGAAATAGCAGTTGGTGATGTAGTCATACTGAGCGTTGCCGCCGATACCGCCGATATAATAACCGGAGATGTTGCCGGTGACACCGCAGTTCTGGATGTACGTGCCGCTGGAGTTCGGGTAGTTGGCACCCAGGATACCGCCGATGTTGTTATGGGAGGCGGAAGGGCCGGTGTTGCCGGGCGTGCCCACAATGTTGGCGTTGACCACCAAGCAGTAACGGATGTAGATTTGTCCACCGCTACGGCTCATACCTGCGATGGCACCCATCATACCGCAGGATTTCACCGTGGGATTGATCAGCACCAAGGAGTCGATCGTGCAGGGATTCTGGACACAACCGAAAAGACCGGCGTGGAAGTAGTTGGTCTTCTCGCAGTAGAGGTTGTAGATGGTGTGCCCGTGGCCGTTGAAGACACCGCGGAAGCTGTTGCCGGAGGACTGCGCCTCACTGGTCGCTGTAGCGGAGCCGCCGATGGGCACCCAGTTGTTGGTGGAATCCCCCGTGCTGTTCAACCAGAGGTCGGCCGTCAGGTGCAGCGTCTTCCCGTTGAAGGAAGTGCCGCTGTTCACCAACTGCGCCACACCCGCCAGTTGCTCCGGCGTGGAGATGTCGCAACGAAACCGAGCATCAACACTGTCAGCAGAATGGATAATAATTTCTTCATACTTTTTTTATTTAGTTTGAAAATTGTTTCTTCACAAACGCTCAAAAGAGTCTAAGTCATAGTCATTAGTCTAAGTCATAGTCATTAGTCTAAGTCATAGTCACTAGTCTAAGTCATCAATTCAACCCGCAATAATACACTTTTTTTAAAAACAGGCAACCGCTGTTGATTACTTTTGATAAAAAGCAAATGTCGCGATTTTTTCGGTTTACATTCTACCTTCCGGATTCGATTTTCCACCCGAGTTTCATGATCGTTTTGAGGGTCTCCACAGCGGTTCGGCGGTCGTAATCCCTTTCGGTTTCGGGAAGGTCGTCGTAATCCACGAGGCAGGGGTGTTTTTTCAGGGTGTCGTCGCGTTCAAGGCCGAACGACCAGCCCTCGTTGATCCGTCCCAACGCCCAGTTTTCGTGCACGTTGCGCGCGAGCGCCTCGACAAGCGCATTCAATTTTTCCGGGAGCGCCACATCGGAGGTGTCAACCGGACAAGGGGTGTAATTGTTGTCTGCCATTCCTTCAGATTTTGAATCCGCAAAAGTACACATATTTTCCATTCACGGTTTCACATCCCGGAATCGACCGGGGGCTTGCGCGGCAGATTCCGGCGGCTTAGTACGTGTGTGCTGATCTATTCCCCCACCAACTGCCCGCGGAGGAAACGGAGGAAGGTTTCCGGCCAGGCGAGCACGTCCTTGACTTCGTGTTTGTCCATTTTCTCCCTGTTCACGCCAAAGCCGTGGCCGCCCTGCCGGGGATTCATGTAGTACACCGGCACCCGGTTGTACGCTCGCAGCGAATCCGCCATCATCGCGGCATTGTGCCAATCGACCGTGGGGTCGTCCACACAGCTCAACAGGAAGACAGGACAGCGCACCCGGTCGGCGTGCAACTCCAAGGACAACGAATCCCACATCGCGGGATCGTGCTGGCGGCGCTCGCCCATGAGCCCGCGGCGGGAACGCTTGTGCACGTAAGGCTCGCGCATGGTGATCACAGGATAGATGGGCGCCACGAAGTCGGGCGCGACACCGTCGGGAAGAAACTCCGCACCGCTCATCACCAAGTGCCCGCCGGCGGAGAAGCCCATCGCCCCGACCACTTTGTAACCCTTCGATTTAACGGTTTTTAACGCATCTCCCAGCGCATCCAACTGCCCAGGATACTGCGTGCAGCAGCTCCGACGGATGTGGGTGAACCACGACCACCAGCCCGAAACGGGGTATTCCAGCACGTAGGCGGCATAGCCGTTGTCGTTCAGCCACTGCGCCACCTCGCTGCCCTCGCCGCGCTTCGCCAACCAATAATAACTGCCGCCGGGACACACCACCACGGCGGTGTCGGCCGGCTTCTCCGGGAGGAACTCGGTGATTTTCTGCGCGGATACATTGGCGACCAACATGATCGCACAAAACAAAACCATTATTGTCGTTCGAATATCATTCATAATTCATTTACCATTCATCGTTCATTTACCATCATTTCATTTACCATTCATCGTTCATTTACCATCATTTGCCCCAGGGCTCGCTGACGCTCACCCTGGGCTAAAACGTGTCGGGCTTGCAGCCCTCTTGGAATATTTATTATGAAAATTGCAGCCCTCTTGGAATATGTATATGAAATATTGGGATTGTTACACTCCCCATTCATAATTCATAATTCATAATTCATAATTCTTAATTCATAATTCTTAATTCTTAATTCACAATTTCCCCACAATCGCATCCGTTTCCCCCATCACCGCCTCGGCCGTCATCACCGCGGTGAGGGGCACGCCGCAACAGCCGTGGAGATAGACGTTCTGGCCGGTCATGAAGAGATTTTCGGCTTTGGTGCGGATCGGGAGATAACCCGCATACGGGTCGCGACTGTCCTTTTGCAACCCGTAGAGCGCCCCCTCCGGCTCGTTGAAGTAGTCGCGAATGGTCAGCGGAGTGGCGTCATAGACCGCCTCCACACATGAGCGGAATCCCGGATGGACAGTCTCCAACTTTCTCAGAATCAGTTCCGTATGTTTTTCTTTCCACATCTCGTACTCCTTCCCTCGCTTTCCGACCACCGTGTCCGCCCAACGCTCGACCATCGAGAACGGAGAAAAAACAATCACCTGCAGGGCGCGGGCGAATGGACCTTGATTCCTCTCGCACGGGGTGAAATAGACGAAATTCTGCGGCCAGTTCCCTTCTTCGTATTTCCCAAACTGCCACACCTTGCCGTAATCGTCCCAACAATAGCAGGGATGGTTCAAGTACGGGAACGTCCCTTCCTTCAACACCGCATAGACACAGTATGCAGAATAGTTGTTCGGGGCGGCCGACAACCGTGTCCGAGCGGCTTTCGTGAACAACTGGTCTTTCACAATTTTTAACGCTGCTTGCGGATGGATGGAGGAGACCACGGCATCGGTTTCAAACACGCGGCCATCGGCAGTGGTGATCGACCGCACTCTCCCACCCTCCATCTGGATGCCCGTGACCTCCGCATTGGGGAGCACTTCGCCGCCGAGCTCACCGATACGGCGCACCAAAGCCTCCGCCAACTGCTCGGCAGGCCCTTCAAAACGGTAATGGCCACTGATATACAGATAGTTGATCAAAGCGAAGATGTAGGCCGGCGTGTATCCGGCATCGCCGCCACACAACGGGCTGAGGTAGGCCAACAGACTGCGCAACTTCGGGTCACGCACATGATCGGCGATAAACTGCGCCGATGGTTTGTAAAAAGCTTCGTCGCCGCCCGATCCCGAAACGCTGCCGGGCCGGAGGAAGAAGAAATCGACCTGGTCGGCCAGGGCAAAAAGGTGATCCACATAGCGTTGTATGTTGTCCCGCTCTTCAGGGAAAAGCTGCTGGAAGTATTTTGTGAACGGTTCCCGGCCCTGCGGAATGCGGTAGTGGGCCCCGTCTTCGAAACAAAACACCTCGTCGCCGCAGTCGGCATCAACCGGACGACAATGCAGCTGGTCCAGAATGCCGAGGTGACGACAGATACGGTTGAGCGAGCCGCCGGGCTGGAGACCGCCCACCACGTGCATGCCGGCGTCAAACGTGACTCCGTTGCGAGTGAACGACTGCAGACCGCCGCCCACGTGCGCACTACGCTCCAGAACGGTCACCTTGTAACCCTCCTTGGCCAAAAGCGCGGCCGTGAAGAGCCCGCCGATGCCGCCGCCGATGATGTGGATATGGTTTCCCTTTTTCATATTAGGGTGCAAAAGTACATTTTTTCGCGTTCTAATTCCATAAAAAAAACGAGACCTTGCGGGACTCGTTTTTTTTCTGATGGCGAATCGGTTTCCCGATTATTTTCTCACTCTGTCGGGATCCTCCGGGTGGCTTTTAACATTATGTTTGTTAGGATTACCCTCTGCTTCGGCCTTGGAGGCGTCGGGAGCGTGGTGTTGGTCGCAAGCTTTTTTCTCATCAGCCTGAGCATTGGCACATTTGTGCTCGCCACCTTGGGCGTTGGCGCATTTGTGCTCGCCGCCTTGGGCGTTGGCACATTTGTGCTCGCCACCTTGGGCGTTGGCGCATTTGTGCTCGCCGCCTTGGGCGTTGGCCCTTGGGCGTTGGCGCATTTGTGCTCGCCGCCTTGGGCGTTGGCGCATTTGTGCTCGCCACCTTGAGCGTTGGCGCATTTGTGCTCACCACCTTGAGAGTTGGCGCATTTGTGCTCACCGCCTTGGGCATGTCCGGCGCAGCTCTTTTGATCGGCTCCGTGGTTGCCACAACCCTGGCCGCCGCCATGACCGGAACAACCGCCGGCACCTTTCTCAGCACGACAGCAAGCGGGCAGTTTGGCTCTTGCGGCCGGATCTGCCTTCACATTGTCGGCATTATAGCCCAATTTGCTCACTTCCGTGCGCAACTGGTCGGGATTGGTCTTCTTCGCATCGTAGTTGATGGTCAGCTTCGCCGTCTTCATATCGTATGAATACGACTTCACGCCCTTGAAATAAGGCACGTTCTCTTTGAACTTGTCGGCGCACTTCTGGCAGACACCGTTGGTCTGGATGGTCACCGTTTGCTCTCCCTTGGAGGCTTGCTGGGCATTCGCGCCCAACGTGAGGATGGCTGCTATAGCCAAAATGATGATTTTTTTCATATTGATATTGTTTGTTTATTTGTTCGTTTTTCTACCTATCTCTTGTCCCTATCGAGGCCGTTTAAGGAAATTGTATTTATCACAATCGACCACTAATTAATAATGACCTCTATCTCACCCCTAAGTTTAAAATTCCACCCCACATTCATAATTCATAATTCATAATTCATAATTCTTAATTCATAATTAGAATCACCCGTCTATCCGGTTTCTCAAAAACGCGGTGCAGTCCTCGAAGGTCTTGAAGGTGTGCTGTTCGGGGACGATGAGCGGGATGACCTTCATGGTGGTGAGCATGTAGAGCGGCTGCGGCTGGATGATGGTCATCAGCACGAGCACGCCGCGGGCCTGCAGCTCCTTGATAGCCGTTTCCATGGCGTAGAGGCCGGACTGGTCCATGAAGCTGACGAGCCGCATACGGATGATGACGATCTTGGCATCCTCCGGCACATCGTTCATCACCTGCTGGAATTTGGTGATGGTGCCGAAGAAAATGGGACCGTTAAGTCGCTGAATGTAAATCTTATGCTGCACTTTGTCGGGCATGCCGCCTTCGTCCTGCCACGGACTCTCCTTGTCGAAGTTGGTCATCTCGGACGAGCTGTAGCCGCCTTCCACGAGGTCGCTGGCGCGTTTCATGAAGAGGACGCAGGCGATCACCATGCCGATGCCGACCGCCGTCAGCAGATCGACAAAAACGGTGAGCAGGAAGACAATGATGAGCACCACAGCGTCGGCACGGGGGATGCGGAGCAGGTCCTTAAATCCCTTGAAGTCAATGATACCCCAGCCAACGGTGATCAAGATGCCGGCCAGAACAGCCAGCGGGACGTAACGCACGAGACTGCCGAGGCCGAGCAGCACAGCGAGCAACATCAGCGAGTGCACCATGCCACTGATTTGCGTGCGGCCGCCGCTCTTCACGTTCACCACCGTGCGCATGGTCGCACCCGCGCCGCTGATGCCGCAGAACAGGCCGCTCACAATGTTGCCGATACCTTGTCCAACAAGCTCGCGGTTGCTGTTGTGGTGCGTCTTGGTGATGTTGTCGGCCACCACGGAGGTGAGCAGCGTGTCGATACTGCCCAACCCGGCGAGCGTAAGTCCCGGAATGACAGAGGCTTTCAGCACCGCGCCCCAGTCAAGGCCGGAGAGCGACAATCCCTCTTTGGCGAAGAACGGCATCGGGAAACCCGACGGAATCTGACCGATGAGCAGTTTCTCGTCCATACCGAGGAACAGCGAAACGACAGTCATCACCAACAGAGCCACCAAAGTGGATGGTATCTTCTTGGTTATCAATGGGAAAAGGTAGATAATCGCGATGGTGCCCAGGCCGAGCAGCAGAGCGGTGAACGAGACGCCGCCAGCCACCCGTTCCGGCAGCTGCGTGATCATATCGACCACCAAAACAGGTGATTTACAGCCAATTAACGGGTAAAGCTGTTGGATAATGATGATGACGCCGATACCGCTCATGAAGCCGGAAAGCACCGGATAAGGGATGTACCGGACATACTTGCCGATTTTCAGGATGCCGAAGAGAATCTGGAAAATGCCGCAGAAGAGGCCGGCCAGCGACATGCTGATGAGCACCGCGCTCATGGAGTGCTGCGCCGCCCAGACACCGCTGAGCAGCGAGGCGGTGATGACGGTCATGGGACCGGTTGGGCCGCTGATCTGCGAGTGCGTGCCGCCGAACAGCGAGGCGAAGAAGCCGAGGAAGGTAGCCCCGACAAGTCCCGCAAGGGCGCCCATGGAACTGGCGGAGGGGTCATCGATGCCCCCGAACGCCTGAATACCGAATGCCAAAGCGAGCGGCAACGCCACGATTCCCGCGGTGATGCCGCCAAAAAGGTCTCCCTTCAAATTGTCTGTCTTTATAAATGCCATACTTAATTTATTGATATTCAAGATTTTACAGAACGATTGATTTTCAATCCCGTCCTTGTGAAAAAGTCGGCAAAGATACGCTTTTTGTGTTAAACGAAAAAATCGTATCTTCGCGCCCTAAAACCAAGAGCCACTATGCAATTCTATCCCTTTGATAATGAAGAAGATGAGTTCACCGCGGAAGAGATTTCCCTGGCGAACGGCTTCTGTGAAGCGTGCGACAAGGGGATTCTCAAGGAGTACGACGAGGACCAATACGACGTCATCATCTCGCATCTGATGTTCTCGCAGCGTGGCGACTACCTGAAGAAGGCTGTGGAAAGGGCCCGGCGCGCCTTCCCCGACGACCCGGCCTTCGCGATATGGCAGGCCCGCTACTACATCTGGAACAACCAAATGGACGAGGCGCAGCAGTTCATGCAGAAGACCCTGCGGCACTTCCCGGCCTCGGCGGAACTCTACGAGGAGATGGCCTTTATCGCCTACACCTTCCATTTCAACATGAATATCCGGGAACTGGTCACCAAGGCCATCGCCATCGAACCCTCCGCCAACGCCTATTTCCTCCTCACCAACCTCTACCTCGACCAAAACAACGTGGACAAAGCCTACGACTGCTTCCAAGAGTCGTACCGCTACGACAACAGCGTGATCCAAAGCATCGACCTGCTGATCCAGTCGCAGAACGCGAAAAAAGGAGGACGCTACGAGGCGGAACTGGAGTTCGCGGAACGGCTGACCAAGGATCTTCCCCTGTGCAGACAGGTGTGGCTCGCCACCGGCACGCTGTACGCGTTGGACGGCAAACACAACGAGGCCCTGGAAGCCTTCGAATTCGCCGCCTCCATCGAGTCCGACTGCCTGATCCTCTACGCCATCGCGCAGGAGTACTGCCAGCTCGGCCAATACGAACGCTCCATCGAATACTGCAAACTCATCGCGGAGACCGACAAGGAAATCAAAACCAACGTACTGATTGCCAAGTCTTTGCGAAACTTAGGGCATTTCGAGGACGCCCTGCTGCAGCTGCTCAAGGCCGACGAACACGACCTCGACTTCCCGTTCGTCTTCTCCGAACTCGTGCTCACCCTGAACGCCATGGGGCGCATGGAAGATATCCCCGACTTCATCGACCGCTTCTACCAGGCTGAAAACCTGACGTTGGAGAAGTTAGAGTGGGTGCTCGACTGCCTGAGCTTGGAAAACAACAGCGTCGCCTTCCACCAGCTCTGCCTGTCGGCGGAGAACCAGTTCAAGACGGCCACCGACTACTGTGCCTGGCTCACCGAATTCTGCTACATCGTGCACACTCCCGGCGTGGCGCTCGACATCCTGGCGGAGAAATTCACCGACCTGCCCGACGAGGAACTTTACGAGCATCTCGGCTACTTCCTCGCCCTGCTGCACATCGCCAACGCCAACCCGCGCACCGCCGCTCACCATCTCCATAACGCTTTGGTACTCAACGAGAACAACATCTTCGAAGATTTCCTCGATATCGATTCCGAGAAACTTTATGCCCAGTATCCCGACATTTATTTCATGGTGAGTCCATATCTTGACCATGTCTCGGACGTGAGGAACAATTAAGTTTAGAGTTTAGAGGTTAAGGTTTATAGATTATAGTGTAATGAAAAAAGTATTGGCAATATTAGGAATATGTTTGGCGGCTGTCTGCATGGGGCAGGCGCAACCTGTTGATTCTCTGCAAGAAGAGTCGGCCACGGGGCGTGTGATTTCGTGGTACAACAGCCATCTGAACTACGGCACGGTGACGTTGCTGATGACCATCGAGAGCTCGTTCATCCCGTTCCCGTCGGAAGTGATCGTGCCGCCCGCCGCCTACCAAGCCTGCAACAGCGACAACGCCGCGCTGCACGTCACCCCTTCGAAGTTCGTGAACGTGCTGTTCGTCATCCTGTTCGCCACCCTGGGTGCGCTCATCGGGGCGCTCATCAACTACGTGCTGGCCTTGTGGCTCGGCCGCCCCATCGTCTATTGGTTCGCCGACAGCAAAGTCGGGCACATGTTGCTGCTGAACAGCGAGAAAGTGCAGAAGGCGGAGGACTATTTCCGCGCCCACGGCAACGTCTCCACGCTGGTGGGCCGTTTCATCCCGGCCATCCGGCAGCTCATCTCCATCCCGGCGGGCCTCGCCAAGATGCACATCGGCAAGTTCATCCTCTTCACCAGCATCGGTGCGGCCGCCTGGAACAGCGTGCTTGCCATCCTCGGCTACGTCGCGCACGGGCAGAAAGACCTCATCGACAAATACAACCATGAGCTCACCATCGCCCTGCTGGCCCTCTGCGCCGTCGGGGTCGCCTACGTGGTGTTCAAATGGATCCGCGCCGCCCGCAACCGCAAAGACAACTCGGATATAAAAGACAACGCGGACAACTAAGACAACTTGGACAACTTATGGTCTCGCAAAAACTGCCATTCTTAATTCATAATTCATAATTCATAATTCTTAATTCTTAATTAACCAGACCATGTTCCGGCTCGGACTGATTGGCAAAACGCTTTCCCACAGCTTCTCCAAAATGTACTTCGAGGAGAAGTTCCGTCGCGAGAGCATTCCGGGCTACTCGTATGAATTATTCGAACTGCCTGACATCCAGCAAATAACGGATTTCATTCGCCAACATCCCGACTTGATCGGATTCAATGTCACCATCCCCTACAAGCAACAAATCATCCCGTTTTTGGACGAGCTGTCGGAAGAGGCTGCCGAGATAGGCGCAGTCAACACTGTTTTAATAAAACATATTGGCAATCAAATATTTACAAAAGGATTCAACACCGATGCGGAAGGATTCCGGCAATCGTTGAACGATCAAAAATTGCCTAAAAAGGCATTAGTGTTGGGCACTGGCGGGGCCGCCGCCGCCGTCACGTATGTGCTTGAGCGTCAGGGATGCGCGTGCACGGCCGTCTCCCGCGACGCCAAGCGGGGACTCCCCTACTCCGCCCTCACCCCGGAAACCGTCGCCGCGCACAAGCTGATCGTGAACTGCACTCCTTTAGGCACTTTCCCGAGCATAAACGAAAAGCCCGACATCCCCTACGAAGGAATCTCGGGCGAGCATTTCTTGTATGATTTGGTCTATAATCCGGCGGAAACGGCGTTTCTGAAAGAGGGAATCCGACGCGGCGCAGAAGTCCGGAACGGCCTCGCCATGCTGCACGCCCAGGCAGAGGCGTTCTGGCTATTGGCTGTTGGCTGTTAGCTATTGGCTGTTGGCTATTGGCCGTTGGCTGTTGCTTGACCCTTGGAGGTTATCATCTGTTCTGAAAGAAGAAGTCGTTCATCACCACGCGGAGCGCCACCCCGTAGTTGAAAGTCATGTACTTGCTGCCGTAAACTTCGAGGTTGATCCGGCTCATGCAGCCGTAGAATGTCGGGTCGAGGGAGACGTACTTGTTGATCACGAACTTAAGACCCGCGGAAAACGACGCACCGAAGCCGGGACCGCCGTAAATCACGTCGTAAGTCTGCATATCGACGCCGGGCACGTAGTTGGCGCCGTTGTACGGGTCGAGCAGGGTGAGCGTGAGCTGCGGATTGTTGCGGTCATCCAACAAAACCGCGTCGAACTTCTTGACTTTCGCGTAGTTGAACTGCGCCCCGACTTCGATAAACGGCTTCACGATCCGATGCACGCCGCTGAAGAGATACGACATCGACAGATCAATCATGGAACGGTCTTCGCGACCCATGAGCGTCAGTTCCGGCGAGCGGTACTGGTTGCCCGACACCGACGTGTAGGTGAGCAGCAGTTTGTTGGTGACCGTCAGCCGCGAGAAGGTGTAGGAGAGCGAAATGCCCCAATTGTTGCGGATTTTGTAGCGCGCGCCCAACGTCACGCAAGAACCGAGGTTGTAATGGGGATCCATGTTCAGGTCGCGCTCGTCGTATCCGATTTGGTCGTTCATGCTGATGTGCGGATAGAGTCGCGTCACGACCTCCTGGATTTCGCGGAGGCGGTACTCGTTGTCAAAAAGGTAGTCGAGCCCGCACTGGTTGTAACTGCTGCCGTTGTAGAACAGCGCGGTTTTCTTGCCGCCCCAGAACATGCCGCCGCCGATATAGACGTCGAAACCGCGGTCGTACCAGGTCGTGTCGTGGAAGGTGACGGCATCGCCGACCTGCTCCCGTTGCGCCACAACGCAGAGCGGCAAAAACATCGCAAACAAAACGCAAAACACTATCGCACAACGTTTTATACTCATCATATTCATACTTTTACCAATCTTGGATTCAATGGCAAAAATAAAAAAATAATGGTTAAAGGTTTGTGGATTCGCACATAACAAAGTCCGCAGGTTTAAATCATTGTCAAAAAAAGTGTATTTTTGCAGGTTGTTAGAACAAAACTTAATATGCGAAAAGAATTCAACGTAACCGGCAGTTGTAATCCTGAGTGGCATTACATGGTGGACACCGCCAAACGCTTTGAATCCGTGGAGCGCCTGATAGACACAGGCAAGTATTTCACCATCAACAGGGCGCGGCAGTACGGGAAACGGATCTTCGAGGCGGTGGTGTAGTTGGCTGTTGGCTGTTAGCTGTTGCGCTTGCGAGGAACTACTAACTTAACTTAGACTTAAACATAGACTTAGACTTAAACTTAGACTTAGACTTAGACTTAGACTTAAACTTAGACTTAAACTTAGACTTAAACTTAGACTTAGACTTAAACATAGACTTAGACTTAGACTTAAACATAGACTTAGACTTAAACATAGACTTAGACTTAAACATAGACTTAGACTTAAACATAGACTTAGACTTAAACTTAGACTAATCACTATTCACTAATCACTATTCACTAATCACTATTCACTATTCACTATTCACTAATCACTATTCACTATTTTGCACCTTAAACCCTAAACCAATAACATGGCAGACGACAAGAAAATAATCTTTTCCATGGTGAACGTCAGCAAGACGTATCCACCTCAGAAACAAGTGCTTAAAAACATTTATCTCTCCTTCTTCTACGGAGCGAAGATCGGCGTGTTGGGTCTCAACGGCGCCGGCAAGTCTTCCCTGCTGAAGATCATCGCCGGGCTCGACAAGTCCTACCAGGGCGAGGTGGTCTTTTCGCCGGGATACTCGGTGGGCTACCTGCCGCAGGAACCGCAAATTGACGACAATCTGACGGTCAAGGAGGTGGTGATGCAAGGCGTGCAACCCATTGTGGATATATTAAAGGAATACGAGGAGGTGAACATGAAATTCGCGGAGCCGATGAGCGACGACGAGATGAACAAGCTCATCGAGCGGCAGGGCGAGCTCACCGACCTCATCGAGCAACACGACGCGTGGGAGCTCGACTCCAAGCTGGAACGCGCCATGGACGCGCTGCGCTGTCCCGACGGTGACACGCCCGCCAAGAACCTCTCCGGCGGTGAACGCCGCCGCGTGGCCCTCTGCCGGCTGCTCCTCACCGAACCCGACATCCTCCTCCTCGACGAGCCCACCAACCATCTCGATGCCGAGTCGGTGGAATGGTTAGAGGCTCATTTACAGCAATATAAGGGCACGGTCATCGCCGTCACCCACGACCGCTACTTCCTCGACCATGTGGCCGGCTGGATTCTCGAACTCGACCGCGGCGAGGGCATCCCGTGGCAGGGCAACTACTCTTCCTGGCTGGAGCAGAAGGCCAACCGCCTCGCCATGGAACAGAAGCAGGAGAGCAAGCGCATGAAGACGCTGGAGCGCGAGCTGGAGTGGGTGCGCATGGCCCCGAAAGCCCGTCACGCCAAGTCAAAGGCCCGTCTGAGCGCCTACGACAAACTCCTCAACGAAGACGTGAAGGAGAAGGAAGAGAAACTGCAGATTTTCATCCCCAACGGGCCGCGCTTGGGCAACAACGTCATCGAGGCGTGCCATGTGCGCAAGGCTTTCGGCGACAAGCTGCTCTTCGACGACCTGAACTTCAACCTGCCGCCCAACGGCATCGTCGGCGTCATCGGGCCCAACGGCGCGGGCAAGACCACCCTTTTCCGCCTCATCATGGGGTTGGAGACGCCCGACAGCGGCGACTTCAAGGTCGGCGAGACCGTGAAAGTGGGGTATGTCGATCAGCAACACACCGTCATCGACCCTGAAAAGAGCGTCTGGGAGGTGGTCTCCGAGGGCAACGAGCAGATCATGATGGGCGGAAGGCTCATCAACTCGCGGGCCTACCTGTCGCGGTTCAACTTCAGCGGCACCGACCAGAGCAAGAAGGCCGGGGTGCTCTCCGGCGGCGAGCGCAACCGTCTGCACCTCGCGCTCACGCTGAAGTCGGAAGCCAACGTGCTGCTCCTCGACGAGCCCACCAACGACATCGACGTCAACACGTTGCGGGCGTTGGAAGAGGGTCTGGAGAACTTCGCGGGCTGCGCGGTGGTCATCTCCCACGACCGCTGGTTCCTCGACCGCATCTGCACCCATATCCTCGCCTTCGAGGGTGACTCGCAGGTCTATTTCTACGAGGGCAGCTACACCGAGTACGAGGAGAACAAGAAGATGCGGCTCGGATACGTGGAGCCGAAACGGATACGATACAAAAAGTTGATGGCGGATTAATAGGCTATCTGATCTACAACAGCAACAAGCTCAACGGTGCCGTCTCCAAGTTGAAACACAAATTCTAACTTTTTTTTTTCAACAGACTGCAACCTTTTACAATTTTGGTGTTATATCCGTGTGAAGTTTAGGGTTTAGAGTTTAAGGTTTATTCAAAGCTGAAATCAATAATGTATATATGAAAAAAACGATTCTCATTCTCGCGGCACTACTGTGCATGACTGCTTTCGCACAGCCGCGGTTGTCTGTGGAGGACTTCGCGCCGATCGAGTCGCAGGGGAACTTCCCTGCTGACCTGCGCAAGGCGGCCAACACGCCCAAGTCCGACAAAGCGTACAATCCCTTCCTGGTGTCCATGCTCAACCAGGGGCGCATCATCTACGGCACTGAAATGAACCAATATCTCGACAATATCGCCGAGAAACTGCTGGCGAACTATCCGCAGCTGCAGCAGGAGGTCCACATCTACATTCTGCAAAGCACGACGGTGAACGCCTATTCGATGAAGAACGGCACCATCTTGGTGACCATGGGCATGTTGGCGCAGGTGACCAACGAGGCCGAGCTCGCCTTCGTGCTCGCGCACGAAATCGCCCACTACAGCGAGCACCACGGAGAGGCCGAAGAAAAGAGCAAGGACCGCGACGTGGTGAAACGGTACATGAAGAGCCAGATGTATTCGCGAGAGCACGAGCTGGACGCCGACCGCGTCGGGTTGACCCGCTACTTCAAGGATTCGCCCTACAGCTACGACATCCTCGACGGCATCTTCGACGTGCTGCTCTACTCCGACCTGCCGTTCGACGAAATCCCGTTCCAGCGGTCGGCCGTGGAGGAGGACTTCTTCCAGTTCCCGGAAAACCACTTCCTGAAAACCGTCGCCAACATCTCCGACCGTTCCAACATGATCGACACGCTGCTCACCCACCCCAACATCGAGCGGCGGCGCACCGTGGCCAAAGGACTGATCCGCAATCTCCCTAACGACGGACGCAAGAAATTCGTGCAAGACGAAGAGCTGTTCACCCGTCTGCACAACACGGCCCGCTTCGCCTGCATCGACTGGCTGCTGATCAACCACCAATACGACTTGGCCATCTACAACACCTACGTGATGCGGCAGTCGTTCCCCGACAACGCATACCTGGAACGGGCCTGGGCCACAGCATGGTACGGAGCCTCGAAACACAAGAACTACGGGCAGACGAGCGTGATTGCAGAGCCCTACCGCGAGGTGGAGGGCGAACGGCAGCAGGTCAACTACCTGATGAACAAGATGAACCGTCAGGAGTACTCCGTTCTGGCGCTGCGCAACGCGTGGACGGCCATGAAAAGCCAACCCGGCAATGAGTACCTGCAAGTCGTGGTGAAAGACCTCATCTCCGACATCTTCGTCAAGCAGAAGATGCGCTACATCGACTTCTGCGACTACCCGCAGGGCACCACCTTGGAGGAAATCGCGCAGGCGGGCGGCGACACCACGAAGGTGGAGGGCGCGAACTCCAAATACGACCGCATCAAGCAGCAGAGTGCGAACAGCAAGGTGCTTCCGGAAGAAAAGTTCAAGACGGTCAACTACATGTTAGTAGATATCCACAGTGACTCGCTGTTCAAGGCCATGGTGAACGACGCCGTGGTCAACGCCGAGATGCTCGCCGTGCTGGAGGAAGTGGGGAACAATCGCATCGGCAACGAGAAATCGATACTCATCATGACCCCGACGTACCGCACCTACGACCGGCGCGGGAACAGCAACGCGAAAAGAGACCGCAGGCATGCCGAACAACTCGAGAAAATCATGTGCAACGTCACGAAGCGCATGGGCTACACCCCGGTGACCTTCACCATGGACTTCACACAGCCGGAGACCGAGAAATACAACGATTATGTGAAGATGTGCAACTGGAGTTCCGATTTCCGGCATTCCGGCGGCATGAACATGCGCTACCACACCTCCGAGTTCCTTGACGACGTCTCCGCCGGCCTCGGCAGCCGCAAACTCTGTTACGTCACCGTTTCCGACGTCGCCGGGCGCCGCTTCTACGCCGAGAAGCTCTTCCTCCCGTGGCTCATCCCCGTCTTCCCGTACACCTTGCCCGCCGTCGTCAGCGCCCTCAGCCTCGGCACCTACGACGTGGACGTGAACTGCCTCATCCTCGACATCATAGACGGCACCATCGAATCCTCCTCCCGCTTCAGCGAAAGCGAGGTCATGCGCAAAGCCTACATCAACGGCTTCGTTTACCGCGAGCTGGAGCGGTATCTGAGACGATGACGATGACTTAGACTATAACTTAGACTTAGACTATAACTTAGACTTAGACTATAACTTAGACTTAGACTATAACTTAAACTTAGACTTAGACTATAACTTGAGGGCTGCAGGCCCGACACGTGTCAACCCAAGGCGAAGCGCAGCGGAGCCCTGGGACAAAAAAAAGAAACATGAAAAAGACCATTCTACTCCTCATCATCGCAACGGGCCTGGCGACGGTCAGCGGCCAAATGTACAACTACATGGGCAACCACATCATCCTGAACATGGAGGGTTACTTCTCGCCCGCGTGGCTGAACCCCAACCCGGTGAGTTCGGGCTGGGACATTCCCAAACCGGCGCAGCGGTTTCTCGGCCTCAACTACTTCCTCTCGCCAAGCGTGGAGTTCATCGCCTGGAAGAAGGGCACCGTGGGCGTGGGCTACAACTACTTCAACTCGCCGTTCGTGGGGACCGACGTCCGGCTCAGGAAAGGAACCGTGTATAGTGACGGCTATGTGGACTGGGAGCGGGCGGAGCTCAACGGCAACGTCACCGCACACGGCTTCAACGCCTATTACAAGCACTATTTCGGCAAAGGATTTGCGCCTCTGGGGCATTACCTTAAATTCACCTTCGACGGCTTTTTCTACCATTACAAGATGGAAACGGAGGGCTTATATCTCGGCATCCTCACCACCACAGAAGAGCCGTACGAAGAGATCATCGAGAACAGAGGCAGCATTTTCGGTCTCAAAATAGAATACGGCTACGATTTCATCGTATGGAACCGCCTTAAGCTAACCCTTGGGACGAGTCTCGGCTCCACTCTCGGCGGTTACAAGGTCTTGGACGCGAAAATCCACAAAGAGTTCTCCATCTACAACGGAGATGACCCCAAAAGACCCATCCACTACGACAACCACGCCCGCAGCCGCATCCTCGGCGCCTACTGGTTCGGGGTGAAGTTGGGCGTGGGGGTGATTCCGTTCTAAGAGCTGGAGAATCCGTTTTTTTGTGTATCTTTGCGGCCTCAAAATTTGAGACAAAAATATACCAATGAAGCCCAAGTCTCCGACCATAGCCGCAATATGCCTCATAGCGTTGCTCCTCCTTGCCGGCTGCGCGAAAATCTCCGCACCGACGGGCGGGCCGAAGGACACCACCCCTCCGAAAGTCGCCAAAATGGAGCCCGCGGACGGCACCGTGCGCTTCGACGGGAAACAGATCCGCATCCACTTCGACGAGTTCGTCACCCTCAACAACCCCTCGGAGAACGTGCTCATCTCCCCGCCGATGGCCGAAAAGCCCGAATACTCCACCAAGGGAAAGTCCGTCGTCATCAAATTCAAGGACACGCTGCGGGCGAACACCACCTACAACATGGTCTTTTCCAACGCCATCAAAGACTACCACGAAGGCAACAGCTTGGGATACCTCCACTACAGCTTCACCACCGGCGACAGCCTCGACGATTACATGATCCGGGGCAATCTCCTCGACGCCAAGACACTCGCGCCAGCCAAGGATTTCTACGTGCTGCTCTACAAAGGCGACGACGACTCCCTGCCGCTCACCACCCTGCCCGACTACGTCAGCAAGTCGCTCGACGACGGCAGTTTCTCGCTGAAGAACATCGCCGCGGGCGACTACAAACTCTTCGCCATCAAGGACATCAACGGGAACTTCCGCTACGACCTGCCCAACGAGGAGATCGCCTTCGCGGAAGAGCCCGTCACGGCTTTCCGCGCCCTGCCCGACAGCGCGGCCGACTCGCTGAAAGCCACCCTGCCGTTGGTCACCCTCCTCGCCTTCAACACCCCCGACACCGTGCAACGGCTCGCCCATTTTGAAAATCCTGCCGCAGGACTGTACCTCTTCCCCTACCAGACACGCATCGGACAGTTCTCTGCCACTGCGCTATCCAAGTGCCCTGACCATTTCGAACACATCAACGCCACCCGCGACACCGTCATCTGGTACTTCAAAGCCCCGCTGACAGACACCGCTATATTCATTCTAACAGCTGACAATCAAACAGATACCGTAAAACTCACCCCGTACAAGGAAAAAGCATCTTCCGGACGCGGACGCACCCCGGCGGTCAAGACCCTTTCGACGAAATTCCTGAATTCCGGCGAATTCCACCGTCCGCTCACCTTGCAGTTCTCCTACCCTATCCGGCCCGCCGACTCGTTCAACGTATGGGTCCATTCACAACAACAAAGCCACAAGGACACCGCCGTCTATCACTACGCCGTCCCCGACACTTTCCTCACGGAAATACCTCTGCCCATGACCGTTACGGAACGTAAAAACTACGCTGTAATGATCCCCGACTCGGTGTTCTTCGGCTACAACGGCCTCACCAATGACACTCTCCGCGTCCAATTCACCACCAAATCCGAGAAAGACTACGGCACGCTCACCATGAACTACGTGCTGCCCAAAAACGGGAAACAATACGTGGCCACGCTCTGGCTAAAGGACAACATCCTCCAAGAGGACGTGCTGACAACCTCTAAAACCATAAGCTACAAATTCCTGAACCCCGACACCTACCGTGTGAGCGTTTTCTGCGATGAAAACCGTAACGGACGCTGGGACGCGGGCGACTACCGCACCCACCGCCAGCCCGAGAAGATGTACGCCTTCCCGCACAGCATCAGCATCCGCGCCTACTGGGAGAGCGAGGAGACGTTCCAAGTTGGGGAGTGAGTACGGATTAGAAGGTTAGAAGGTTAAAAGGTTAGAAGGTTAGGAGTGAAAAAGCCGACAGCAAAAAATATTATCTTTGCAGGTTAAATAAAAAACGGGCTAAAAGTCATAATGCGTTATAAGACAATAACATATATCTTCTTGACGGC
>CACXUB010000043.1:2831-24973 GCA_902770735.1 uncultured Bacteroidota bacterium | reverse complement strand
GAGGGCAGCGACGCTCTGACGAGCATCACGCTGAACGGCCGGGAGACGGCCGTGGGCGTGTACAACAACAAGATCGTGGCCAGCGCGGCGGCCGTGGGCGGCAACACTGGCAACTACGACATCGAGTACGTTGCCGGCAAGCTGACGATCACGAAGGCGACGCTGACCATCAAGCTCGACACGACGAAGACGTACGACGGCCTGGTGTTCGTGAGCACGCTGAGCAACGCGGGCAACGGCCAGAACAACGGCTACCAGATCAGCGGTCTGCAGAACGGTGCGAAGGCCAGCGGCGTGGTGACGAGTGCTGCCAAGGATGTCGCTGTCTACACGGGCAACGGCACGACGGGCACCTCGACGATCACAACGCCGTTCACCACGACCGACGGCATCTCCAACTACAATGTGACCTACAACTTCAAGCAGGAGATCACGAAGGCAACACTGACCATCACGCTCGACACGACGAAGGTCTACGACGGCGCGGTGTTCGTGAGCACGCTGAGCAACGCGGGCAACGGCCAGAACAACGGTTACCATATCGACGGCCTGCAGAACGGTGCGAAGGCCAGCGGCGTAGTGACGAGTGCAGCCAAGGATGTCGCTGTCTACACGGGCAACGGCACGACGGGCACCTCGACGATCACAACGCCGTTTACGACGACCGACGGCATCAGCAACTACAACGTGACCTACAACTTCAAGCAGGAGATTACGAAGAAGAACCTCACCATCTCCCTCGACTCCTCGAAGGTGTATGACGGCACCCCGCTGGTGGTTACCTGCGCACAACTCCACTATAACGGACTTGTCAGCGGCGACGTGTTCACCACCGGTACCATCACCACCGACGGATTCCAAGTGGGCGACTACTACTGCTCCGACAACAATTTCACCCGTATGTGGGCTGACCTCACGGCCACGCAGAATGGCTTCGGTCCGGAGAACGTGAGAAAGAATTACTCTCCGACCTTCCAGGTCGTCTTGCGTATCACCGCCCGCCCGCTCACCCTCACCGCCGCCTCCGACAACAAAGTCTATGACGGCACCCCGCTGACGAACAACACCTTCGCGGTCAACACTACGCTGGGCGACGGTGACGCTGTGTCCGCCACGGTGAACGGTTCCCAGACCTGTCTGGGCGAGGCTGACAATGTGATCGATGCCGCCACGGTGCAGGTGATGCACGACAACAGCGACGGCACCTTCACGGATGTGACCTCCAGCTACGGCCCGGTCACCCTGGTCAACGGCCTCCTCAAAGTCACTCCCGTCACCTCCGGCTTCTCCTGCCCGGCTGACATCACCATCACCCTGCTGGACGGCACGACCGACACCCTCGTGGCCCAGAGCCTGCTCGGCAACCCGAGCCATGCGCTGATCACCGCCGGTCACGCCCATGCCGTGAACAACCTCGCCTCCTTCAACCCGATGAGCGAGAACGTTTACACCATCACCTGGAAACTCCTCGACGATTGCGACAGCGCGATGCTCACCTGCACGCAGAACGTGACGGTGGAATACGCACCGTGCGAGGGTACCATCACGATGGCCAACGGCACGTATAACTACAAACGTATCGGCTCCCAGTGCTGGTTCACCGAGAACCTCAAGGAAGAGGTCGGCGAGCACCACGCTTACGGTGATGACGCCTCCAACGTGAACAAGTTCGGTTACCTCTACACCTGGTACACGGCTGTGGGCGTTCCGGAAGGCACCACCACCGCGACCCCGACCTTCCACACCGCCGACAACGGCACCCAGTACGTCCAGGGTATCTGTCCCGCTGGCTGGGCCGTCGGTAGCACCGATGATTTCCATACCCTTGAAATGTATGCCGGCAGCATGTCGCAACTCAAGGATTGGAACACCGAATACTGGCAGAGCGGCTACGAAGGCGACAACCCCGGCACGGGCTTCAACGCGCGCGGCGGCGGCTGGTATAACAGCGCCCTCCACCGCTACGAGGACATCAAGACCGGCTACCACTTCTGGAAAGCCGACGCTCCCGGCATCGAGGCCTTCACCTCCACCAGCACGGTCATCTCTTGCCTCATCAGCTACTACTGCGACACGATCCTCGAGGAAACCTCCAACAAGACCGACATGCGCAGCGTCCGCTGTATCCGCAAGAATGTCCACCCGTAACCGGAACTTCTAAAACGACTTCCAAGGGAGACTCGCAAGAGCCTCCCTTTTTAGTTTAGAGTTTAGAGTTTAGAGTTTACGGTTTAAGGCCAACCATTCCGGGCAACCCCAATTCCCCTCCTCTAGGAGGGGTGCCCCGCAGGGGCGGGGTGGTCTCGGGGCGGGGTGGAGGGGCAGGGGGTGGTCCGCATTCCCCTGTTGCCCTTTCCGCAAAAAATACTATCTTTGCCGTTTCAAAGTCAGAGAATATTAAAATTGCAAATATGGAACTAAAAAGAATGTTAGTGGCTAACGCCCTCCTTGGAATGGCGGGTGGTATTCAGTATAATCATTTAAAAAAAGCTGACCGAAATCCCCGCAAGGCCAGCGCGCAAACCCTGCGAAATATCCTTGAATACGCCAAGGATACCGTCTATGGGAAAGAGCATGACTTTGCCTACATCCTCGAAGCCCACGACGATACCGAACTCTACAAGCGCTATCAAGAGAAGGTGCCCGTGAACGACTACGAGGACCTCCGCCCCTATGTGGAACGCCACAAACACGGCGAAACCGACATCCTCTTCCCGGGCAAGCCCGTCCTCTACGCCACCACCTCCGGCACCACCTCCGAACCGAAGTGGATCCCGATCACCCAGGAATACCTCAGCAACATCTACGGCAAGATGACCAAGGTGTGGCTCTACAATTTCATCAAGAACAAACCGAAAGTCTTCAGCGGCAAAATCCTCTCCATCGTGGGCAAGGTCATCGAAGGCTACGCCCCCGACGGCACCGTCTTCGGCTCCGTTTCCGGCGTCACCCAGCGCGACTGCCCCAACTTCGTGAAGGTGCTCTATTCCAACCCGCAGTGCGTCTATAGCATCGCCGACTACAACGCCCGCTACTACGTGCTCATGCGCATGGGCATCGAGCAGGATGTCACCCTCATCGTCACCGCCAACCCTTCCACCATCGTGGAACTCCAGAACAACGTCAACAAGTTCTACGACGACTACGTGACGGACATCGAAAACGGCACGCTGAAGAAGGATCTCAACATCGACCCCGAAATCCGCGCCGAACTGGAGGCATGCCTCAAGCCCAACCCCAAACGCGCCGCCGAACTTCGCGAATTGAAGGCCAAATACGGCACCGTCCTGCCAAAGCACTACTGGCCTAACTTCCAGCTGCTGAACACCTGGAAATGCGGCAATACGAAGGTCTATCTCGACAAGTTCAAGGACTCCTTCCCGGAAACCGCGCTGCACCAGGAATTCGGCTATTTCAGCTCCGAATGCCGCTTCGGCCTCGTCCTCGACGACACCGTCAACACCGTCCTCTTCCCGCATTTCCACTACTACGAGTTCATCAGCGAGGACGACCTCGAAAACCCGAACCCGACCTTCCTGCAGCTCCACGAACTGCAACAGGGCAAACGCTACTGTCCCTACGTGACCACCTTCGCGGGCCTGTACCGCTACAACATGAACGACCTGCTGGAGGTCGGCCCCAACTTCCAGAACACCCCGACGGTGCACCTTATCCAGAAGGTCAACGGCATTGTCACCATCACCGGCGAGAAGCTGCACGAGCGGCAGTTCATCGAGGCGGTGCGCGAAGCCGAGGAGGAGACCGGACTCAAGACCCGTTTCTTCATCGGGTTCGCCGACCTGAGCATCGTGGGCTACAAGTTCTACTACGAGTTCGCCGACCAAAGCGTCACGCAGGAGCAGGCCGAGAAGTTCACCGAAGCGGTCGATCGCATCCTGATGCGCATCAACGTGGAGTACAAGACCAAGCGCGACTCCCTGCGCCTGAAAATCCCCGAAACCTACCGCCTGATCCCCGAGTCGTTCGAGACCTTCAAGGCCCGCTGCATCGCCGAAGGCGCCCGCGACGGCCAGTTCAAACTCCAACTGCTGATGCAGGATGAGAAGAGGCACGAGAAGTTCAAACAGTTAGTGATTAGTGATTAGTGAACAGTGAACAGTGATCAGTGATCAGTGATTAGTGAACAGTGAACAGTGATCAGTGAACAGTGAACAGTGAACAGTGATTAGTGAACAGTGAATTGAAATGTACAGGGCGGTAATATTTGATCTCGACGGGACGTTGTACGACAAGTCCGGACTCGCGCGGCGGCTGATTATTTCGCAGCTGCGGCGGGGACGGCTGCGTATGCTCAAGCGCGAGCGCGAGATCCGCAAGGAGTTGCGCGGTCAGCATTTCGGGAGCGAAGAAGCTTTCTATGACGCCTTCTTCGCCCGCTTCGACCGTCCGGAAATGGCTCGCCGCTGGTACTTCGAGGAATATATGCCCGACATGGTGGCCATTCTGCGCAAACACTACCGTATCGCCCCGTGGGTGGAGACTATGATGCTGGAGCTGCGCACGAACGGGAAGAAGGTCGTCGTCTTTTCCGACTACGGCTTCGTGCAGGAGAAATTGGCGGCCATCGGGTTTCGCCTCGAATGGGCGGATTCCCTTTTCGACGCACCCTCCCTCGGCGGTCTCAAACCCTGCAAGGAAGCCTTCGCGAAGCTCTGCCGCGAGATTGGCTGCCCCCCCTCCGAATGCCTCATGGTCGGCGACCGCCCCGACACCGACGGCGCCGGCGCCCGCTCCGTGAAAATGCCCTTCCTGCATGTCAAAAACGCTACATTAAACCTAACCCCCAACCTCCAATCCATAAACCCTAAACTATAAACCAAAAGCCAAAATGAAAAAGATATATACCACCCTGTTGCTAATCGTCGCCGTGCTTGTCAGCCAAGCGCAAACCCAACCGATGAAATTCCTCGGTATCGGCATGAACAGCACCATGTCCACGTTCGTTTCCAAGCTGAAAGGCAAGGGCTTCGTGGAGGATGTCAACCACACAAAACCGAACTACACGGTGATGAAGGGGACGTTTGCGGGCGAGCGCGTGAAACTGGAAATCCGCTCCGCCGCCAAGACGCACCTCGTCTATAAGGTGGATGTCTTCTTCAGCCTCAGCACACAGTTCACCTATCCCGACCTGCAGGGGCGGCTGTCCGACAAATACGGGGAAATCACGCAGGAGGTCAACAACATCAAGGACGAGCCCGTCTATGTGAAATATACCTCCGACTACTCCAAATGGCAAACCGACACCGACACCGTGACACAAGCCTATAACACCATCATTCTGTCGAAATGCAGCTACCACAGCACCGCGCCGGTGGTCATTTCGTATATAGACGGGAAAAACTCCAAGGTCGAGACCTTAGAGGTGAATTCGGACTTTTAAGGGTTGCCGGGTACGCTTCGCGTATTGAATGGGTGACGCGATTAGATCTTTCGCAACACGATTGAACAATGATTTTTCAATTTAGTGTACGCTGTCAATAGACTTGTCGCTTACGAACAGTGAACAGCGAACAGCGAACTACTCACTACTCACCATTCACTACTCACTAAAACAAAAGGTACAGATTCACGGGCAGCAGGTGCTGTCCGTTTTCCATATCGTCGTGGCTGAAAGAGAAGATGCGGAGGTCTTTCCCGAAATGACTGGCTTTGCCCTTCTCGGAAAGTTGGTTGTACCAGAAGGGGTTGTTTTCCTCGTTCAGGATGACAAAATTCATTCGGGCGGAAGACGCAACGGACTCATTCACAAAATTATACAATCTGTTTTTGGTTAACGGTCCATTGGATTTCAGACTGGCGAGGTATGTTTTCAGCGCCTCTTTGGACTCCGCGAAGACGAGCGCGTTGTCTTTTACCACGAACCAGTTGGCGGAGTCGGGGGCGAAGGCTTTCATCAGGGGTTGGGGCGGCTCCGGAGTCTGGTAGATGCCGTCGGGATGGGCAGCGCGGGCGGAATCGGCCTTGGCGGCGTCCTTGTAGAAAACCTCCAGTGGATCATGGCCCATGTTGCGCACCAGAGCCACGTAACGGTAGGTTGTGGAATCTCCGCGAAGGGAGAAATAACCGATTTCGGCGGGCGCAAGGCCATTGATCTGGATACCCTTGAACAGCCGCTTGACGTTGAAATCCCGTCCTCTGCGGATTTCCAGATGGGTGTACCAGTCTGCGCTTGCCGGGTAGATGTTGGCGAGGTCCATCTCATCCGTCATCAAATGGCTTTGTATCTCGAAATCCTCGTTGTTCTGGCTTTCGACCATCGCATAGCCGGACAGGAACATCTCGTTGCTGGAAAAGCGTAGCTGCAACGCCGTCCAGTCCGTCCCTTTCAAACTTCCGGACATTGTTTTGGCAAGACTCTCCTTCAAGAAAGAGGACAGGAAAGCGGTGTAACGCTGTGGTTGGATGATCAGCCAGTTCTGCTTTTTGTTCTTTTCCGTCAATTCGTACATCTCCTTGAACTGCTTGTCGGAAAACAGGTTCTTCGGATGGGCGTGCTGGACGATGGCGCGTTTCAGCACCTCGATGTCCGGCGAGATGGAGATGATGTGGTTGAAATAGGCGAATTTCATGCTTTTGAAGTTAGTGCCGTAGGTGTAGATACGGTTCCCTTCGAAAGCGGTGTAGTTGTTGGGGTCTATGCTGAGGGCGCGCAGCAGCCGTTTGAAGGCCGCTTTGTCAGCGTGCATGTTGAACAGGACGCTGACACCATTGTCCGTGCCGTGACCCGAGACGGAGAGGTCGTACTCCCCGTTGGGAAGCTTGTTCCGCATGGTCTCGTAGGCCGGCAGCGCGTCCATCACGAGCAACTCGTTCAGGTAGGGCGCCACCTTCGACGTGCTGCTCACAAACCCGTCATTGTCGTTCAAGGTGAGGATGAAGACCGCGTCCGTGGGAATGGCCTCGATCAACTCCGACTTCGACTGCCGGAAGAACGAGTAATAGAGGTAAATGCCTAATCCAAAGCAGATTACGGCGATGATGGTCAGCCAGATGATCCAAGGGCGGTTTTCTCTCATAACGGTTAAAGGTTAATGGGTTAAAAAGGTTAGAAGGTTAGGAGGTTAGGAGGTTAGAAGGTTAGGAGGTTAGGAGGTTAGGAGATGTAGGGCTGTCGCAGTTCGGCAGCCTTTCCGTTGCAGCGCGGCAGCCCTACATTAGCACTGCGGCAGAATTATTGATTGTCAGAATTTTCCGGGGCGGGTTCTTCGGTCTTCTCCTCGGTGGCCGGTTCTTCCAGATCGACGAGGTTGTGTTCCACGAGGATGTTGTACCAGGTGAAGACCTTCTTCATGTTGGAGACATAGACTCTTTCGCGGTCGTATTCGGGCAGGATTTCGGCGAAATATGCCTTGATGGCGTTGTTGTCCTTCGGCATCTCCATCTTCTTGCCGTCTTCCTTGCGGTAGATGTTCTGGAAAACGGTCTGAAGCGGCACTTCGTCGGTTTCCGTGAAGATGGCGATGTTGTCTAATGCGGCCACGCCGTCGTTGGAGAATGCGGGAAAACGCTTTCCATCGTCCAAACCTTCCACGATGAAGCTGTTAGTGGTTTTCGAGAGAAATTTGAACAGGCCTCCTTTGCCTGTGATCGATAAAATCTTGCTTAAATCCATTGTTGTTTCGTTTTATTTGTGATTAAATTTTTTTGTCTTAGTGAATAGTGATTAGTGAATAGTGAATAGTGAATAGTGAATAGTGAATAGTGAATAGTGATTAGTGATTAGTGATTAGTGATTAGTGATTAGTGATTAGTGATTAGTGATTAGTGATTAGTGATTAGTGATTTAGTGATTAGTGATTAGTGATTAGTGATTAGTGATTAGTGATTAGTGATTAGTGATTAGTGAATAGTCTAAGTCTAGGTTCTAAGTCTAAGTTTAAGTTCTAAGTCTAAGTCTAAGTTTAAGTCTAAGTTTAAGTTTAAGTCTAAGTTTAAGTCTAAGTTTAAGTCTAAGTCTAAGTCTAAGTCTAAGTTTAAGTTTAAGTCTTAAGTCTTAAGTCTTAAGTCTACGTCTACGTCCTTCCTCTTTACAACTTTCAAGTTCTCGCCAGTGAACAGCCAACAGCTAACAGCCAACAGCCAACAGCTCATTCATAATATTCGAATTTCCGTTGTTTCACATATACAATCCGGCCATCCACGGCGCAGACCTCGGTTTGCCAGTTTTTGTGGGTGTCGTAGTCGAAGAAGTAGTGGAATTCCTTGACGTGGTGCAGTTTGTCCTCGTAGATGACCTTCCGCACGCGACCGTCCTGGGCGTATTCTGTGTAGGTGTATTCAATCATCTGGTCGCCGGCTTTGTACACGCACCGGTTGACCTCGTCGCCGTAGTTGTCGTACTCGATCTTGGCCGTCTTGAAGACTTTGCCGTCGGGCTCGTACTCGGTGATCTGCGTGACCAGACCTTGCTCGTTGTACTTGTTCTCGGTGGCAGTCTTCAGTTTGCCGAAACTCTGTACAGTGCGTATGGCGTTGCCGATGCCGTCGGTGGTGTGCGCGAACGACATCACCAGGCTGTCGCCCTGATAGACCTGCTCGCCCACGAGGAACCCGTTGCGGTCGTAGGTGTACGTCCCGTGGGTGACCAACGTGCTGTCATGGGCGTACTCGTTCCATCCGGTGATGCGCGCCTCGTTGTTGTAGGTGTAGGTGCGGTAGTAGGCGTTGCCGATATGCCCGTGCTTGACGAACTCCATCAGGTAGCCGTCGGAGGTATAACGCTGAATCGAACTGGAATAGTCGGGGGCATCGCACAACGAATCGCATGCCGCGAGCAGCTTTTTCAGATCCGCCGTGTCCTTCACCGACAACGAATCCCGTTGCAAGTTGAACGTCTCCGTCTCCAAATATTTGACTTTCCCGAAGATATGGTTCCGCTCCAGGTGGTTTTTCTCAATGTCAGGAGTGATGACGATCGGTTCCGGTTTTTTGTGGCAACCGGAAAGGCACGCAACGAGCGTTAGGATCAATATCGTTATGGTTGGAGTACGCATTATCATTTTAGTGATCAGTGATCAGTGAACAGTGATCTGTGAACAGTGATCTGAGATTAGGGGGTTGTTTGTTTGGTGGTGACGTCCAGTTTTGTTTGTAGATGATGGATATAACCTGAAAGAAGTTTTCTGACAGTGGTGATTTGTTTGAAAACACTGTTGTCTTTTTTGATATAGCCAAGCTCAGCTGAGAGAAGTAGCTGTGTCTCAAGTTCTGCGAGAGAACCATGTGAGTAATGGCAAAACCGTAAATTTTCTTTGTCGTTGTTTCGACCGGCACCTTCTGCTATGTTTGAAGGTATTGAAACGGCAGACCTTCTCATCTGAGCACTTATCCCATATTGCTCATAGGAAGGAAATGTTTTCAACAAAAGATACACTTCCTTCACTAGCTTCATACTCTCTTTCCAAACATTCAGATCTTTATGGTCCATTATTTACTTCTCCAAACCTTTACTTTCTTTTTTCAGATCACAGATCACAGATCACAGATCACTGCTCACTATTCGAACATTTTTTCAATCAACGTATCATCTGCGAAATTCGGCAACGTCACGTGCAATTCCGGACATGCCTCCATCGCACGCTTGATGGCGAAGAGGGCGCCGTCGTTGCGGGCCCACGCGCGGCGCGAGATGCCGTTGTTCACGTCCCAGAAAAGCATCGAGCGCAGACGGCGGTCACTGTCGTCGCTGCCGTCCAGCACCATGCCGAAGCCGCCGTTGATGACCTCGCCCCAGCCGACGCCGCCGCCGTTGTGGATCGAGACCCACGTGGCGCCGCGGAAACCGTCGCCGATGACGTTCTGCACGGCCATGTCGGCGCAGAAGCTGCTGCCGTCGTAGATGTTGGAGGTCTCGCGGAACGGGGAGTCCGTGCCGCTCACGTCGTGGTGGTCACGACCGAGGACTACCGGTGCGGAAAGTCTGCCGTCGCGCACCGCCTTGTTGAACTCGGCGGCGATCTTCGTACGACCCTCACAGTCAGCGTATAAGATACGGGCTTGCGAACCCACGACGAGGTGGTTCTCCTTGGCCCCCTTGATCCAGGTGATGTTGTCGCGCATCTGCTGCGAAATCTCCGCAGGCGCATGCTCGCTGATCTCTTTCAGCACATCCATGGCGATGTGGTCGGTGACATCCAAATCCTCGGGCTTGCCGGAAGTGCAGACCCAACGGAACGGACCGAAACCGTAGTCGAAGCACATCGGTCCCATAATGTCTTGGACGTAAGAGGGATAACGGAACGTGCCGTCCTCCTTGAGGATGTCGGCGCCGGCGCGGGAGGATTGCAACAGGAAGGCGTTGCCGTAGTCGAAGAAGTACATGCCCTTGGCCGTCAGCTTGTTGATGGCGGCCACCTGGCGGCGCAGACTGGCCTCCACGGCGGCTTTGAACTTCTCGGGATAGTCGGCCATCATCTGCTTGGCTTCCTCGAAGGAGATGCCCACGGGATAGTAGCCGCCCGCCCACGGGTTGTGCAGCGAGGTCTGGTCGCTGCCGAGATCGACCTGGATGTCGTGTTCGGCGCAATACTCCCACAAATCGACGATATTGCCTTGGTAGGCGAACGATTTCGCGATTTTCTGGGCGCGGGCCTCGTTGACCTTCACGAAGAGCTCGTCGAGGTTCTCGTGCACCTCATCGACCCAACCCTGCTCGTAGCGTTTCTGCGTGGCGGCGGGGTTGATTTCCGCAGTGATGGAAACCACACCGGCGATGTTGCCGGCCTTCGGTTGCGCGCCCGACATGCCGCCCAAGCCGGCGGTCACGAAGAGCTTGCCGCCGATTTCGCCGCCGATCTTGCGGCTGGCGTTCAGCACCGTGATGGTGGTGCCGTGCACGATGCCTTGCGGTCCGATGTACATGTAGGAGCCGGCGGTCATCTGTCCGTATTGGCTGACACCCAGCGCGTTCATCCGCTCCCAGTCATCGGGTTTGGAGTAGTTGGGGATCACCATGCCGTTGGTCACGACCACGCGGGGCGCGTCCTTGTGCGACGGGAAGAGTCCCAGCGGGTGACCGGAGTACATCACGAGAGTCTGCTCGTCGGTCATCTCCGACAGGTATTTCATGACCAGGCGGTACTGTGCCCAGTTCTGGAAAACGGCACCGTTGCCACCGTAGGTGATGAGCTCGTGCGGGTGCTGTGCCACGGCGGGGTCGAGGTTGTTCTGGATCATCAGCATGATGGCCGCCGCCTGTTTGCACTTGGCGGGATAAGCCTCGATGGGACGGGCATACATCTCGTAGGTCGGACGGTAGCGGTACATGTAGATGCGGCCGTAGTCGTGCAGCTCCTGGGCGAACTCGGGAGCCAGGGCGGCGTGCTGCGAGGCCGGGAAGTAACGGAGCGCGTTGCGCAGGGCGAGCTGTTTTTCCTTCTTGGTGAGGATGTCCTTGCGTTTCGGCGCATGGTTGATATTCGGATCGTAAGGCTGTGCGGCGGGGATTTCCGCCGGGATGCCCATTCTCAAATCTGCTTGAAATTCTTGTAAAGTCATATTTTACGGTTTAGGGTTTACGGTTTAACGTTTAGGGCGCAAAAGTACGATTTTTTTTGGCTTCTGCAACGGGTAAATGTGTGCTAAACGCGCTCGAAGTCCATCCGGCGTTTGATGATGTCGACGGCCACCACGCGCACGCGCACGGGGTCGCCGAAACGGAGGTTCTTGCCGTGATGCAAGCCCACAAGCGTATAGTTCTCTTCGTCAATGTAATAGAAGTCATCGTCGAAGCTGCGCATCGGGATCATGCCCTCGCAGTGCGACTCCTTCAGCTCGGCATAGACGCCCCATTTCGAGATGCCCGACACCACCGCGTCGAACTCCTGCCCGATCTTGTCGGCCAGGTACTCGGCCTGCTTGTACTTGATGGAGTTGCGCTCGGCCTCCATCGCCTGCCGCTCCATGTCGGAACAGTGCTTGCAGTAGTCCTCGTACTGCTCTTTGCTCACCGACGGCTGGTGCGCCAGGTAACGGTCCAACAGCCGGTGCACCATCAAGTCCGGATAACGGCGGATGGGCGAGGTGAAGTGGGTGTAGTAGGGGAACGCCAAGCCGTAGTGGCCGATGTTGTCGGTGGTATAGACGGCCCGCGCCATGATGCGGATGGAGAGCTTGCTCAGCATGTCGTAGTCGGGTTTGCCCTTCTCGCCCTCCAGCATCTTGTTCAGCGAGCTGCTGAAGGCTTTCGTGGAGGTGGTCTTCAGGTCGAAGCCCAACTTCTTGACGAAATTCTTGAAGGTGCCCAATTTCTCCTCCAACGGCTTGTCGTGCACACGATAGACGAAGACGTTTTCAGGCTGCCCGACGCTGCGTTTCTTGCCGATTTTCTCGGCTACGCGCTTGTTGGCCAGCAGCATGAACTCCTCGATGAGCCAGTTGGCCTCTTTCTGCTCTTTGAGATAGACGCCGATGGGCTTGCCGTTTTCGTCGAGTTTGAACTTGACCTCCTCGGTTTCGAAGCTGATGGCGTTGTTGTCGAAACGTTGCTTGCGCATCACCTGAGCGAGTTTGTGCAGCTGCAGGATGGCCTCGCTGAGGTCGCCCTCGCCGGTCTCTATGATCTGCTGCGCCTGCTCGTAGTCGAAGCGGCGGTTGGAACGGATGATCGTGTGACCGAACCACTCCTTGTGGACTTTGGCCTTGTCGTCGAGGTCGAAGACGGCGCTGTAGCAGAGCTTGTCCTCGTCGGGACGCAGCGAGCAGAGGTTGTTGGAGAGCGCTTCGGGCAGCATCGGGATGGTGCGATCGACGAGATAGACAGAAGTGCCTCGGTTGTAGGCTTCCTGGTCGATGCCGCTGCCGGGTTTGACGTAGTAGGAGACGTCGGCGATGTGGATGCCCACGCGGTAGAGGCCGCTTTCGAGCACCTCGAAGGAGAGCGCGTCGTCGAAGTCCTTGGCGTCGGCGGGGTCGATGGTGAAGGTGGTCACATCGCGGAAGTCGCGGCGGCGCAGAATTTCCTTTTCAGGAATTTCCGTGGGAATCGCTTCAGCCTCCTGCTCAACGGCTTTCGGGAAGGTGACGGGGAAGTCGCTTTCGGCGAGGATGGAGAGCATTTCCACCTCGTTGCTACCGGGCTTGCCGAGCACGTTGAGGACCTCGCCGATGGGGTTGCGGTGACCGGACGCCCAGTCGAGGATGTGCACCACCACTTTGTCGCCGGTCTTGGCTTTGCGCAGCTGCTTGCCGGGGATGATGACGTCGCGGCGCAGAATCGTGTTGTCGGGCACGAAGAAGGCGATGCCTTGCTTGATGTGGATAGTGCCGACGAGCTGCCGTTTGCTGCGCTGCACGACCTCGACCACCTGACCTTCAAGGCGTTTGCCTTTGCGGGCGGGGAAGAGGACCACCTTCACGAGGTCACCGTTGAGGGCGTTGCCGAGGTTGCCGTCTGCCACAAAGATGTCGTCAATGGTCGATTCCTCGGCGGTGTCGTCCTGCTTGCCCTGCGGGATGACGAAGGCCATGCCGCTGCGTTTCTGCTCCACGCGGCCGACGATGTAGTGCTTGCCGGTGGTCTTGGTGTCCTGGAACTTGCTGTTCAGCTTGTACTTGCCGCGGCCGGCCTTCAGCACGACCTTGGCGTTGACGAGCTTCCCCAGCTCCTTCATGACTTCCGCGCGGCCTTTCTTGTCGAAGATCTTCATCTTGGCCGCGATCTGCTTGTGGTTCAGTTTCTCGGTGCTGTTTGCCAGCACGTCTATGATTTGTTTGTTTAGTTCGTTCATGTTTGGTTTAGGGTTTAAGGTTTATAGGTTAAAAGGTTAAAAGGTTAAAAGGTTAGGAGGTTAATAGGTTAGGGTGTGGGGCAAAGATACATTTTCTATGTTTCTTCGATTTTGTATAAAAGCAAGTCATCGCAATTTGATTTGACCTCTTCGAAAATTTCCCGGCAGCGTTCAGCGCTCATCTTGTTTTTTGTTCCGACGGCTATCATGTCTTGTAGGGTGGGGGTGCCTGTCCTGTTGACAGATGTTGCATGCTCTCCATTGTATCCTTCCGTACACAGCGTCAAATCGTATGCGGGCGCAAGATGCCAGGAATATCGGTCACTTCCAGTTTTTGAAACAAAAAAACTGAAATTTTTGCAGTGGTCGTCTTTGTTGTCAGTCAAATAGTTGAACACCATGCGTCGATACATTTCCTCCACCTCCTTGGCATTTTGGGTGAGAAAACCGGTCAACGCAAGCAGGTTTTCATAGTCAAGAAAAGGCATACTCAACGACAGGCACAGCAATCCGCCTGCTGTTGCCGTATGAATTCGCTTCCCGTCAGGCGCAATGTCGAATCGGCGGGTTGTAAAATAGCGACCGTTCGTGAGCTTGCAGTCAGGGATGTTTATGCCGCATCTTTTGGCCACTTCATTGTAATGGAACTCTTGTTGCCCAATATCGGTAGGGTCGTAATAGTGGCGGAACTTGATCAGCCAATGCCCTTCGTTATCGCTGAAAATGGCTTTCGGACGTGCTCCGCCGCTGTTGCCGCTATTGTATAGAAGCAACCCCGCATCGGTGTCTTGCTGTTCTTTCAACACTTGCAACGCTTTCTCTTGAAGGAGATCGAAATCAAGAATCTCGGAATCTTTAATTACTTTTGTCTCAGGATGATACGTTAAAGCCCCCATTCCACTATTGCCCACAATGCTCAATCTGTCAAGGGCAGACAGGTTGTCGTCGTTGATGCCTTCACGCAAAAGCGCTTTGCGAAGCAGATAGCGCCCGTAACCATCGGGGAGACTGTCTTCGAAAATGCCGAAGTTGCCGTGGAAAGGCTGATGTTTGGCAATAAACAGACCTGCTTTCAGCGGAAGCTCTAATGGTGATATGCTGAATCCGTCGGACAGCCATGCACTGTCGTATTCGAAGGCGCACAGACGATCGTCGGGGGTGAGGGTCAGTGTTCCGACAGTTCGGTCGTGGTATTTCACCATCAATTTATCTGTTTTCATTTCTTATAAGCCTTTGTTTTTCCAGTATTTTTACGAATCTGAGTCAGTTCCTCCATTGTCGAGTATTTTGGATGGGCAAACAGGCTTTTGATTTCGGTTGTATAGCCCAACGCCATTGCCAGTCCTATCAGATTTTTCAGCGAAACAAGCCCTTTCTGCTCGAACCTTGCCACGTTACTCAATGCAACACCAGCGCGTTCGGCGATCTCTTCGCGCGTCATCCCTTTTTCCACCCTGCGATGGCGAAAATCCGAAGCTATCTGCTTGCTGATGCTGTCAACATTGTCAAGCAGATAGTTGTCAAGAACTGATAACATATTATCTATTCTGTCGTTGATCATATAGAAACAATCAAAATATTACCAGTTGCAAAGATACACTTTTTTTGAATAATTGCGTCAGAATTTTTGTAATTTGATTAGATACCATTGTTCTCATTTCAAAAGGAGTAAGAGTGTCAATTACTATTTGTCATTCTTGATTTTTTTGCCTTGTTTGTCAATATGAAAAAAACTCTTGCCATCCAATGAAACAAGGGCTTGACCATCTTGGAAAACAGATGCTTGGTCGTAAACCATAGGAATCACCATTTCGCCCTGCCTGTTGATGTAACCATTTTTCCCATGAAGTTCAACCAATGCCAACCCTTCATGAAAGGCCTCAATATCATCGTATTCTGGCTCAATAATGTATTTCCCTTTTTTGTCGATGAGTCCCCACTTCCCGTTCATTTTAGCGGGGGCATTCCCATTGTAGAATGGATATGCATCGTCATACACCGCTTTGATCACCAAATTTTTATTCTTGTCAATATACCCATATTTTCCTTCTATTTCAATTATTCCAAACCCTTCTTCATCAAGAAAAACTCTTTTCCCGTGGTAGTCCACTTCATCTGCGTAAGGAATATCCTCTTCGTCGAAGACCCCAGGGCACATTCTCTTCCTTATCATTCTGAAAGAAAAGTACAGCATGTTGAGAAACAGTCCCATTAGAAGGGTCACGCCCCAGGTTCTGGGATGTGACAATGGATTGACCAAACGATCGCCTATGTCATACAATAGCTGAAAGGGTGAGGTAAGGATATCCCAGCTGTTCCACCGCAGATACCTGCCAATGTAAATGCCAAAACTGCCGATGAAAAGCAACAGGACAGAAATGCCGATGACATATTTTTCTTTGAGGCGGTTTCTGAGTAAATCCTCTATGTCCCAAAGACTAAGAAAGCCGAACAGAAGTCCCGTCCAGGCAAAAGAGAGAATAAGAACCAAGTCGAACCATATTGGCATGGCTGAAGTGAGACGAAGGTGAAACAAGTCCGTCAGGATGTACGGAGCATTCGGGAAAAAGAGTAGCCACGAGCAAAGCAAAACGACAAACATCCATTTAGAGCCGCGAAGTTTGGGTTGTATGACCATCAAACTGGAGAAAGCCCAAGGCACAAACGCTAAAAACAGATTCCAATTCAGGAAAAGAAAGACGTTGGTGTCCGTATAGACAAACCGAAAGATGGATATAGCGAAACAGAAAAGGGAAAGCACTCCCATGAAGACTGTCTCATTAAGACGGTTATAATCTTGGAGTCTCTTTAGTATCTTGTTCTTAATCATAGATTGCAACTTCATTCATAATTCATAATTCATAATTCATAATTCATAATTCTTAATTCTTAATTGTCTTCCACCCTCCGTCCCCGTCCGCAACAATGAACCACGCCTCCAATTCCGGATGCTGCTTCACGATTTGCGCGGAACGTTCGTGGCCGATCACCATGAAGGCGGTGGCGTAGGCGTCGGCGGTGGCGCAGTCGGGGGCGACGACCGTGACACTCAGCAAGTTGGTGCGTTCGGGCTGACCGGTGCGCGGGTCGAGGATGTGGGTGTAGCGCACACCGTCCTCTTCGAAGTAGTTGCGGTAGTTGCCGCTCGTGGCCACGGCGCGACGGTCGGGTAGGGGAAGGCTTTCGAAGCTCTCCCGCGCACCGTCGGCCGTTTGGGTCGGAATTTGGATGCCCACTTTCCAGGGTTTGCCGTTCTTGTTGCCGCGGGCCGCCACCTCGCCGCCGATCTCGACGAGACAGTCTGCATAGCCGTTGTCCACTAACCAGTCGGCCACCCGATCAACCGCATAGCCTTTCGCCACGGCGTTGAAGTTCAGCTGCACACGCGGGTCTTTCCGAAGGATGCTGTCCCCTTGGATGTCAACAAGTTGGAAGCCGACGAACTCGCGAATCGCTGCGAGCGTGTCGTCACCAACCGTGTGCCGCACGCCGTCCTTGCCGAACCCCCACAGCTGCACCAGCGGCTGCACGGTGCAGTCGAACGCGCCCTCGGTATTGGTGCTGATTGTCTTGGAAAGTCGGAGCACGTTGAGGAAATCTTCGTTCAGCTCGACATCTTCTCCCTTGTTCCATCGGTAAATGATGGAGGTGGTGTCGAAAATGGAGAACGTGTGCGACAAATCCGCCAGTAGCGAGTCGATTTGCGCGTGCGGGAGCGGACGCTTGTCTGCAGGATCGGTGACGCAGGTGATGGAATAGGTGGTGCCGAATGCCTGCCCTTCGAAGTGCTTGACGGGCCGACGGTTCTGGTGGCATCCGCACAACAGGATGAGCAGAACGGCGATGGCGAATAAGTGGGTTTTCATACTATAGGATGGTTTTTCGCGGCAAAGATACACTTTTTTGCGGGTGTCAGTGTATATCCGTAATTTGTGTACTTTTGCCGCCGATATGTCCGATTCCAGCGAATTGCATAATGGTTCAGATCCGGCTTCCTCCTCCGGCGAAGTCACCTCCTCGTTCGAGAACATCTCGGACGTGTTCACCGCGTATTCGGAAATCCCGTCGAGCGGCTTCAACCGCTTGTATAAGGCAAAACGGTACGGCAAATGGTTCGTGCTGAAGGGCCTGAAACCGGAATTTCAACGGAAGGCGGTCTATAACGAGCTGTTGACCAAAGAGTTCGAATTGGGAGTGCAGATGGACCATCCCAACATCGTGCACACGTTCAGCTTCGAGACCGACCCAGTCGCGGGGCCATGCATCGTGATGGAGTATGTCGATGGCTGCACGCTCAAGGAGTTCCTCCTACAGAAGCCGTCGGCGGCCGTGCGGAGGAAGATCGCGAAGGAGGTCCTGTCGGCGATGTCCTATTTCCACGGCAAACAGATCATCCACCGCGACCTGAAACCCGACAACATCTTGATTACCCACAACGGCCACAACGTGAAAATCATCGATTTCGGATTGGCGGACACCGACTACCACGGCGTTTTCAAGCAGCCGGCGGGATCGGACAAGTACGCGGCGCCCGAGCAGAAGAGCGGCGGCGCGGCGTTGGACTGCCGTGCCGACATCTACGCCTTCGGGGTCGTCTTGCGGCGGATTTTCCCGTGTTCTTACCGGGGTGTTGCCCGCAAGTGCACGCAGCCTGACCGCGAGAAACGGTTCGGCAATGCGGAGGAGATTCTGCAGCGGATGGAGCGCCGTCAACGACTGCTCCCGATGCTCGTCATCTTGACCGCCGTGGCCGTCATTGGGATAACGGCGTGGGTGCTTTCGCCAAAAGCAGCGGAAAAGCCGGTGGAAGGACAACCGCTGGAGGTGGAGAATGCCCCGTTGGACGTGGTGACTTCCGAAAGGGTTGCGGATGAGGAGGATATATCGCTTCGGCAACCATCCCAAGAGTTTTCAAACCATGCGGATATGCCTTCCAAGGAAGTGAATGTTGCTGTTGAAAAAACTGATAGTCAGAAGATTCCGGCGGAGGTGGCGAAGCGGGTGGAGCAGGCCGTGGACACGCTTTTCCGTCCGTTCTGGGATTGGAACCGGGCGGCCGAGGCCAACGGGATGTCGCCGGTTGACAAGCTGTCGGAGTACGTGCAGTCGGACTTTTTCAAGAACAATTACGAAATCCGGGAACGGCACCGCGAGGCCGTGTTGAACGACATCATGCGGCGCTATCCGCAGTGCGCGTCCGAGCGGGAATCGTTGGTGACCTTCTACAATTCCCTGTTTGTGAATAAGATGATGGTGGTGAACAACGTGGTGTACGAGTGGCAGAAGGCCGCACGTTAATCGCGGAGGCAGCGGACGGAAAACGCATTGTTTTGACCATGGGAAATGATGTTGAAACCGCAGAAGTCTGAACAAGAGCTTCTCAAACAGGCGTGGTCAACATTAACATTTGACGGGTCGTCGGTAATCCAAAACACTGCTTCTTCAAGGAAAGCGGAGCCCGCAGGCAGAGCGGAGAACCCCGAGGCGTTATTGGTTGCGGGAGTATTGCCCACGGAGCATTCGTTGTCGGAATAAGACCAGAACTTTGTGGAAGCCAATGCCTTGGCGACGAGATTGCTGTCGTCACCGCATCTGTATTCGGCTTGGCTGCCTACATAATCGACAAGTTGATGCCACTCAGCGGCACTCGGTACGTGCCAACCTGCAGGGCAGACGCCTTGCAAGCCGCTGGGGTTGGCACTGCTGGTGTCCGAACCATGCAAAGCAGCCGCTCTGTTGTAGAGATATCCGAATATGGGGACCGCCTCGTTATCGCCATTCCAAGGGGCAAAGCGATAGGGTGTGGTTGCGTATGTGGTTGCATTATAGCCAAGTGCTATCGCCGTGCTGTCGGCAAAGTGCGTGGCCCGCAAGTTCTCCCTCAGCCAGCACTGGGTGCCGATTTGAATGGTGCGGTAGATGTTGCCGTCGTAGTCCATCACGGTACTGCCTCCGCAGGAGTCAGGCCAGTAGGTGGTGAAACTCCGCTCTTCCCCGTAGGCAGTGCCCACATCGCTGGTGGCGTAGGGACGCAAATAGTAGGTGGTGCCGGGCGACAGACCTGTGATTTCGCTGTTGAAGCGGCCTGTGCCGATGCCTTCGGAGGTGTGGCTGTCACCCACGGTAGGGTTTTGGGAGGTGCTCCAGCAAAATCCTCTGGTGGTTACCGCCGATCCGCCGCTGGCCGTCACAAAACCTATGCAGGAGGCCGAAGTGGCGTCAATGCCGTCGAGAGTGATAAGCGAGACGACCGGCAAAACAGCCGTACTGCTGTCCACCCCCGAATCATTTAGAAGACAACGTACGGAAACAACATCGTAACCACTGTTGAAGGAAATATCCCCCCAGTAACGGAACGTCTTTTCCTCGGTGTCCTGGCCGCCATCGCCGAGCCCCGATCCGAAAAACGAAAAGGAATCGTAACAGAAGAAACGGGCTTCATCTTGGTAGTAAAAATTCAAGGAATAGAAGCCTGCCGGCAGCGCAGAAAAACCGGTGGCATTGTTGGAAGGCAAATCCATCTTAGGAGAACAAAAACTTAGAGGAGGGTTCACTCCTGTGCCATTTTCCCATCGGGTGGTGGAGGCCAATGCTTTGGATATGTTGTTGCCGTTGCACGTATATTGGCTTTGGCTACCCACAAAATACATCAACTGTTCGGATTCAGTACAACTGGGTATATGCCATCCCTCAGGACAAATTCCTTGCACCCCGTCGGGATTGGAGTCGTTTGCGTTAGCTCCGTGCATTGCTGCCCCCATATTGTAAAGGTAGCCATAAATGGGCACATTGCCACTGTTGTCTCCGGGTGCTCTTCGATAATTGTCATAGGAAGACGGGTACTCGGGGATGGTCATGCCATCGGGATAGTGCGTGGTGCGAAGGTTCTCCTTCATCCAGCACTGGGTGCCGATTTCGACCGTGGGATAGCGGTTGCCGTCGTAGTCGGCCACTGAGTCTATGCCGCAGTAGAACGGACCTATGACCGTGTCGGAAGTCAGAGTGGTAAAACTGCGCTCCTCGCCGTAGGCCGTGCCCACGCTGTTGGTGGCGTATGCCCGCACGTAGTACGTGGTGTTGGCGTACAAGCCGAAGATGTGGCTCGTGAAACTGCCGACACCGCTGCCGTCGCTGGTGTGGATGTTGCTCAAGGTAGGGCTCTGCGTCGTGCTCCAGCAGACACCGCGCGTCGTCACGGCACTGCCGCCGTCATACGTCACATTGCCGCCGCAGACCGCCCCGTGGATTGCGGTGTCCGTCACCATGAATGTGTGCACCTCCGGCAGATCCGACTGCGTGTCGAAGTAGAGGATGTCCCCGAAGGTGGTCCCCAACGCCGTCCTGGCATAGGCCCGGTAGTAGTAGCGGGTGCCCATCTGCAGGCCGTTGACCTCATAATGGAAACTTCCGCCGCCCGCGCCGTCCGTGTAGTCGGAGGCCCCGACCAACTGGGCGTTGTCGGTGATCAGGAAACCGTGGCTGAAAACAGGATACCCGGAGGTTTCCACTACCAAACCGTTCAGCTTGGCCTCCGTGGGCGTGATGTTGGTCGCGGCTTCGGTCGTCACGGTGGGCAGTGGCAAGTTGAACGGAAGCGTAATCAATTCCGAACCGTTTTGCATCTGAAGCACCGGATCACTGGTGAAATCCGTTCCCGCCAAATGGACGTCGCCCACATACATCATCAAGTCGCCGAAGGAAAACGGCATATCGGTGCTCCCTTTGTCATCGCCACCCGACTTTCCCGCCCAATGCGTGTCATCCTTGCCGAGATACTCCATCCGGCTCTGTCCGCCATTGCCCGTGTTGACCATCTTGATCTGGACGTTGCCGTCGCTCGTCCGGGCTTGTAGCAGGTAGGTTTGCGGACTTGCCAGCCACGCCCGGAACAGGTGGCTTCCCGGCTCCAAAGAGCCCTGATAGGTGGCTGCCACGTTGCCGTTCAGGTCGCAGATTTCGAGCGTCACCGTTGATGCCTCGGGAAGGTGAAGGACGAAATCGGTCACCCCGTCAAAGGGGTTCGGCGTGTTTTGGAACAGCCGCACGCCATCCCCGCCCCAGCCGATTTCCTCGATGCCGGTGGTTCCCATAATGAGGGTGGTGTCGGGGTAATGGAGCACCTCCTGCCAATGCTTGGTGACATTCTCCACGGTGACGGTGCTCAACGGCACGTGCTGGCCGTACTGGTCTTGTCCGGTGAATTGCAGGGTGACTGGATTTTGGGAGTGGCCTAACAATGAAATAATGACCAAAACGGTCAGACAGACAATCTTATTCAAGTCAAGCTGGACCATACAAATTTTCGCGAATAAAACGCGCAAAAATACAAATTTTCGCGAATAAAAGCGGCTCGTACACAAATTTTCGCGAAAATAGGCTCGGAGGTGCGGCCTA
>CACXUB010000043.1:0-2752 GCA_902770735.1 uncultured Bacteroidota bacterium | reverse complement strand
GTAGGCGGGCAGGTAGGTCCACGCGCCGCCGCGCAGCACGAACTGGCTCCCGGAGTCGGCCAGCGGGTCGGTCTGCGGTGCGGAAGGGTACGGTCCGTAGGTGTCCGAGCACCACTCCCACAGACTGCCGCTCATGTCATAGAAACCTAATTCGTTGGGCAGTTTTCCGCCCATGGGATGCAGCACATCGTCCGAATTGCCGTGATGCCAAGCCACCTCGTCCACTTGGTTGCTGCCGCTGAAACGGTAATGCAGCGAGTTGGAACCGCCCCGTGCGGAATACTCCCACTGCGCCTCGGTGGGCAGCCGGAAGGGCAGTCGGGTCATCGCACCCAGCTTCTCCAAAAACCGCAGCGCATCGTTCCTCGATACATTGTAGGCGGGGAAGTCGTCGCCTTTGCCGTATTGTTCCGACCAGTTCAAATCATCGCCCATGATCGCGCGCCACTCACGCTGGGTGATTTCGAACCTGCCGAGGTAGAAGTCGCTCAGGGTCACCTCGTGCACGGGACTCTCGTTGTCGCGCGCCTCAGGGTCATAATTGTCGGATTGGGGGTCACTGTTTTGCGCACCCATTCTATAAGTTCCACCCGATACGTTCACCAGATTCGCGACCAAGTTCCGCACCACGGTTTTCTGCTCCTCGCTGAGCTCCATCGTGTCCGACCAGTGGATGAGGATCCCGTTGATGTTTTCCATCTTTGTGAAATCGTCATGCTCATAAAGGTAGTCCCCCTGCTCAAAAACAGGATCTTTCCCGCAAAAGGTAAAGAGAAGCCCCATCGTAAAAAAGAGAGCTACCCATGTACTTTTATACCAATATCTTTTCACCCCTTCCATTGTCTATTCTTCATTCTACATTCATAATTCATAATTCATAATTCTTAATTCTTAATTGGAAAACTAACCCCCACCCCCATCCGTACGCCCCAAGCGCATCTTATATCGTTAATCGGGTTCAGGTTGTACATCATGCCAGTGGCCTCGGCGGAGAGGACGAGATGTCGGATGTGGAACATCACGCCGAGCGAAGCCGTGGGACCGTGATAGTTCCGCTTCGGGTAATAATGCCAGCCCTGGTCGCTCTCGAAGTTGAGGGTACGGTAGCTGTATCCGGCACCGATATGGAGGGAGAACAGTTCAAGGGGGCGGACGACCAGCCCCAACTGGCCTTCGAGGTAGGTGGTCTTGGAAACGCCGGTGAGGATGTAATGCCCGTCCTCCTCGAAGGGTGAGAAAGCCCCTCTGTAGTTGAAGTTGGTCATGGCGCTGAGGTACCAGCCGAAGCGTTTCACCGTGCCGACCTTGAACCCGAAGGACCATTGCGGCATGGAGGTGTAGGCGGCATTGAGGGTGAAGAAGATGTTCAGTGGGTAGGTGTTGAGGAATGCCTTCCGTTTGGCCGCTCTTTCCTGTCGTTCGGCGGCCTTCTCGGCGGCGAGGAGGGCCCGGATAGAGACCTTCGTGGTGTCGTTGGCAGTTGTTTGGGAGGGTGGGGGAGTGCTCCCCGCCATCCTGAGGCTATCCTCCTTGCTCCACACAGCTTCCTCATCATCATTGCCTAAGTCTAAGTAATCGTTATCAACCCCGCCATCGTAATCCATCGCCAGTCGGAATCCCGTGGAAGCATCATCGCCACCGAGGTAGAAGGAGGGGGTCACGTCCGGAAGGAATCCCGTCTGGACGGCGCACGTCCACTCCGATTCCGTGGGGAGGCGGTAGTGCATCTTCGTCTTTTGGTTGAGCCAGAAGATGAAAAGCTGCACCTCGTCGCGGGAGACATTGGTCACGGGCAGGTAGTCGTCGGCCTCTCCGTCCGTGCGGGTGCCCATTACCTCGTTCCAAAGCCGCCGCGTGACCTTGTGCTTGGCGATGTAGAATCCCTTGACGGGTCCGGCGGCCGTTTGCGTGGCTGAGACGTCGGTCGAGGACGTGCAGGACGGCACAAAGCGCATTTCGATGCCGGGGTTCCCGTTAGGGAATATGTCGTTTTGGGAATAGAGACGAGGCAGGAAGACGGTTGATAAAAGACACACTATCAGCGTGATACAAAAACAATGTCGTAATGCTGATAGGTTCTTTGCCATAAAGTCCGAAATGTTTTCCAAATCCAAGATGGAAAAACAGGATCTTTACAGCGTTCGATAAAGCTCTGTATGTGCTTTATCAGACGTTCCCCTGTATTGTTTGAGAATTCAGGCTGAGCAATAATTGCTTTCAGCTTTTGGCTGTTTTCGCCTTACACCACCGAATGGACATTGTCCATTGCACATAGAAAAAGGGCGCAACCGTTGCCGACCGCACCCTTACACTGTTTTACGTTCCGCTTAGGAATTCCGGCTTTTCTACCAGCCGCCTGATGAACTGTTGCCGCCGAGTTTGGGCTTGCCGCTGCCGCCGAGTTTCGGCTTGTTGCCGCTTGCACTCGGTTTGGACTTGCCGCTGCCGCCGAGCTTCGGTTTGCCGCTGGAGGCGTTCTCGGATTTGCCTTTTTTCTTGAAAACGGACCCGATGTCGCTCAGCAAACCGCCCTCGTCATCATCACCGTCTTTTTCACGGCGGTTTTTCACGATCTTGCCGACCACTGCGGCACCGGCCACACCGGCCGCCACTTTCCCTACCGTCCCTAAGATTTTCCTGCCTTTGCCCGTGGACTCTTGGCCCCTGGACATCTTCTCCAACATGTCCTCTAAGTCAGAAGTGGATTTTCTCTCTTCGTAGTCGTCGCGGTCGTCGTAATCATCATAGTCGC
>CACXUB010000042.1 GCA_902770735.1 uncultured Bacteroidota bacterium | reverse complement strand
ATGGGTGATCTTGGTGATGAGCTCGTCGATGAGCAGCGAGGTTTTGGGGTCCAGACCGGAGGTGGGCTCGTCGAAGAAGAGGTATTTGGGGTTGCAGGCAAGAGCACGGGCGATGGCGGCACGTTTCTTCATACCACCACTTAACTCCGCCGGATACAGCTTGTTTGTGTTCACCAAATCAACGCATTCGAGACAGAAGTTGGCGCGGTCGCGCATCTCGCTCTCGCTCATGTCCGTGAACATGTCCAACGGAAATGTGACGTTCTCCTCGATAGTCATGGAGTCGAACAGCGCGGACCCCTGGAACACCATGCCCATTTCCTTGCGGAGCAACAACTTGTCTTTTTCCGGCAGGTTGTGGAATTCGCGCCCGCTGTAGAGCACCTGTCCCTCCTCGGGCGTGTGCAAACCCACCAAGCACTTCATCAGCACCGTCTTGCCCGACCCGGAACGCCCGATAATCAGATTCACCTTGCCCTCCTCGAACTGCGTGTCAATGCCGAAAAGCACCTGCTTCTCGCCGAAATACTTGGAAACGTTGTTGACCTCGATCATAGAATAGTTATAGGTTATGGGTTATTGGTTATAGCATGATATCCGTAATCAACACGTTCAACACCAAGATGATAAAGCTGGAGACCACGATGCCTTGCGTGCTGGCCTTGCCGAGTTCGAGGGCGCCGCCTTCGATGCGGTAGCCGTAGAAGGAGGCCACGGTGGACATGATGAAGGCGAAGATGCAAGTTTTCGTCAGCGCATAGACCACGTCATAGACCCGGAAACAGTAAGTAAGACCGTCCATAAAATCGTACGTGGAGATACAGTTGGTAAGCCAAACGGTCAGAAAGCCGCCAAAAAGGGCGAAAGCGATGCTGAACACGCAAAGTATGGGATTCACGATGATGGAAGCGAGAACTTTCGGCAACACCAGATGAGAGGCGGGATTTATACCCATAACCTCCAATGCGTCAATCTGTTCCGTAACGCGCATACTGCCAATCTCCGCCGTAATACGGGAACCGAGGTTACCCACCAGCAACAAACTGATGATGGTCGGACAAAGTTCCATCACGATGGAGGTACGGGCCACGAAGCCCACTGTCCATGAAGGAATCCAGCCACTCTCGATCTGCAGGGCCGTCTGCAACGTGATGACGCTGCCCATGGCCAACGACACGATACACACAATCAGCATGGATCCGATGCCCATGGCGTCCATTTCAAACACCCATTTTTTCAGAAACACAGACCATTTGGCCGGTTTGCTGAAAACCCGGCGCAGAAAGACGAGATATTCTCCGAGAGTGGCAAGAGCTTGTCGGAACATTTACTTCAGTTTGATATTCAATTCGTCCAGTTGCTTGGGATCGATCGGCGTGGGCGCAGGCAGCATGGTGTCGCGGCCGGCGTTGTTCTTCGGGAACGCGATGAAGTCGCGGATGCTGTCGCAGTCGCTCAAAACGGCGCACAGACGGTCGAAGCCGAAAGCGATGCCACCGTGCGGCGGGGCACCGTACTTGAAGGCGTTGATGAGGAAGCCGAACTGGCTCTGCGCCTGCTCCTCCGTGAAATTCAGGGCCTTGAACATGCGCTTCTGCAGTTCCGGACGGTGGATACGGATGGAGCCGCCGCCGATTTCAGAACCATTGATGACCAAATCGTAGGCGTTGGCCAGCACTTCGCCGGGACGGCTTTCGAGCCAGTCTTCGTGCTCCGGTTTCGGCGCGGTGAACGGGTGGTGCATGGCGTAGTAGCGTTGGGTCTCCTCGTCCCACTCCAACAGCGGGAAGTCGATGACCCACATGGCTTTGTACTCGCCAGCCTTGCGAAGACCGAGACGGTTGCCCATCTCAAGACGCAGCTCGCACATCTGTTTGCGCGTCTTCATGGCCTTGCCGGAGAGGATGAGGATGAGGTCGCCGGCGTGTGCGTCGCAACGTTCGGCCACGACCTTCAGATCGTCCTGCGTGTAGAATTTATCTACGGAAGATTTGAACGTACCATCCTGATTGCAAAGAATATAGACGAGACCAGCGGCACCCACGCGCGGGCTCTTCACGAACTCGGTGAGGTTGTCGAGTTGCTTACGGGAATAGTTGCCGCAGCCCTCAGCCTTGATGCCGACGATGAGTTCGGCCTCGTTGAAGACTTTGAAGTCCTTATGTTGCAGTACGTCGTTGAGTTCCACGAAACGCATCCCGAAGCGGGCATCGGGTTTGTCGGAACCGTAGTATTTCATCGCGTCGTTCCAGGTCATGCGCTCCAACTTGCCGATTTCCATTCCCTTGAAAGTGCGGAAGATATGTTGCACAAGACCTTCGAACAGGTTGAGGATGTCCTCCTGCTCGATGAACGACATCTCACAGTCAACTTGGGTGAACTCGGGCTGGCGGTCAGCGCGGAGGTCCTCGTCACGGAAGCAGCGCACGATTTGGAAGTAGCGGTCCATGCCGGCCATCATCAGCAGCTGCTTCAGCGTCTGCGGGGATTGCGGGAGAGCGTAGAACTCGCCCGGGTTCATGCGGGAGGGCACGAGGAAGTCGCGGGCGCCTTCAGGGGTGCTGTTCACGAGGAACGGCGTCTCGATTTCGAGGAAGCCTTGTCCGCTCAGGTATTTGCGGATTTCCAGACCCAGTTTGTGGCGGAAGATGAGGTTGTTCTTCACGGGGTTGCGGCGGATGTCGAGGTAGCGGTACTTCATGCGCAGCTCGTCGCCGCCGTCGGACTCGTCCTCGATGGTGAACGGGGGCACCTCGGCGGCGTTGAGCACGTTCAGCTCATGCACCTCGATCTCGATGTCTCCGGTGGGGATGTTCTTGTTCTTGCTGTAACGCTCAATCACGGTGCCGGTCACTTGAATCACCCATTCGCGGCCCAATTTCTCGGCGCGCTCGCACAGTTCGGGGCGCTCCTCATGGTTGAAGGCCAGTTGCGTGATGCCGTAACGGTCGCGCAAATCAATGAAAATCATGCCGCCCAGATGACGGATCTTCTGAATCCAACCGCTCAATGTAACGGTCTGCTGAATGTTCTCAAGCGTCAGCTCGCCACAGGTATGTGTTCTATACATATTTCAAAAGATTTATTCCAAAAAATCAAAGTCGCAAAAGTACAATTTTTTTTTGTTGAACGTTGGCATCTTGAAAACAAGTGCAACAAATTCTGAAATTTATGTATCTTTGCCGCCTAAAATCCTGTCATTATGAAAAAACATCTCCTCCTGATGCTGCTCCTTGCCAGCTTCGCGACCCTTTCAGCACAGACCACCCAGACCATCACTTCCCCGGATCAGAAACTGAAACTGAAGGTGGACCTCGGCGGCGACAGAATCCGCTACTCCGTCATCGTCGCCAACAGCGAGTTCATGAAACCGTCGCAAATCGGGATGGAACTCAGCAACGGCATGGTGTTAGGCAGCGAGCCCATCCGTTCCCTGCGCAAGGGCTCCCGCAAGTCCGTTGACCGGATGGTGGCCTCCCCGCTGTACCGCAAGGACTCCATCCGCGACCAATACAACGAACTGTACCTCCAGTACAAAGCGGGCTATAGTGTCGTGTTCCGCGTCTATAACAATGGCGTGGCCTACCGCTTCGAGACCGCCTTCAAGGAGCCCATCACCGTTAAGCACGAGATTGCGGAGTTCAATTTCTCAGAGGGCTCCACTATGGGCGAGCGCAACGGCACCGAGGCATATATTCCATACGTAAACCGCAAAGCGGCCGTCAATGGCGACTTCTCCGAACAGTTCTGCACCTCGTTCGAGAATACCTACACTCAAATCCCGCTCAAGGAGATGGATGACAACCGCCTCGCCTTCTTGCCGATGTTGGTGGCGCAGACCTGTTCCGCTTCCGAAGGCGGATACTATGCTGGTTTGGGCTCCCGTCTTGCCGTCATCACCGAGTCCGACCTGCGCGACTATCCCGGCATGTACCTCAAACATACCGAGGGCAACTCGATGATCGGCTATTTCGCGCCGCTGCCGAAGACGTGGGAGCAGGGCGGGCACAACAACCTGCAGTATATGGTAAAAGGGCGTCACGACTACATCGCCAAGACCGTCGGCACAAGAAACTTTCCGTGGCGCGTCATCGCCATCACCACTGAGGATAAGGACTTGGCGGACAACGACCTCGTCTATCTCCTCGCGGAGCCTTCGAAAGTGGCTGATATCTCGTGGATTAAGCCCGGCAAGGTGGCCTGGGACTGGTGGAACAACTGGAACATCTGGGGCGTGGATTTCAAGGCGGGCATCAACAACGAAACCTACAAATACTACATCGATTTTGCAGCGGATAAGGGTATTGAATACGTGATTTTAGACGAAGGTTGGGCCGTGAACAAGCAGGCTGACCTCTTCCAAGTGGTGCCCGAAATCGACCTACCGATGTTGGTGAAATACGCTGAAAGTAAGGGTGTTGGCATCGTGCTGTGGGCGGGTTACGCCGCGATGGACAAAGAGATGGAGCGCGTCTGCAAGCACTATTCCGAGATGGGCGTGAAGGGTTTCAAGGTCGATTTCATGGACCGCGACGACCAGATTGTGGTCAACTTCTACGAACGGATGGCCGCCATGGCTGCCAAATACCACCTCTTCATTGATTTCCACGGGGCGTACAAGCCCACGGGACTGAGTCGCACCTACCCCAATGTGCTCAACTACGAGGGCGTGTTCGGGCTGGAGCAGTGCAAATGGGCCGACAGCAAGACCGATATGGTGAAGTACGAGGTCACGATTCCGTTTATCCGGATGCTCGCCGGTCCGATGGACTTCACGCAGGGCGCGATGCGCAACGGTGCCTACTGGTGCTATTTCCCGAGCTGGAACGAGCCGATGAGCCAGGGTACGCGCTGCCGTCAATTGGCTGAGTACATGGTCTTTGACGCGCCCTTCGCGATGCTCTGCGACGCCCCCACGGCCTATATGCAGGAACCCGAATGCACCGATTTCATCGCCAAGGTGCCCACCGTTTGGGACGAGACCCGCATATTAGATGGAAAAGTCGGGGAATTTATCGTCTCCGCCAAACGCAAAGGCGGCACCTGGTACATCGGCGCCATCACCGACTGGAACGCCCGCACCGTCGAAATCGACCTCAAGGCCTTGGGCATCACCTCCGGCACGGTCACGATGTTCGTCGATGGTCCCAACGCCCACCGCAAAGGCGTTGACTATCAGAAGAAAACGGTAACCGTTCCCGCCGACGGAAAGCTGAAAGTGGAGTTGGCGCCGGGCGGGGGAACCGCGATTGTAGTGAGGAGTTAGCAGTTAAGGGGTGTCGAAACGGCGGGAAAAAGAAGTTTGTGTTGGGAATGCTAAATCACGCCTCCTTCTCAAACAAAGCGTCCATTGTGATGGCGGAATGGAACTGTCCGGAATAGCTGTTCCGGGTCAGGCCATAGGTGGTGACAAGCGCAAGCTGGATGGATTTCCGGCATCGGGTTTCTTCCGCAAAACGGTCCACTTTCCGTCGCAATTCCGCATCGTATTCTTTGTCCACTGAAAATTCAGAAGATGAGAATTTCATTTCGCACACACAGACAACCCGGTCTGCACGATCGAAAAGTAAATCTATTTGAGCTTTCCCTTCCTTGCTGCGCCACGGGGAAGACGTACTTTCCACTGCGGAAAACCCCAAGGCTTTTTTGATTTGACGAATATGCGTCATACATACGTCCTCGAACGCAAGTCCACGCCAAGTATTCAACTGAGGTGTCCGCAGATTGGTTGTCCAAAAATTTTCTCGCACATTTGGCTGATTATCGACAAATTTCAGGTAAAAAAGGGAAAAACTATCTACCAATTTGTAATAGACCTCTTTTGCTGACCCCCCGTAATAAATGTATGACACAACGAAATCGCTCAACACGAGTGTTTTAAGCATTTTGGTCAGACGGCCGTTGTAAGCGATTCCCGTCTTTTCGGCAATCTCTTTCCGTGTGAGTCCATCTCTTTTTGCCGCCAATGTGCGCACGATTTGCATATATTTGTCGGAATCGGCGAACAAAGACTTATATAATTTGGAGAATTCTTTTCTCAGTTTGCCAGATTTGGAAAAGAAAAGTGAATCTATATTTTGCGCCAAACTGCGGTTCGGCTGAAGATAATTAAGATAGTAAGGAATACCGCCAAAAACCATATAGCTTTGAATTTGGTCATAGCGATCCATGGAAATGTTCCTTGATTGGAAAAACTGCTCGCATTCCCACAGGGAAAACGGTTCCAAGTGAATATCGAATGTGGCGCGTCCGTATAAACCTCCCGTACTGTTCAGGATGTTGTCTGACATCCACGAGGCGGCGGATCCGCACACAATCAGCATAAGGTTGGCACAAGCAGCTCCCCAATTATTCCAAAAATGCTCCAAAGCGGTCACAAATCCCGGCGACTCCAACCCCATCCAAGGCAGTTCGTCAATGAAAACCACCAGTCGTTCACTGGATGATTGCATTTCCAGCAAATCTTTCAGACAATCGAAAGCATCAAACCAATCGGCCGGATAGGTGTCCCATTCGCCGCCATATTGCTGGAGCGAAGTGCAGAAGCTCCGCAATTGTTCGCGTTTCAGATCGAAACCTTCCGTATCCTTTTCCGCCGGCGAGAGTCCTGTATGGTAAAAAGCGAACCTGCCCTCAAAATGTTCCCGAATCAGAAAAGTCTTCCCGACCCGTCTCCGACCATACACAACCACAAACTCCGGTCTGCCTGAATGGTACAAACGAACCAATTCTTCTCTTTCTTTCTGTCTTCCAATAATTTGCTGCATAATCAACTATTTGAAATTGTCCGCAAAGATACATTTTTTTCTTTATATGGACAAGTTCTAACTATATTATTTGTCCAAATGAATCATAATATTTGTTTATATGGACAAAAACCATGGACGAATTGTGTCCATATAATTCATGTTTTGGCTTCTGAAAAATGCTATCTTTGCCACCTAAAAATATACTTCCATGCCAACGAACCCCAAATCAGACCCGAACGAGCTCGACGGCCGCATCAAACTGTTGCGCAGCCGCCCGGAGCCGGATAACATTTTGGTGTTCGGTATAGCAACGCTGATCGGGTTGTTTTTCAGCTTCATGGCGTTTTATTTTGTGATTTCCGAGATAACAGAAATCGGTTGGCGAGGCTTGGACGGATTTTGGTCGTTTATGAACGGTTTTCTCCAGGCGTTCATCATCTGCGGTATTCCCATCGCTTACACGCTAATGGTTTTGGATATGCTGATTTGGCAGATAAAAGGCGAGGAGCTTGTCACCTATTCGGACGAGGACTTGCTCATCCAGCATAAGAGTCTGTTCCGCGGGGAGTGGCGGATTCCATGGGATTGTATCCTGAACGTGGAACCCTATTCTTATCCGTGGTACAAATTTAAAGGGAGAGATGGGGACGAAACACTTTGTCTGACTTACAAAAACGCGAAAGGCAAGACCAAAAAGGTGCGGTTCGGACTGTTGCTCAACGAAGACCAACAGGAGTTTGTTGTAGAGCGCATCAAGGAGCTGTGCGTGAAGAACTTCGGAAAATAAAAATTAAAACAAATCCTTGATCCTGCGTTCGACATCAGGGCTCAACCTCACGCCGTTGGCTATAAGAGCCATACTGAATTCGCCGAGTTTGCCCTCCAATCGATGTACCTTGCCGTCTTTTATAAGTTGACCAAATTCGGCCTCGCTTACCTCTTCCCGGGAGTTCCATGATGTCAGATACGGTTATATTGATGATACAGTTCCTGTGTCAATGCTAACATTTCCTTGCTTTCCTCCTTGCCTGCCAAGTAAGTCAGGGCTTGTATAATCTTCTTCGTATCTTTCGTCATATAGTTTATGAATGATTTTACAAAAGTACTATTTTTTCTGTTATGCTACGATGCGTTAACGTAATTTAACACTGTCGGTCTCAAATCTTAGATTTCAGGAGATTTCCTTCTTGAAAATTGAAACCGAAAAAATACTACTTTTGCCCTCCAAAAAGAATGTTATGAGACACAAACTGTTATTGTTAGTCCTATGCCTGCTCTCCCTCGCTGGCACGCCGCTCGCAGGGCTCGCGCAGGATTCTGGCCAAAGGGAGCTGTTGGAGCGGGCCTACGATACAAAATCGTACGTCCTATTGGAACAGTTCTTCGACAATTGGCAGAAGGAATATGCTGATAACGAGGCGGAAGCATCCGACAAATGGGTTGCGGAAGCGCACAAGGTGTTCGCCGCAATGCTACGTCCGGATATTTCCTCGAAGATTGGGATTGAGTTTCTCGGACCGGTGCTTGTTCTACAAAATTCGCTGGATATAATCGGCTGCGTGAATAAGAAATCCACGGCTTTCAAAGATGGTGATTTGGACAAAACAGTATATGTCACCGTTGATTCCGCCATAGATTTCCGACCGAAATACCAAATCGAAGGACTTACGGCAGTTTATCTGACTGAAGGTTATAAAACTATCGTCAACGATTATCTTACAACATTCATGCTTCCTCCGTTGGAAATTGAAACATTTGATGATTGGGAACTGGTGGAAGAAGACGGTATTGTGACTATAACAGGTAATGAGAAAGAACCTTACGACTTTGAAGAGGCAAAATTACAAGAAGAATTAGAGAGAATATTTTTTTTGAGAGATTATGCCGGTTCGATACTCTGCCATTACTTTTTGGCGTCCGTGATCACCCCTTTTTTCTCAATAGACAAGATTATATTTGACCGCTCCCTTCAATATGCTGTTGTGGAATATCATCAGTGCAAACGTGGCGGCACCATCGTGCTTAAAAAAGTGAAAAACAAATGGACTTTCGACCATCTATTTGATTGGTGGGTTTCCAGTTAGTAAAGGGTTTCAGCTAATAGCACTTTCATTAGTGCTTTTCAGTCGTTTTTTTTACGCGCAGATACGTGCGATACGCGGAGATAATATGTAAATTCATCCGCATATTTTGTGTACTTTTGCCGCCTGAAAGATTTAATGGCATGAATGAATCCCACAAGTCAAAAACCGTGACCATCCGCAGAATCTTGGGCATTTCCGCGCTGGTGTGCTGGGCTATAGTCATAGTGCCGTGGATTATCCTGCCGGCTGGTGACAGATTGGCATGGCAGTTGCAGCATTGGTCCTTGATTCCGGCCGCTGTTTTCTCAATAGTGTATGCTATCTTGTTTACAATTAGGGCTAACAAAGACATTTGTCAGGATGAAAATAAAATTCTATATGTAGTAAGGATAAGGAATTGGTCGGTGTGCTGCATGGCAGTGATAATATGCGTAGTTTTCTTCCTCGTGGCCATACTTAAGGCCGACCATAAGGTGTGGAGCGACGGCAAGTACGTGATATATGGCTATAAAGTATCTGACAATGAAAATGGTGGTTTCCGCAGCCCATCGATATTTGTTTTTTACGAACGGAAAGGTATTGTGGATGATAGATTGGGTATGATCGGTGACATGCGGCAATATCTGTTCAACACAGGGGATATGAGTCGGATACGAAAGGTTGATTATGCTATTTACGAATCGTTGGATTTGATAAAGGAAGAGATGGATTATGTGCCATACGACAGCGATAGTGTGCGTCATCTCACCTCCTTTTACCGCCTAAGCGACACATATTATTACGAGCAAATTCAGAATGACTCGCTTTTTGCACTTATAAAATAGGAACTTTTATGTCAACGAACCCCAAATCACACCCGAACGAGCTTGACGGCCGCACTCTACTGCTGCGCAGCCGCCCGGAACAGGATATGATCCTGTCTGTCGGACTTGCCACCCTCATCGGTGCCGTATTCTGTATTGTCGGCTTGATTTCCCTTATCTGGTGGATAATAGACGAGTGGCCCGATATATTTGGCATATTGTTTTTTATATTGCTGCTGATGTTGCCAGTAGCTTATACTTTGTACGCTCTGGATATGCTTGTCTGGCAGGTCAAGGGCGTGGAAACCGTGTCGTATGATGAAAAAGGTATGGTTATCCATCTTAAAAAACTCTTTGACAGAGAAACAACTATCCCTTGGAACAGTATTGTGGAAATTGAAAAATACGAGTCACCCTGGTGGACTTTTTTCAATAGGTCATACTTGTATAATGCCTCGCTTCGAATTCATTACAGGTTGGAGAATGGACCTCCAAACACAATTAAGTTCGGATTGCGGCTCAACGAAAAGCAAGAGGACATAATAATTGACAGAATTTATGAACTTCGGGATAAGTTTTCGTCAAAAACGGACTATAACGATGGTTCAATCCATATATTCACGCTGGAAAACCCCCGCGGCCTCCGCGCGACCATCACCAACTTCGGCGGGCGCGTCGTGTCACTGCTGGTGCCTGACAAGGACGGGCAGTTGCGCGATGTCGTGCTCGGGTTCGAAAACGTGGAAGACTACCTCCCCGAAAACCACCGCTCCGACTTCGGGGCAGCCATCGGACGGTACGCCAACCGGCTGAACAATGGGCAGATAACCATCGACGGGAAAACGTACCAGCTGCCGCAAAACGATGGTAAGAACTGCCTGCACGGCGGTCCGGACGGCTGGCAGTACCGTATCTTTAACGTTGAAGAAGTGGGCGACAACCGGCTGGTACTGAGTTTGGTCAGCGAGAACGGCGACAGCGGGTTCCCGGGCAATGTGTGCGCCCGCGTCACCTACATGCTGACGGACGACAATGCACTGGATATTCAGTATGAGGCAGTTACAGACGAGCCAACGGTCATCAATATGACCAACCACAGCTACTTCAACCTCAATGGCGACGCTTCCACTGACATCCTCAATCATCTGCTGACCATCGATGCCGACCGCTACACCCCGATTGGCGAAACCTTCATCCCCACGGGCGAGTTGGCTTCCGTGGAGGGCACGCCGATGGACTTCCGGCAGCCCAAACCGATTGGCCGCGACATCGCCGCCGACTTCGAACAGCTGCGCATCGGGCGCGGATATGACCACAACTGGGTGCTGAACACGAAGGGCGACGATTTCCGCCCGTGCGCGCGTTTGGAGAGTTCCGTAACGGGCATTGCCTTAGAGGTTTACACCACCGAACCGGGAATGCAGGTCTATACCGGCAACTTCCTCGACGGCACGGTGACAGGCAAGTACGGAAACGTCTATCAGCAGCGGGCCGCCGTCTGCCTCGAAACACAAAAATTTCCCGATTCGCCGAACCAGAAATGGCCGGAATCGGATGCGTTTTTGCGGCCGGGAGAGGTGTATCGCAGCAGGACGAAGTTCCATTTTTTATAGCAAAATCACCTGTTATAAATCCCCTGACAGGGAAAAAAATCGCTTTTCCGTACATATTTGAAATTTATGTACATTTGCAGGTTTTTTAAATCATCATCGGAATGAAGCATTTTTCTCTGCTATGGCTCTTTCTGGGGTTGTCGGTCGCGCTGTTCGCGCAGTCTCCGACGTGTTACCGTATCTATTTGAGTGACAAAAACAACACCCCCTATTCCATTGACAATCCGTCAGAATTTCTCTCGCAGCGGGCTATTGACAAGCGCGCCCGTTTCAACATTCCGATCACGGAACAGGATTTGCCCGTCAACCCGCAATACAAGCAGCAGATTCTGGCTTTGCATGCGGAAATACAGCCTTTGGCGGTCTCGAAATGGATGAACACCTTCACCATTTACTGTCCCGACAGCACGGTTCTGCCGCAAATCCTGAGTCTTCCGTTCGTGGATTCCATGGAGGCTGTGGGCAACTACGTCCTGTACGACGCTCCTGTGTATCAGCACCTTGAAAATCCGATTCCCATGGTTCACAGTTCGTCCATTCCTACAAAGGATGCCATTGATTATGGGGAAGGGCTGGCACAAATCGCCCTTTTCAACGGAGTTCCGTTGCACGAAGAGGGTTTTCACGGCGAAGGGATGCTCATCGCGGTGATTGACGGCGGATTCTTCGGTATCGAGACCACCTCCTTTTTTCAGGAACTGTCGAATTCCGGACGCTTTTATGGCCATTATTCGCTGATGCCCAACTTTGTAGATACCTTAGCGAGCGGTTGGGATGAAGTTCACGGAACAATCGTGACCTCCGCCATGGCCGCCAACACCAACGGCGAGTTAGTGGGCACGGCTCCTTGTGCGTCCTACGCGCTGATCCACACCGAATGGGTGGGCTCCGAGGAAATCATCGAGGAGGACTTTTGGGCCAACGGCGCAGAAATCGCCGACAGCATCGGCGCGGACGTTATCAACTCCTCGTTAGGCTACCGCATGTTCCCGGATTTCCCGCAGAACGACATCACCTACGAGAACATGGACGGGGTTCACAGCATCGCCTCGCGCTGCGCCACCATCCTTGGACAGAAAGGCGTCATCGTCTGTGTGGCCGCTGGCAATGACGGCAACAATGAATACTATCACATCAGCCGTCCGGGCGATGCCTTCGACATCCTGTGCGTGGGTGCCTGTTCAGCCGACAGCCTCCTCGCAGGATTTTCGTCACTCGGTCCCTCCTTCGACGGCCGTGTGAAACCCGACATCACCTCCCAAGGCGTGGAAACAGCCTGCTACTACCCCTTTAATATGCTATCTACCGCCAACGGAACGAGTCTGGCCACCCCTGTGGCCGCCGGTATGTGCGCCTGCCTGTGGCAAGCCATGCCATGCTACACCTCCACGCAGATCATGCAGATGATCCGCGAAAGCGGCCACCTTTACAACAACCCCAACCCCGAGTTCGGCTACGGCATCCCCAATTTCTACCAGGTCTATGCTTCCCACGTCGGCATCAACGACTACAACCCGCTGCAGCTCAGCGTCTATCCGAATCCTGCCACCGATAAGCTGTGCCTCACCAACACCGACGGCAACATCCAGTCCATCAGCATCTTCAACGCCACCGGCCAACTCGTCCTGCAACACTCCGTCAACGGCAATCCGCTCATCGAAATCAATGTAACGTCTTTGCCGAAAGGATTTTACGTCGGCACGGCCACACTTGACGGCAACAAAAAAGCTACGTTTAAGTTTGTGAAATAAATTTGATTTTTTACCCAAAGTATAAAAAAATGAAACGTTTGTCATTGATATTGTTTGTTTTTGGTCTGACCGTTTCCCTTTTCGGCCAAAATCCAAGTCCGACCTGTTACCGGGTTTATCTGAGTGACAAGAATAATTCGCCTTATTCGATTAACAACCCGTCTGCCTATTTGTCGCAACGCGCCATTGACAAGCGAACGCGATTTAACATTCCAGTTACGGAACAGGATTTGCCCGTGAACCCGCAATACAAGCAACAGATTTTGGCTTTGGATTCGCAGATGCAACCGTTAGCAGTCTCAAAATGGATGAACACGTTCACAGTTTATTGCCCGGACAGCACTATTGTTTCTCAAATCGAAAATCTACCATTTGTTGACTCCATTCTGGCTGTAGCCGCGTATCAACTACACGAAATGCCCATAGTCCAAGCTATTCCAGATAATCAAACCCCGATTGTTCACAATATAACTACTCCCAGCAAAGACACACTGGACTATGGATACGGTTTTAATCAAATTGCTCTGCATAACGGCCATCTATTACACGCGGAAGGCTTTCGTGGCGAAGGTATGCTTATTGCGGTGATTGATGGCGGATTTAGAGGAATTGAGTCATATTCTTATTTTCAAGAACTTGTAAATAGCGGACGCTATTTGGGTAAGTATATATTGTTACCCAATCTTGTGGATACCTTATCCTATGGCGGTATTGAATGCGGACACGGTACAGACGTAACCTCTGCAATGGCCTTAAATTCTCCTGGAGAAGTTATCGGCACCGCCCCGGACGCTTCTTACGTTTTCATCGTATCAGAATTTCAGGGGACGGAACAGCTCATTGAGGAGGATTTTTGGGCCAATGGTGCGGAAATTGCCGATAGTATTGGTGCAGATATTCTCAACTCCTCATTAGGTTATTATAATTTCCGAGATTTTCCACAAGCTAACTTTACATACGCAGAACTTGATGGACAACACAGTATTGCCTCACGCTGTGCTACTATTTTAGGGGAAAAAGGTGTTGTGGTTTGTGTCTCAGCAGGAAATTGGGGTGGTCCACCTTGGTATTACGTAGGACATCCTGCAGATGCATTTGACATTATTAGCGTCGGTGCTACATCCGATAGCCTTCATGTAGGCTTTTCTTCGATCGGCCCAACTTCTGACGGCCGTGTCAAACCTGATGTCGTGGCCGAAGGATATTATGTATTTTTGTATGGTCCCGCACCTCCCGACTATCCTTATGATTATTGGATTTACGAAACTGGGGGTACGAGTATGTCATGCCCTATCATTGCCGGTCTCAGTGCCTGTCTGTGGCAGGCCATGCCCCAGTACTCTTCAACGGAAATCATGCAGATAATTCGCGAAAGCAGCCACCTCTACAACAACCCTAACCCCGAATACGGCTATGGCATCCCTGATTTCTACAAAGCCTACACTTCCCATGTCGGCATAAACGACTACAAACCGCTGCAGCTCAGCGTCTATCCGAACCCCGTCACTGACAAGCTCTATCTCACCAACCCCGACGGCGACCTCCAGACCATAAGCATCTTCAACGCCGCCGGCCAACTCGTCCTGCAACACGCCGTCACCGGCGACGCCCTCATCGAAATCAATGTAACCTCCTTGCCGAAAGGGTTTTACGTCGGCACGGCCACGCTTGAAGGAAACCATAAAGCTACGTTTAAGTTTGTAAAAAAGTGATCAGGCAACAAGCTTCAATAACCTATAACCCATAACCTATAACCATTCAATAATGAACGCCTTAACAAAAACCAATTACCAATTCCCGAATCAAAAATCGGTGTATCACGGAAAAGTCCGTGACGTCTATTTCTTGGACGATGTGTTAGTGATGGTCGCTTCAGACCGCATCAGCGCCTTCGATGTCATTCTGCCGAAGGGCATTCCTTACAAAGGACAGATCCTCAACCAGATAGCATCGAAATTCTTGGATGCCACCAGCGACATCTGCCCGAACTGGAAGATGGCCTCCCCCGACCCGATGGTCACGGTGGGCCGCGTCTGCAAGGGCTTCCCGGTGGAGATGATCGTGCGCGGCTACCTCTGCGGCAGCGCATGGCGCTTCTACAAGAACGGCGGCCGCAACCTCTGCGGCAACATCCTGCCCGACGGCATGAAGGAGAACCAGAAGTTCCCCGTGCCGCTCATCACCCCGACCACCAAGGCCGAGCAAGGCGAACACGACGCTGACATCTCCAAGGAGGAAATCCTCGCCAAGGGTCTCGTCTCCCCCGAAGATTACGCTGTTTTGGAGGATTACACGATGAAGCTCTTCTTGCGCGGCACCGAAATCGCGGCCAAGAAGGGACTTATCCTCGTCGATACCAAATACGAGTTCGGCAAGGCGGACGACAAAATCTACCTCATCGATGAAATCCACACCCCCGACTCCTCCCGCTACTTCTACGCCCAAGGCTACGAAGAGCAGTTCGCCAAAGGTCTGCCGCAGAAGCAGTTGTCGAAGGAGTTCGTGCGCGAGTGGCTGATGGCAAACGGCTTCCAAGGACAGGAAGGCCAGCAGGTGCCTGAAATGACCGAAGAGGTCGTCAACGGCATCACCAACCGCTACATCGAGCTCTACGAGCACATCACCGGCGAGAAGTTCGTACCTGCCCCCGCCGACAACGTGGAGCAGCGGATTTACGACAATGTCACGAACTGGCTATCGAATAGATAGACCTTTTCCATGAGGGCTGCAAGCCCGATACGTGTCAACCCAGGGTGAGCGCAGCGAGCCCTGGGATATCAAAAACGAATACGGAACAATATGAAATATGTAATCATAGGCGGAGTCGCCGGCGGAGCATCGGCGGCCGCGCGTCTGAGAAGACTGAACGAAGATGCCGAAATCATCATGTTCGAGAAAGGCGAACACATCTCGTACGCCAACTGCGGCATGCCCTACTACATCGGCAACACCATCGAAGACCGGAAGCGGCTGTTCGTGCAGACCCCCGTGTCGTTCGGCAACCGCTACGACGTGGATGTCAGGACGTTGCAGGAAGTGACCGCCATCGACCGCGAGGCACACACCGTGGAGGTCAAGAACCTGCGCAACGGCAAGACTTACACCGAGGACTACGACATCCTCCTGCTGTCGCCCGGCGCCGAACCGGTGATTCCCGAACTGCCCGGCATCCACAGCCCAAAGATCTTCACCCTGCGCAACGTCAGCGACTGCGACAAAATCAAGATGCAAGCCGTTGAATCCCTGCACGATAACGCAAAAGCCGTCATCATCGGAGGTGGATTCATCGGGTTGGAGATGGCGGAGAACCTCCACAAAATCGGATACCAGATTACCGTGGTGGAGAAAGCTGACCATATCCTCACACCTGTGGATGAACCCATTGCGGCCATCGCGGAGAAACATCTGAGAGACAAGGGAGTACAGCTGATTACCGGCAATGGAATTTCTGGATTCGAGGAAAACGGCGACCAGCTTACCGTCTGCTTGGAAGACGGACAGAAATTGGACTGCGACCTCGCGGTGCTGAGCATTGGCGTGCGTCCGAACACGACATTGGCCGAAGCCGCCGGACTGGAAATCGGCCGGGGCATCAAGGTCAACGAATACCTGCAGACCTCCGACGAGCGCATCTTCGCGGTGGGCGACGCCATCGAGTTCCCGCACCCCGTGACGGGAATTCCGTACTGCAACTTCTTGGCAGGTCCCGCGAACGCGCAGGCCCGTATCGCCGCCATGAACATGGTCTATCCCGAAAGCGTGGTTTATCAAGGTTCAGTGGGTACCGCCATCGCCAAGATTTTCGACTTGGCTGTGGCCAGCACGGGGCTGAACGAAGCTGCTTTGCAATGGGCGAACCTCGCCTACGAGACCGTCATCGTGCATCCCGCAGCGCACGCGACCTACTACCCCGGCAGCAGCCCGATTTCGTTAAAGCTGAACTTCTCGTTGGAGGACGGCACGATTTACGGCGCACAGGCCATCGGGACGCAGAACATTGACAAACAGATTGATATCATCTCGCTGCTGTTGAAACACCACGGCACGATTTTCGACCTCGTGAACAGCGAGCACAGCTACGCGCCGCCGTTCGGGTCGGCCAAGAGTCCCGTGATGTTCGCTGGTATGGTGGCCGAGAACATCTTCGCCCACCTGATGAACCCGATCCACGTGAAACAGTTGGACGAAATGATTGACAACGAGGAGGATTTCTTCCTCTTGGATGTCCGCGAACTACCTGAGTACAAGAACGGTACGATTGAAGGAGCCACCCGTTACTCCGTGGATGAACTGCGTGAATTTTTAGAGGAAATCCCCGAAGGCAAGAAGATTGTGGTCTTCTGCGAGGTCGGTCTGCGCGGCTACGTCGCCTCCCGCATCCTCATGCAAAACGGCTTCGAGGAGGTCTATAACCTCATCGGCGGAATGCGGACCTATCGGCTGACAGGCAGACACAATGTAATTCAGAATTAAGAATCACTATTCACTAATCGCTAATCACTACTCACTATTCACTAATCACTATTCACTATTCACTAATCACTATTCACTATTCACTATTCACTATTCACTAATCTGAAATAAACAAATAAAATCGTAATAAAATGAAAAAACACCAGATTTCAACCAAGTTTCTCAGTATTGAGAAGGTAACCAAAATCATTGATCGCAAGCAGAAGATTGAATTGTCCGAGGAGGCGATTGCGGCGGTGAAGAAGTGCCGTGACTATTTGGACACCAAGGCAGCCAAGAGTGCGGAACCGATTTACGGCGTGACTACCGGCTTCGGTTCCCTCTGCAACAAGCACATCTCTGCCAAGGACTTATCAACCTTGCAACGCAACCTCGTGATCTCGCACGCCTGCGGCGTGGGCGAAGAGGTTCCGCAAGAAATCGTGCAACTCATGCTGCTCCTGAAAGTGCAATCCCTGTCATACGGCCACTCCGGTGTGCAGCTTGACACCATCCAACGTTTGGTGGATTTCTATAACAAAGGTGTGTATCCCGTTGTGTATCAGCAAGGTTCCCTCGGCGCTTCCGGCGACTTGGCTCCGTTGGCACACCTCTCATTGCCTATCATCGGCATGGGCGAGGTTTATTACCGCAACAAGAAATATTCGGCTGCCGAAATCAACGAGAAATTCGGCTGGGAGCCCATCACGCTGAAGTCCAAAGAGGGCCTCGCCCTGCTCAACGGCACGCAGTTCATGAGCTCCTACGCCGTCTGGTTGCTGATGAAGGCCCGCAAGCTGAGCTGGCTCGCCGACATCATCGGCGCCATCTCCTTGGAGGCTTTCGACGGCCGCATCGAGCCGTTCAACATGCTCGTGCATCTCGTGCGCCCGCACGCCGGACAAATCACCACGGCCGCTCATATCTCGCAACTGCTTGAGGGTTCGGAGATTATCGCCCAACACAAGGAACACGTTCAGGATCCTTACTCCTTCCGCTGCATGCCGCAGGTGCACGGTGCCTCCAAAGACGCCATCGAGCACGTGCAGAACGTGGTCGAGACCGAAATCAACTCCGTCACCGACAACCCGACCGTCTTCCCCGACGAAGACATCATCGTCAGCGCGGGCAACTTCCACGGTCAGCCGTTGGCATTGGTATTGGACTTCCTCTCCATCGCTATGGCGGAGCTCGGCAACATCTCCGAACGTCGTATCTATCAACTGATTAGCGGTAAGCGCGGACTGCCGTCCTTCCTCGTGAAGAACCCCGGCCTCAACTCCGGCTTCATGATTCCGCAGTACGCCGCAGCCTCCATCGTGAACCAGAACAAGGCTTTCACGATGCCCTGCTCCACCGACTCCATCGAGTCGTCACAAGGTCAGGAGGACCACGTGAGCATGGGTGCCAACGCCGCCACGAAGTGCTATTTGGTGGTCAACAACGTGGAGAAGATCCTCGGCATCGAGCTGTTCAACGCCGCCCAAGCCCTCGAATTCCGCAAACCGCTGAAGAGCTCCGAATTCATCGAAGAGTTCGTGAAAATCTACCGCGAGTTCGTCCCGTTCGTGGAGAACGACACCTACATGCACGAGCTGATCCAAGAGTCCATCGACTTCATCAAGGGTGTGCATGTGGTGATGTAACATTAACTTAGACTTAAACTTAGACTTAAACTTAGACTATAGCCAAAGTCATAGTCTATGTCTAAGTCATTAGTCTAAGTTAATATTTGCAAACGAATCACTTATTAACAATGAAAAAGTTCAGTATCGGAATTATGGTTATCGCTTTTGCGCTGGTTGCTGCAGGTTGCCGGCGCGAGCCGAAATATTCGGAGGTTCCGCACATCGAGTTCGTCTCGTTGGAGAAGGTCGATAACGGCACCGGTCATGACAGTCAGGCGGAGCTGACCGTCTATTTTCAGGACGGCGACGGCGACATCGGGTTGGACGAGTCCGACAAGAATCCGGTTTTTGCCGTGGATTCGCCGTACTATTACAACTTTTTCATCGATTTTTACGAAAAGCAGCAGGGTGAGTGGGTCAAGATAGACTTACCCACCCCGCTTCACTCCCGTGTTCCGCACCTTAGCGACAATGTTCCCGAGTCCATCGAAGGCAAACTCACGATCGTCACTTACATCAACAACCCCTTCTCCCCATACGACACCGTGCGGCTGACCTGTTGGCTCGTGGACCGCGCCCTGCATCACAGCGATACTATCACAACCCCCGAAATAATTGTAAAAAAATGAAGATAACAGATAAAGTTAAAGAACTGATAGCCTTGACGTTGCGCGAAGACATCGGCAATGGAGACCACTCCTCGCTCTGCTGCATTCCGGCGGAGGCGCAAGGCGACATGAAATTGCTCATCAAACAAGACGGCGTGTTGGCCGGCGTGGATGTGGCTCGCGAGGTCCTGCGCCAGGTCGATGAAAACATCCACATGGAGCTGCTGCTCCCCGACGGCACCTTGGTGCGCAAAGGCGACATCGCCTTCACGCTGCACGGCTCCTCCCGCAACATGCTGACCGCCGAGCGAACCCTCCTAAACTTCATGCAACGCATGAGCGGCATCGCCACAACGACTCATGAATATGTTGAATTAGTGAAAGATACGGATGTCACATTGCTCGACACGCGCAAGACGACTCCGAATATGCGCATCTTTGAAAAGTATGCCGTGACCGTCGGCGGAGCGCAAAACCACCGTTTCGGCCTCTTCGACATGATGATGCTCAAAGACAACCATATCGACTTCGCCGGTGGCATCGAGAAGGCCATTGACGCCGCAAACAAATATCTGAAAGACAATAATTTACAGCTTAATATCGAGATTGAAACCCGCAGTTTGGACGATGTGCGCCGCGTGCTCGAACACGGCGGTGTGCAGCGCATCATGTTCGACAACTTCACCCCGGACCAGATCCGCGAAGGTGTGAAGATGGTCGATCACCGTGTGGAAACGGAAGCCTCCGGCGGCATCGTGAAGGAGACGCTCCACGACTACGCCGTCACGGGTGTTGATTTCATCTCCGTAGGCGCGTTCACCCACCAAATCAAGAGTCTGGACATGAGCCTTAAGGCGCTGTGAGTGTGACTTAGACCTAAACTTAGACTTAGACTTAAAACTTAGACTATTCCCTTGGCCCTAAACCCTAATCCCTAGACCCTAATCCCTAACAACATGAAGCGATTTTTCCGATACGCGAAGCTGAAGCTCCGGCAGTGGAGTCACGATTTGGAACGTGTGCCCGGGGTTGGGAAAATTGTGGCCAAATCGAAAGTGATTTCGCTGCCTGGCCTGATGAAGGTGCCGTTGTACGACGTGATGCGCTTCTTCGGGCGGTCGCTGAGCAACGGCGTGGTATTCCAGCGTGCGGCGGCCATCACCTACCGCGTTTTCGTGGCGGTGATCCCCATGATCATCGCACTCTTTTCCGCCATCGCCTTCTTAGGGGAAACTTTCCAAAACACCATCATCTCGCTTCTGGAGTCGGTGGTTCCCCCGTATGTCTGGCCAGCGGTCGAGGGCATGATCACGGATGTCGTGATGCGCCAAAACGGGACGTTGTCGTCGTTCATGCTCGTCATCGGTATCTACTTCACCATAGCCTGCATAAACGGCATTTTGGTGGCCATGACCTCCTCCTATTACACCGAAGAGAAACGCAACATCGTGAAGCAGGTGTTGTTGAGTGCGGGTCTCATGTTCTTGATATTTTTCATCATTTTAGTGGTGGCGGCGCTTTTCATCCTGTCGTCCTTGGCGGTGCGTTACGTCCACACCCATTACGTCAACAGCCCGCAACTCTACTCCTTTGTGGTCCATTTCCTGAAATGGATTCTGGTGTACGCGGCCATCTATTTCCTGATCAGCATCTTCTACTATCTGGCGCCCGTCAAACGCGGCGACTACCGGTTCTTTTCCGCCGGATCTTCCACATGCACCATCTTGATGCTGCTGTTAGTGTGGATATTGAACCTCTACTTCTCCAATTTCGACAACTACAACCTCATCTACGGCTCTTTGGGTGCCATTTTCGCCATCCTGCTGTGGATAAACTGGAGTGCCGCCGTCTTTCTCATCTGCTACGACCTCAACGTCAGCATTGCGAAAGCGAAAAGCGAAAACAAGAAGCTGAGCGAGCAATTTGAAAAGGGAAAAGAGGACTTACAAACCCATTGTGCAAATAAAAAAGAATAACTATGGATATTGAATCGCTATTGTACAGTTTACTCATCGGCGGAACCATTGTGTGGTCCGTGGTGAAAAAATTCAACAAAGAAGAAAAGGAACGGCAGGCAAAGAAAGGGAACAGTCGGCCGATCACGGTCGAGCCCGACGTCACCGAGGAAGAAGCGCGGCCGAGACCGCGTATGGCGAAGGCCGCGCCGCAACCCGCGCCAAACAACGAATACTTCTCCTACGAGACCATGAGCGAACGGGATTTCGAGCAGGCATTCGCCGAAAACGCGAGTGCGGAGGAAACCCCGACCGTCGCACAAAGATCAGAGCACCCCCACCCCAACCTTTCCCTCGACAAAGAAGAGGTGTTCAAGGGAGTTGTCTGGTCGGAGATTCTGAAACGCAAATACTAAGATCTATTCAACCCAAACAAAAAGAGGGAAGTCCGTATGGAATTCCCTCTTTTCGTTTGAGTAAGAGTAAGGTTACATGGTGAACGTAACGGGCACCTGGAAGAAACAACGGACGGGTTTGCCCATGTTCTTACCGGGTTTCCATTTCGGCATGGCCATGACGCCGCGGACAGCTTCCTTGTCACAATCGGGGAACAAGGGAACCTTGACCTTGGCATTGCTGACGCGGCCGTCCTTTTCGACGACGAATTCCACCAGCACGGTGCCGGTGATACCGTTGTTACGCGCCATTTCAGGGTATTGGATTTCCTTTTTCAGGAACGCTTGCACAGCTTCCATTCCGCCAGGGTACTCAGGCATTTCCTGGGCGAACATCTCAATAACATCTTCTTCGCCGGAGCTTTCCTCCACAAGCTCGATGTTTTCGTCGGAATTGTCAACAATTTCCTCGTTTTCATCGAATGAGACATCGAAAGAGATATCGGTGTTGACCTGGATGTTGTTTTCCACAATATGCAGCACAACCTCCTGGGTCTGCTGTTGCGGTTCTGGTGGCGGGGGAGGAGTCTGGTCGGTGGCAATGACATCATCATCGACGACGGTGATGAAATCATCATCCGGCAGTTCCATTGCGGAAGCCTTGTCCTCGCTGGCAAAAAGCTCGAAGCCGGCGTAGATAAGGGCTAAAACCACGGCAAATCCGACAAGAAGGAACAAGCCGCGCTTGTTTTCCAAATTTCCTTTGTCTGTTTTCTTTGCGATCATTTCTCTATGTTTTTAACGTTAAAATACACTTTTAATCGGTCTGCAAAAATACTCTTTTTTTTAATATGAACGTCGGCTGTTGAAAAATTATTGTGTGACGGGGATTTTTTTCGTTGAACAATGACCATTGTGGTTATTATTTGTCCCAGGGCTTCGCTTCGCTCCGCCCTGGGCTGACACGTGACGCCCTTGCAGGGCTTTCAAGGAAGTTGGTTTAACCCCCTGTCCTTCGGGCATCCCCCTAAAGGGGGAATTGGGGCTATTCCCACCACCATTCTTCATTCTACATTCTTCATTCTTCATTACTCCATCGAGTACGGCTTCTCCGTGAACCATTTCTTGTTCGGCTTGCTGCCCATCGTGAAGACGAGTTCTCCGCCGGCCATGATCTGCTCGTAGGTGATGTAGGCACAGTGAATGGGTTTGCCGTTGA
>CACXUB010000041.1 GCA_902770735.1 uncultured Bacteroidota bacterium | reverse complement strand
GTTGATGGTGGCAGTGTTATGGATGTAGGGTACTTTCATGTCAATGAAAACCTTATTGTTTTCGCTGTAAAAATGATACGTGCCAAGGTTCGTCAGAGTGGTGTAACCCATGTTGGAGTTGGGTGCGACCACCGCACCGGGTTTCACATAATGTGTGCAGTCCTCTTTGAATACGAGGATGTATGCTGCCTCAAAGTCCTGCATATAACCTCCGTTTACAAGGTCAGACACCCACATTCCATTTGGCATGATATAATCTGGAGCTGAAGTTGCAGAAGTCAGCTTCCATCCGTTGGGATGCCTGCTCAGCAGGTTGGCATAGTAATCTTCGTCTTTCTCGTAAGTGGTGAAGGTTACGGTTTCTCCGTATGCCACGCCACTCTCGTTTTTGGCGTATGCACGCATGTGATAGGTGGTGCTTTTCTGCAAGCCCATAATTATGCTCTCGTAATCACCCGAACCACTGCCGTCGCTGGTGTGCGAGTCGTTCACAGTAGGCTTTGTAGAGGTGGTGCTGTAGCAGAAACCCCGTTCCGTCACGAGGGTGCCGTTGTCGGCAACGTTTCCCTTCGCATACGCCATAGAGGATGTATACTCTGTGATTTCGTAAGTCTTAACGACGGGAAGTGTGTCTGTGATTTCGGTGTGCGTGCATCCACACAATGTGGCGAGGGCCACGAATAATGCTGCTATAGGCATTGTTTTCTTTTTCATAATATTCTGATTTTAATTGTACAAAAACCGCGCTACTTGTCAATTACAGATAAAAGCCTACTCTGTTGAACGCTTTTCGGCGGGGGCGTTGGTTTAATTAGGAATTAGAAATTAGTGGTTAGGAATTATTTTAAAATAATTGCAGATCCATCATGCGATGAATTTGAGAAACAATGAACTTCAGCATTTTTCCATTAGTCATATCGCGAAGTGTGGGCCACTCGTCCCATCGCCACCAATGACCACTGCCGGGCGTACCAGTCTCACTCCACAGATAAATCCAGCCTAAAGGGAAATCATCCGTTGGATCATAGCCTTCGTCCCAGAACTTAAACCTTTCAATGTTTCTTTGCCGTACGTTAATGTACATACGGAATCCATCGTTATTGGTATGCTTGAAAACACCGATCTTAAACTCAACATTCTTGTTCTGAGGATGGCTGATTGTTATCCAGCTGTTGTGAGCAGCTGTTATAATGCCCTTATCGTATGTACATTCTAATCCCAATTTCTCGCATTCAAGCTTAATCTTTTCCGCAAATAGTTCTCTTATCTTACATTGTATCTTCCATGAGTTTTCTATAATGTTCAAAGTCGTGTTTACGTATTCCTCTGATGTTAGCATGTCCAAAGATGCTTCGAAATGGTTGTTTTCCATATTTGTTAAATTTTTGATTAATGAAATGTATTGGTTGATGGTCTCTCTAACGAGCGGTTTGTTGTATGCCTCTCTCGCGCATTGTTCGAGCCACGGCAAAATATCGTTCCGATAGGAAATGCAACAAAAATCAGTATCGGAAAGTCCCTTGCGAGAGTCATCTGAAGGGTCATGTCCGTCCAGTGTGAGATAGAGCAATCGGAATCCTTCTTTGTAGTTTGCAGTCGCATAGTTGTGATACCGTTTCAACTGTGCATCTTGGTCGCTGGCGTATATCTTGTTCTCAATGACGATAGCCTTATGCTCGAGATTGTCCGCAATCAAAATGTCGATTCGGCCATCGCCAGTGAAGTGCTCTACTTGAACGATGCATCGTTCGGTGACAAGATTAAGATCGGCACAGCCAGTTTTCGCAATGAAAGATTCGAGAAATGCATCTTTCATACCATGGTCGCCGTCAGGATTCAGTAACGATGCCAAAAACGCCGAATGGGTCTCCATTTCCGCCGTTTCCATCCTCAGCACACTGAACACATTGAAGTGTTCGCCCCTTTTACGGGCTTCTTCTTTTTGTTTGTTATCCAATTCGACAAGATGTCGAATATTTGATAATAGTTTTTGAATGTTTTCCATATCTTTTCTGTTTATTCAAATTTTACGCCCCGTTTTAGCAACATCTCATCTGCGAGACGCAGATGGCTCCATATCATCGTTCCAAACAGAAAACAGCGCACCCCTTCCGCCCTTCAGGTAGAAAAGGCATCGCCAAACGCCACGAGACACTGAAAAACTGAAAAGAGTACGCCTATAGCAGACGTACCTATCAGTGTGACCTGTCTCTAAAATTTGGCGATTTTTTTCTACAGACACACTATAGCTTACGCTATCTTCAAATACGCTGCAAACATACAAAATATTTCTGTTCGGCATACTCTTTCCGTTTTTTTGCCTGCAAAAATAAGGCGCAACTGTGCCATTCCACAGCACAGTGCCGCCTGCCATGGGAAATGTGTGATGGTAGATCACCATAGAACCATAATGGTCGCTTGCCTGTTTCATACGGCAAAAATAACCATTCGCGCTTTGCGCACGTTGGTTCTATTTTGTTCTAATTTTAATCTATGTTCAAGTTTTGCGATTTTTTTGTTGCAGATTCTGATGTGTTTTCACGACTTCCTGTTGGAGATTCCGCTCGCTCACTGCGTTCGCGGCGGAATGGTGCGCATCGCTGGGCAGGGAAAGGGGGAAAAAGATGGGCGGCGGGAAAAGCGTACCGTAGCTGGAAAACATACGGCCGCCGCCCATCTTTTTCCCCTTTTTGACCCAAAACGTGATGCACCATTCCGCCGCCGACGATAGGAGGTGGCGGAATCTCCTCCGTTCAACAGCAAAAAATAGGTGCTTCCCCGTCCCCGCGACCCTACCGGTTCTTCACACACCTGACGGAACGCCCGGTGCGTTTGAGACTTCCGTGATAGATTCCGAAAACAGGCATGTCATGATCGACATAGCGGTAAGGGGCCTTGTAGGTGCTGTACTCTGTCGAGGTCCAGAAATAGGCGCTTTGATGGAAGTAGTTGTTTTCGCCGCCAATGACGTCGCCGGCGGGTAGTGCGGAGAATCCCGTGGCGTTGTTCGTGGCGCGGTCATGGCCGGGAGAGTGCTGAAGATGCGCCTCCTCGCTGGAAAATTCATCCCAGCTGGAAGTGTCGGCCAACGCTTTGCCGATGTGCGAGCCTTCGTTGTCACAGACATATCGGTCGATGCTGCTCACGTGCGACTCCAAATCGTTGAACTCGGGCACGCTGGGCAGATGCCAGCCGTCGGGACATACACCTTGCACACCGCTCGGGTTGGCGTCGGAGGGGGATTCTTTTCCGATGGCAGCTCTCCAGTTGTAGAGGTACCCATAGACCGCCACATTCCGTTTGTCGTGGTTCGGATAGTAGCGATAGGGATCGGAGTCGGAGTATTTCGCCGTGTCTATCGGCACAGGGGTGCCGTCGGCGTAGCGCGTGGTGCGCAGGTTCTCGCGCATCCAGCACTGGCACCCGATTTGCACGGTGGTGTAGGTGTTGCCGTCGATGTCGGTCACTGTGGGCGCGTCCGGACAGGGGCGACCGTCGAACTCGCCGGCCCTGAATCGCGCCTGCAACATCGCTTCGGCATCGGCACGGTGCGACCGCATCCAAAAGAGGGCAAGAACCGATGCCAACAGTAGTAGCAATATCGCAACCAGCGCTATCTTGCGGCGACGTATGCCGATCAGCACGTCATCAGCGGTGTTGGGCCGCTTGTCGCGGTCTGCGCGGGTGCAGCGACGGGCAGCGCCGCGCAAGAAAAAGGCTCTGGCGGGCATCATCTCGCGCAGGATGGCCCCCGCTGCGTAAAGGTCGGTGCGACCGTCAAGCGTTTCGCCGGCCTGCTGCTCGGGCGACATGTACTTAGGCGATCCGACAGGCTGTTTGAGCACGGCAGAGTCATCGCTGTCGGCCAACCCGAAATCGATGATTTTCACATTGCCGCCGTTACGCGTGATGAGGATGTTGCTGGGTTTCAGGTCTCGATGGATGATTTGCAAGCCGTGAAAGTAGCGCATCGCCTCCATCAGCTGCCGGGCCACCCGCTTGCGCGCTGCCAACGACGGCCTTGTTTTCAGGAAGTCGGCAAGTGTGACGCCGTCCACATATTCCATCACGATACAGTCTCCTATTACCTTGTCGTTTTCGAGGGAGAAGAAGCGCACAATGTTGGGATGGTCCATCCGTTTCCCCAACTGGAACTCTCGGGCCAACAGTTCCCGGCGTACGAGGTCGTCGCGGAATTCGGGGCGCAAAGCCTTGAGCACGAACCACTGTCCTTTGCGCCGGGCCTTGTAGAGCACATTGACTGCGCCTTCCGCCAGCAAAATATGCCCTGTAAACACATCCGACAACTCGAGGTCGTCGGCCGTCACTTTGCCCGATGTGGAGATGTTGTCGTTCATAAGCGCGGTTCTTTCCATAATTTCACTTCCCCGATGCCTCCTCGCTTGCCGACCACGAAGACGGAGGCCGGCTCGTCACCGTGTTTGAAGTCGTAGAGATAGAGCGGTTGTCCCACGATAAAGCAGCCGCAATGGAAGGTGTCGCCGATTTGGAGTTTGGAGTTCACGGATTCCGTCACCTCGAAATGCCCCTCGCCCAAATGCAGGAACCGGCATCGGCGGTCGGGTTGCCACGTCACCAACACGCTGGTGTCTTTTGCGATGTCGTTGGCGTAAAGGGTGTCGTTGAGGACGTAGTGGGAGGTCTCGCCGTGGGTGGCGTGATGTTGCAGGAAGTCTTGCCAGTCGCGGAAACCCACACAGCGGGCCAGCAGGGAGAGTGTTGTCGCGTTGGTGGAGCCGTAGCCCTTCACGTAGCCCCAGATGCGCTTGAGGGTGGAGTCGCTCAGCGTGTCCTGGCAGCGCACGGCAATCGTTTCTCTGAGGAAGGTGAAATCGGCGGGTGTGGTGACATTCCGCCCTATGGATTGCTCTATCATTTTGCGCAATGCGGCAATTTCATTGTCGTAGGGTTCTCTCATCGTCTTGTATTATAATTGAGCGGCAAAAATAAGAAAATTAGCGACTACTTTTTTATTCCACAATCTCCCCCAACGTCCCCCCGAACTTCCCCCTCATCTCCCGCAATATCTCGCGGAACTCATCTGGCAGACGGGACCACATCTCCTTTACGATCTCTTTGGGGATCTCTTGGTAGTAGGCCTCGGCGATGCCGCCCGTGATGCAGGCGAGCGTGTCGCTGTCGCCGCCGAGCGAGACGGCCAGGCGGATGGCGGTCTCGAAATCCGTGCTGTCGAGGAAGGCGATGATGGCCTCCGGCACCGTGCCCTGACAACTCTCCTGAAACGTGTACCCGGGACGGATCTCCTCGCAGGTGCGGCTCAGGTCGTAGCCGAAATGCGTTTCCACATACTCCTTGATCTCCGCTTTGGTCTTGCCGGTTCTGCCTAAGAAGATGGCGGCGGCCACGGCCTGCGCCCCCTTGATGCCCTCCGGATGGTTGTGGGTGATGGCGGCCGAGATCTCCGCCACCCGCAAGGTCTCCTCCAGCGTGCCGAACGCCCAGCCCACGGCACTCACCCGCATCGCCGAGCCGTTGCCCCACGAGTTGTAGGGCACGCGTTCGCGGCCGCTGAACAGCCACCGGTAGAACGACCCGCCGTAGCCGCCGAGGGGGTTGGGATATTCGTGTGCAAAGCGCACCATCGAGGCCTCCAACTCCTTGTGCGTGTGGTGCTCGTCGCACAACAGCCAGTCGGCCACCGCGAAACACATCACGGAATCGTCGGTGAACTCGCTCCGTTCCGAGAAGAGCGGGAAATTGGTGGTTTTGATGTTGTCGAATTCGTATATCGATCCGACGGTGTCTCCTATTATTGCTCCTAACATGATGGGTTGGGTTTTGGTGATCAGTGAACAGTGATTAGTGAACAGTGATTAGTGAATAGTGATTGGTGAATAGTGATTAGTGTTTGATGATTGGTAGTTTTAGTTTACATTTAACAATTAAAAATCGGAGCAAAGGTACAAAAATTGTATCATCGTCGAAAGTGAGACTGTGTAATAATTCGTGGCATTGTAGAGACGTGCCATGGCGCGTCTCTACATGGTGCGTCATTAAACGGCACGTCTCTACATGCCACGTTCTTACGCTTGGAACCCGATACTTCCCCCGTTGCACCCGTTCCCGATCTTCTCGTGACGACACAGCTCTTCGATTTCCGCCAAAGTGGGACGGGTGCCGTGAAGCACCTCCTCCATCACGACCTTGCGGACGATGTTGTCGATCTCGCCGCCGGAGAAGTCGAACTTCGTGGATAGCGCCCGGCAATCGTCGTCGGGGAGCCACTCCAGCTTGCTCTTCCAGATGCTCTGTTTGGCCTCTACCGTGGGCTGCCCGAACTCGACCTTGAAGAGGAATCGTCGGGCGAAGGCACTGTCGAGATTGTCAACGAGGTTGGTGGTGGCGATGAGGATGCCGTCGAGCTTCTCCATCTCTTCCAGGATGATGTTCTGGATGGCGTTCTCGGTCTGCGCCACATTCGAGAAGTTGCTGTCCTTGCGCTTGGCGAAAAGCGCGTCGGCTTCGTTGAAGAGCAGGATGGGTTTCAGCTTGCTTTTCTTGCACTGCTCGGCATAGCCCGTGAAGATGCGTTTGATGAGCTTCTCGCTCTCCCCGAACCAGCAACTTTTGGAACTGGCGATGTCCACATGACACACCGGACGACCCGAGGCGCGGGCAATCTGCATGGCCGTCTCCGTCTTGCCGGTGCCGGGCAACCCGTGGAAGATGGCCGCCACACCCTTGGGCAACGACTGGGCCTCCAAGCGCTTCTGCAACTCTGCGAAACGCTCTTCTTGAAGGTTCTCTTTCAAAAGATTCAGCTGCCGCGACAGCTCTTCGCTGTAAAACATCGACTTTTCGGGGATGTCTTCGGGATAGATCAACTTTTTGTCCTTCTCCTTTTCTTCAGCGAACAATTCAAAGTCATTTTCAAGGAACAGTTTCCGGCCTTTCTCTGTCAACTTCATGGAGGCCTCGGAGAACATCCGTTCGGGCTCTATTTCAATGAGATCCAGCTTGATAAGCTCGTGTTCCTGTTGCATCAGCTGCTTTCCCCATGCGAATCTTTCCGGTATCGAATCGAAAATGTCATTTAATGTGGCATCAATATCGCTCATGCGCCGACGAGAGGAGATGAAATCGTAACAAACGTCATAAAACATCACCCTGACGCGATTCTCGCGAATCATCTTCTTTACCGTTTGCACAAAAAGAAGGTCCTCCGATTGTTCTTCTTCTTTGGCCATTTTTTGCAGCAGCTCCATCGTTTTGATATCGTTGTCCTCCACCCATTTCCCGATAGTCGTGACAAAATCGTAACGGGTTATCTCTTTCTTCTCGTTGTTTTTCTCCCCAATGGGCAAATCTTGGTGTATTGCAGAAACAATATCCTCGGGAATAATATATTGGTCTCTTCTTCGGTAATCGCTTATTACCAGAAGATTTTGCTTGTTCAACATGTCGAAGTCGTGCTGGAGGAATTGCGCATCAATGTTGTCTAAATCGAAAAAGGAGCGTATGTCATCGAAATCCACAGACGACCGATACAATGATTTTGAAAAAGCAGCGGTAAACAGAGCAGCCTGTATAGAGGTGACATGCAGATAGGCGGCCAACCTGTCCAATTCTCCTATCACCTTGTTTAAGGCCTCGTCGTTGATGACATCTTCCTCCCGGCGGGTGAAACGATTCGTCCCGAAGGTGACGAACTTTGTCTCATTCGAGATAAGTCCGGGCTGGATCGCGTTAAGCGCGTAATGTTTTGAGTTTTCCAGCTGTTTCGCGAGGAAACATAATCTTTGCAGCGTGGTTCTTTGTTTTTTCTTCATTTTTTGCGGTTTTAATTTCAACGCTGCAAAAATAAATCGTTACTGTGCCATTCTATTGCATAGTCATATTTTTTGTTGTGCATAAAATTGGCATAACTTTTTTAGACTGTGCCATGGAATTTCACACCTATTTGTTATCTTTGCCGCGTCGGTTTTTAAATCCAATAGTTATGACAAAGGAGCTTATAAGAAAATATATCTGGCTGATAGACACGGTGAACCAGGCAGGATTCGAGGGAATCACGTTTAGCAGAATCCGCGACAAGTGGAAACGGAACGACCTGCTTTCCGGCGGGGAGGACTACCCGAAACGCTCGTTCCACAACCACGTGGCGGCGGTGCGCGAGCTGTTCGGCATCGAGATTGCCTGCCACAAAAGCACCAACTCCTACTATATCGCCAACAGTCGCGACCTCAAAGACAGCTCTGGATTCAAAGGGTGGCTGTTGGATGCGCTGTCGCTCAACAGCCAACTGGAGGAGAGCAGCCAGCTGAAAGACCGCATCCTCTTGGAAGAGAACCCCTCCGGTCGCGAGTTCCTGCCCACCATCTTGGAGGCGATGCGCGACAACAAGATGCTGACATTCAGCTATAAACCGTACTGGGTGGAGGATGACTACGTGTCGAATCTCTACCACGTGAAGCCCTACGCGCTGAAGGTGTTCAAACGCCGGTGGTACCTCTTGGGCAAGTACGGCGACGGCCTGCTAAAGGTCTATGCATTAGACCGCATATTGGACATTGATATTGAATTCGAGAGCTTTACGTTGCCCGCCGATTTCAACGCGGCGGAGTTCTTCGGTTCCTGCTTCGGCATCATTGTCGGCGACGAGGAACCGCAGCTGATCCGGCTGAAGGTGGACGCCTTCCAGTCCAAGTACCTGCGCTCGCTGCCGCTGCATCCGTCGCAAAAGGAGGCCGAGCGCACGGAGGAGTATTCTGTGTTCACCTACTTCGTTCGCCCCACCTTCGACTTCGTCCAGGAGCTGCTTTCGTTGGGCGAAACCGCCGAGGTGCTGGCTCCCAAGACGTTGCGCAAGGAGATTTCCAAAATCGGCAAGACGGTTTGGAAGCGGAACGGGTAGGGGGGGGAGTTTTTCTACTCTTTCATCCACCGCTCGTAAATCGCCCATGCGGCATTGTAAGTGGGGTGCTTGGGAGCCAGTCCGCCTGCTTTCCGCTTCACATCCATCGGTTCGACAGGGTACTTCGTATGGCTTTCGGTCCAGGCGTGCTCAAATTTGGAGAGTTCCTCACCGAAGGTCTTCTCGTCGAACTCCTTGCCCTCTTTCACGGCCAGGATAACCGCCTCGAAGAAAAGGTTCCAGCGTTTGGCGTAGTAGTCGCCAACAAGGCCGCCCCACATCCGGTTGGCGTAGTCGTTAAGCACCGGGCCGCCCCAAATCGATAGGATTGTGCGCGCCTGCCGTTCGTAGTAGTCCTTCTCCTCGTTGGTGGTGCCCCAATCGCGGGCCGCCTCAATCCACAGTCCCAACATGAAGGCCGGGTGTGTGTTAAGCAACGCATCGACATCCGAGAAAAGCTGGTTGGCAAGCTTCACATGCCGCTTCATCTCTTTGATGTCGCGGTTCTTATAAGCTACCGTGAAGTCGTTGCGGATGTCCATGAAGTGGTTGCCCATCCATTGCGAGAAATAGTTGATGAGGTCGTAGTTGTAGGTGTCTTTGAATTTGTAGTGGATTTTTCTATCGTGGATGGCATCGTAGTCAATGGATAATGATGGATAAAGTGTTATGAACGCTTTGCAGATTTTCTTCAACGTGTCGTTGCTGTAGGAGTGGTAAGGTTTGGTGTAGTAGGTTCCATGTCCTTCCAATGAGGGACGCGCCACCAATTGTGTTCCGAGTCCGTAAAAAGACCAGTCCTTATAGATGCTGTCGTTCAGCAGCTGCCATGTGTATTCAAGGGCATCAGAATTATTCCGCAAATGAGCCCAATCCTTAATCCATTGATGCACATCGGGTTGGCTCTCCCAGGCGCGGTCGAAGAGGTATTCATAGATTTGCGGACTCACGTCAAAGGACTCCAACGTGGAGCCGATGCCGGTCATGTTGGGGCCGGCATCCTTTAGCGCGGCATCCAGTTTCTTCTCCAGTTCGTTGATGTTGCCTACGAGCATGGTGTTGCCGCCGAAGTTGCCGAGGTAGCACCAAATGAAGGGCTGTCCGTAGAAACCCTCGATGGTGCGCCAAACTTCCGTCTTCTCGCAGAAGTAGTCGAGCAGCACGAGCTTGTCCTGCGGCACGGCGGTGAGGTAGGCGCGGAGCCGTTCGGGGGTCCACGACTTGCGTTTGTAGTAGAAGACCCAGGTCATCTGCAGCCAGCGGGCGGCGGGGTCACTCTGTTGCAGGGAGGTGTAGATGTTTTGAGAAACTTTGGCGAGGTAGTCGGGCTCCCAGCTCGGCGGGTCCATCTCGTTGAAGGGATCCACGCCGTAGATGTGGTCGGTGCTGAAGAGGGCGATCTCCTTCTGCATGAACGATTGCTGGATTTTGGCAAAGAGCGGGTCGGAGGAGTTGAGGAAGTAGGTGGGTTCGAAACCGCACCAGGCGCTCAGCTGCTGGATGTCGGCCTCGGGGTGCATCTCGGCGAACCGTTTGGGCACGTGTCCGGCGAAGGCGGGCAGCACCGGTGTCATGTTAAACTCGCGCTCGCGGGCGACGATCTGCTGCTGCAGCGCCTTCTGTCCCTCCAGCCACGACATCGGCAGCGGACCGCCGAAGCCGTCGAGGTTGGCCATGCGGTGCCACGGCAGGTGCGCCGGCCCCGAGAAGTAGCTGCGGATCTCCTCGTCGGTCATCCCGAACTCCTTCCACACCTCGTACCAGACGGCCTCCTGCCCGGTGATGGCGAGCGGCATCGTGATGCCGTTCAGTGCCATCCAGTCGATGAACCGCTCCCACTGCGGCCATTTCCACCACGGCATCGTGTAGCCGTAAGTGCAGTAGTTCAGGAAGAAACGGTCTTTCACGAGGGCCTCTTTGCGGATGGTTTTGAGGGGAACCGGGAACTTGACAGGCAGTTCGACAGGTTCGCACAGCAGCCACGAAACATGTACGCCTGCGATGTGCTTGAGGTAGTAGTTCAGTCCCACAGCCAACGAGTTGTCGTTGTTGCCGGTGATGAGGATGTGGTGGTCGTGTGCGGCTTCAATTTGGAAGAAGTCAACGGTATCGGGTTGACACACAAAGATAAAGCAGGTGTCTTTGTCGCCGAGGATGCGGTGCGCCAGACCGTCGATGGGGCGCTGCGGTCCATTGTTCCCGGCAGTCAGCGATAAGGTCCAGAAGCAAACGGTCATGAGTATGATTTTTCGCATAAGGATTCGTTCTTAGAATGATACGGCGAATGTTTGGTGCATGATTGTATATGTTAATTCTCACCGAAGAACGCCTTGCGGATGCTCTCCAGTTCCTCGTTTTTTTGGTAGTCGCGGGAGTGTTCCCGGACGTATTCCAACTCGGATGAGATTTTGGCCTTTTCGTCTTTGTCTTCCTCCAGTGCGATGGCCTCCTCCAGGAACCGGATGGCGTTGTCGTTGTCGCCCAACTGCCACCAGCAGGCGGCAATCCGCTCGGCCGCGGCCGACTTTGACCTGCTGCCTTTCTCGTCCATGTCGTACAGCTTTTTATACATGAGCAACGCCTTGCCGTACTCTCCTTCGATTTCATGGACGGCCGCGATGTAATAGATCCAGCCTGTGTTGTTCGGATCGGCCAGATGCCGCGCCTCCAACTCTGTGATGGTTTGACGGTATGCGCTGTCCGCCAGTTCCCTCAGCATGGTGACAGCCTTGCTGTTATCATCAATTGACAAGGCTTGGACCACATTCTTGGCTACATGGTCGTAGTCGTGCATGTTCCGGTAGCAGAGCGCTCTGAGCAAGTAGTAGTCCGAATAGTCCGGATACCGAGTGATACAGTCCGCGAGCCACTCAAGACATTTCCCATAGTCTTTGGTGCCGTAATAGTATTTTCCCACACTGTACCAAGCGTCCATGTTGTTGGAATCCAACTCCAAGGCGGCAAGAAAATCCTTCTGGGCCTCTGCAAAATTACCGAGACTGTAGTTCCATTCCCCGCGGTTGATGTAATCTTGGGCGTTTGGATAGAGTTTGATGGCTCGGGAGAAGTCCGCGTAGGCGGCTTTAAGATTGCCGGCATTCCGATGGGCCACTCCACGACCGGAATAGGCCGTTGACCGGAAATACTTGTCCTTGCGGGGAATCAGTTTGACGGATCGTTTGAAAGCATCCAGCGATCCAGCCATTGCCTTTTTATAATACATATCCAGCCATCCTTTGTAAAACCAGGCATAACCATTTTTGGGGTGCTCGGCCAACTCTTTCTCCAAGTAGTCGTAGGCGGTGGCATAGTCATTGTTTTTCATACTTTGCATTGCCTGAGTGTAGTTTGGAGTTATTGGCTGGTATTTGGAAATATAGCGGTATTTTTCCTCCAGCAGCCACTCCAGGCTGAAGTTGTAGAACACCATGGAGTAGTTCACGCCGTCGTTGAAGGCCTCCTCCACGTAAAAGCCGATGGTGCCGTCGGGCAGTTGGCAGAGCGAGGAGTAGGCTGAAGGATAGGGGACGATGGTGCGGTGCACGGGCCAGGTCTTCCCTTCATCAAAGCTGACAAAGATGGAAACATCTTTGCGCTCCTTGCCGTATGGCAGTGAGTGTAGCAGCAACATCCGCCCATTGGGAGCGGTGCAGCGAATGATGTCACCGTTGCAGGCGGGCGCCTCCAGTTCGGGCCACACGGAGGTGGTGTCGCGCCAGGTGATACCGCCGTCCTCGGAGATATTGTAAAGCCGATGGCCCTCCGCACGGATGCTCATCAGGATGCGCCCGTCTGAGAGTTCCACCACCTTGGCCTCGTCGCCTCTCGGGGAGGCTTTTTGCGAGCACTGCCACGTCTCTCCGTCGTCGTCGGAGTAGAAAACGTAGTTGCAGGCCATCCAGAGGGAGTCTTCGCGCACGGCGGCGACGAACATCAGTCGCCCCGAGGAGGTGCGCAGGCCCGCGCCCGAGGCGAAGAACGACGACCACCAGCTGCGGTGCTCCGGAACCACACAGTCGGGACCGAGTATGAAGTGGGTGATGTCCGTTGGCTGGCTCCATGTGCGACCGTTGTCGTGGCTGCGGCAAAGGTAGGTGCGTAGTGGATTGTCGGGTCGCGATTGCCAGAAGCCCACGCCGCCCACGAAGACGGCGATGAGCCCGCCCTCCTCGTTGGTGCGTACCAAAGCGCAGTCGCCGAAGCCGTGACCCACGCCCGAGCCCTCCGCCAAGGTCAGCGGCTGGCTCCACGTGCGCCCGCCGTCGGTGCTGCGGTTGACGAGGATGTCGATGTCCTCGGGCAAGTCGCTGTCGTTGTACTTTCGCTTGTCGGTGGCCACCACCAAGGAGCCGTCGCCCGCCGTGACGATGGCCGGGATGCGGTAGTTCTTCGAGTTGTGGTCGCCGGGACGGTAAAGTGTGGTACGAAGCAGGAAACCGTCGCGAGCAGTGTCGGAAGGTGTCGGTGTTTGCGCGGACAGGCCAGACAATACGAAAAACAGACAGAATATCAAACAAATACGAATGTTTTTCTGCTCTGCAAAAAAACAAGGAAATCTGTTGCTTTTCTCAAAAAGAAAGCTAACAGCCAACAGCCAACAGCCAACAGCCAAGGTTATAGTCATAGTTATGGTTTAAGTCTAAGTCATAGCTCTATTGCAATTTCAGCAGCACCACGTTCTCGACGTGTTGCGTGTGCGGGAACATATCCACGGGCTGCACCTTCTCCACACGGTACTTCGGGTCGAGCAAGGTGAGGTCGCGGGCTTGCGTGGCCGGGTTGCAGCTCACATAGACGATGCGAGGAACCTCCAACTTCAGCAGCTGTTCGATGACGTTCGGGTGCATGCCGGCGCGCGGCGGGTCGGAGATGATGACATCCGGCTTTCCGTGCTGCGCGATGAACTGGTCGGTGAAGATCTTCGCCATGTCGCCCACCACAAACTCCGTGTTCGTGATATTGTTCTGCGCGGAGTTGATCTTCGCGTCCTCCACGGCGGTATCCACGTACTCGATGCCGACCACTCGCTTGGCTTGGTGTGCCACGAAATTGGCAATCGTGCCGGTGCCGGTGAACAGGTCATAGACGACTTCATCTTTCTGTATATCAGCAAATTCGCGCACCACCTTGTAGAGGTTGTAAGCCTGCTCGCTGTTGGTTTGGTAGAACGATTTCGGCCCGACCTTGAACTGCAGATTCTCCATCTTTTCGGTGATGTAGTCCTGACCGGCATAGAGGTGGAACGGCAAGTCGAAGATGGCGTCGTTGAGCTTGGTGTTGATGACGAAGGTCAGTGAGGTGATTTCGGGGAACCGCTCCATCAATGCGGCGAGCATATCCTTCACCTCCTGGTTGTATTTGGTGACGATGAGCACCACCATCAGGTCGCCGGTGGAGGCGGTGCGGATGATGAGGTTGCGCAACAGCCCTTTCTGCTGGCGCGGGTCATAGAAGTCGAGGTTGTGCTCGATGGCGTACTGCTTGCAGAAGAGCCGGATGTCGTTGCTCGGAGCTGCCTGCAGCCAGCAGTGCTTGATATCCAGAATTTTATCGAACATGCCGGGCACGTGGAAGCCGAGACAGCGGTTCTCGAAGAACTCGCCTTCCGCCTGTTTCTTCATGTCCTCGTAGGTCAGCCACAGCATCGTGGAGAAGCGGTAGTAGTAGATCTTCTCCGACCCGAGGATGGGCATCAGCGGCGGGAACTCGAACTTGCCGAGATGTTTGAAGTTGTCTTCGACCTGTTTCTGCTTGAATTCCAGCTGTTTCTCGTACGTCAGCATCTGCCATTTGCATCCGCCGCAGTTGCCGAAGTATCCGCACGGCGGCACCACGCGGTCGGGCGACGGCTGCTTGATGGCCAGCAGGTTGCACTCCGCGTAGCCGCGTTTGCGTTTATAGACTTCCACATCGACGATGTCGCCGGGCACCGCGTACGGCACGAAGACGGTGAGGCCATCGACCTTGCCGACGGCTTTTCCCTCCGCCCCTGCGGAGATGATTTCCAGATTTTCTATGTTATATCGTTTGAAGCTCATATTCTTTCAATTTAGACGTAAGACGTGAGACTTAAGATTTTTTGGAGTCTTACGTTCATTTTGGTAATTAAGATAAGTTGTTCTCTTTTTCCATTCCATATCGTCCATATTTTCTAACGTCTTAAGTCTTAAGTCTTAAGTCTTTGAAAAGCCCTTCTTGATCGACATACTGGAACACCTTCTCCGGCATCATATACCTTACGGACTTGCCCTCACGTATGTTGTCGCGGATGAGGGTGGAGGAGAGGGCCATCAGGGGTGCATCGACGAGGTGCACGTGCGGGTGTGTGCGGAAGTCGCCGCCGTCGTAGCCGGGACGGGGATAGACGTAGAGGTGGTAGTTCTCCAGAATGTACTCGTAGTTGAACCATTTCGTGAAGGTCTGCAGGTTGTCTTCGCCCATGATGAGGCAGAACTCGCGCTGGGGGTACTGTTCGCGCAGTACCTGCAGCGTGTAGCTGGTGTAAGAAGGCTTCGGGAGCGAGAATTCGATGTCGCAGGCTCGGAAACGGAGGTCGTCGCCGATGGCGAGGTTCACGAGATGCAGCCGCTGCCGGTCGTCCAAAAGCGACGCCTTCTTCTTCAGCGGGTTTTGCGGCGACACCACGAACCAGAGCTCCTGCAAGTCGGAATGTTCCAGCAGATATTCGGCAATAATCAAGTGCCCGACGTGTATCGGGTTGAACGAGCCGAAGTATAAACCTGTTTTCTTCATTGTTCTTTTCAAAAAGGGTGCAAAGATAACATTTCCTCGTTAAAGTGTGATGCTCAGCAGTTCTTCTGCAAAGCGGTGAATGCCGTTTTTTATTCTTTCGGTCTGTCTTTTTCGAGGTTTAGATCGGTGATTCAGATAGTTTGACAGCTGTTTCTGATTGATTCCTGTCATTTTCTCCATCCCGGATAAAGACATGAAATGAGAATAGTATTCGAGGAAACTGGGCACATCCAATTTCCATTCTATCTCGTATTCCACTTTGAGGGGCTCCGGCCAACGTTCTGCTGGTAGGTTTTCTTTCAGCAGTCGGATGGCATCGAGAGTGTCCGCTTTAACATCGTCAATGCTGCTGCCTGCAGCATAGATGCCATCGCAGTTTTCGGAGTATGCTCCAAAATGGTCTTTGGATTTTTCAATCACTATGATTATCTTTTCCATCTTATTGATTTCAATTGTTTTAGATTCCATAACGTTTTATCAGTTTGCTTGCAAGACCAGTAGGAATTTCGTGAGAGCCGTGATAAGGTATAGGCTCGGATAGATTGCCATTCTTGACATAAAAATAATGGCTCCCTTCGGCGTGATCGAATTTCCACCCTGCTCTTATAAACCTTCTGTGTAATTCTGTATATTTCATACTTCATGATTTAACGCTGCAAAAATAGCAAAATTTCTATTGTTCTGAAAAAAATAATAGAAATCGCCCATATTTTATTTTTCGTTTTATAACGAAAAATTCGTTATCTTTGCCGCCGTAAAATGAACAGATATGGTGACATTGAAGAAACTTACTGCCTCGGAGGAGGCTATTATGCAGATAATCTGGAAGTTGGAACAAGGTTTCGCGCAGGACATCATGAGCGAGATTCCCGAGCCGAAGCCGCCGTATAACACCACGCTCTCCGTGGTGAAGGCGTTGGAACGCAAGGGCTATGTCGGGCACGAGACTTTCGGCAAGGCAAATCGCTACTATCCGCTCATTTCTAAAGAGGACTACTCCCGTAGTCTGCTTGGTCGCGTGGTCAGCCACTATTTCAACAACTCCCTCTCTTCGCTGGTCTCCGCTTTCACGGCTGATCACCCCATCTCTGACCAGGAACTACAGGAGCTCGAACGACTGGTCCAAAAAGCGAAACAAAGTCATAAGTCTTAAATCCTAAATTACAAGTCACAAATCACAAATCACAAGTCTATGTTCAAGCTGGTTGATATTGGAGTTATAGTGTTGTCGAGTGGGATTTTTCTGCTCTGCTACTTGCTCTTTCTACGTAAGGAGAAGTATCATCAGCTTAACCGTTTTTATCTGCTGTTTTCTTTGGCTTTTTCTTCCTTGCTTCCTTTTATAAAGTTCAGTGTTCCTGTACAACCCCTAATGCCGAATACTCAATCCTTTCTGACAACGGTTACGGAAGCTCCAGCCATTCCTTTTGGGATGGTATTGTATGTGGCAGGGGCTGCGCTTTTCTTTATTTTGTTCCTTTTGAGATTGTTTAAGGTCTTGAAGCAGATCATTGGAAAGCATTTTATCGAGCTGAATGGTTTGAAAGTTATGGATAATCCTGAACAGAAAGTTCCCTTTTCCTTTTTCCATTACGTTGTGGTAGATTCTACCACATTTGAACTTGATGAGTTGGTTTTGGTGCTGCGTCACGAGGCGGCGCACGCCCAACAATGGCACACGTTGGATATTCTTTTTGTAGAGCTTGTGGGCGTGGTTTGTTGGTTCAACCCTTTCGTGTGGGCGTATAAATCCGCGCTCAAGTCTCAGCACGAGTATGCGGCCGACGCGGCAGTCATCCATTCGAATGTTCCCCGAAATGACTATTTCGATCTGATTTTGAAACAGATTCGACATCAAAACCATTTGTCTCCCGTCCATTCGTTCAGTGCCACCGCTGTCAAAAGTCGCATTCGCATGATGATGGCAACCGTTCCAGGCCGTCGCAGTTGGATGCGTTATCTTTCCGTGATTCCGATGTCGGCATTCCTTGTTGTGGGCAATTCGCTGCTCGCCTCCTCTAAAAACATTCCTTCGTTTATGGAAAATGTGGTGGTTACCGCTGAGGTTTCGCAGTCGCATTCCGAATATTCTGATAAAGAAGTGACTGTTCCGACAGAAAACGTCAAGGCAAAGAGAGTTGTCCGTCATGCCAAAAAGCATTCCCAACATACCGATGAGGTTTCCCAACCTAACGTATTAGAGTCCCAGTCCTGGCTTTCCACACAATATGGGGATCCCGTGGAGTTCTATGACGAAGCGCCCGACACAAAGCAGGAGGAGCATTACAATGTAATTGTGACGGGCGATGCGCCGCAAATCTATCAGGTCAGCGTTTCCGAAACCCCATAATCTTTCCGTAATCTCCCTTAATGTTCAAAAACTTATTCCTTAAACAGCCCCGTAAGGGGCAAGAGCTTGGTAGAAATTTTTATAACGAAAAAATCATTATATAACGAAAGTGTCATTAAAACCCCGAAGCAATGAAAAAGATTACAAACATTCTGATTATCACAATTTTGTGCTTGGTTGTTCAGGCACAGGAACCCGTTCTTTCACCGAGGTTGAAAGTGTATTACCGTATCAAGATGGAGATGAACAATCTTTACAGTGAGTTCAGTTGGGCAGGAAATCGGACGAAGGACACGGTAGCCATGCGGGAGATTCTTGCCCGTTACGAGGAGAACAGGCAGCGTTTGCTGCAGTTTCCCGAGTATTTCCGCCCTTCTTGGGATGCGCGCAACTATGCTGATATGCTCGCTGTATTCGGCCGTTATGCGGAGGCGGTTGCCCTTTACGATACAGCGTTCTATCATCGCCAAATGGAGGCTTACGACTTCAACCTTCCTTACCGTCGGGCCTATTTTGCAGGCGACACGCTGCTACACCAGCGCAAGCTGGCCGAATACCAGCAAGCGGAGTGCGGTCTATATTCATACAACGAGTGGCAGGTGCGCAGAAAGCTGTGGGAACTGCAGCAGATGGACCAGATGGCCATCAAGCTGTCGGATTTGCCGGGACTTGACCACGAGTTGGAGGTCCGGATGCTGGCATTCAAGGACTCCATTCTGAAAGCGTCCATAGCGCAGCTTCGGGCGGACTATCCGGAAATCGAGGATGTGCTTTCCTTGGACTTTTTCGCCAAATTTCTCTTGGGCCGCCACCTCTATTCAGCCGACCCGAATTACTGGTTCGAGGTGGAATATCCGCGTTCACGCAAGCTTTTGGAGAGCGGACAGGGCAGCCCGGAATCGTACGCGCACACTTACGACTTCTACCTGATGCGCACCGGCAGGGGGAAGAGCTATTATGGCCAATATGGTTGTTCGGACGACCTGACTCCTGCGGACACGGCGGAGATCAACCGTCACCGCGCCGACATCGGACTGGAACCCCTTGAGGCGGAAAGGCGGGATAAGAATGTGATTTATATCACGTATTGACAGGGTGTTAATTTTCAGATTATCAATGATTTATCGGAAATGAAAGTCAGCGGTAACCTGTTTTTTTTACGGGTTACCGCTGACTTTTGCAGAAGATGCTTTTCCGGAACGGATCGAACCGCTCTTTCATAACGACAGCGATAATCAGCTCCTCAACAGACGCGACGAGGTAGATGAGCCAAAAGATTCCGATAAAATATATACCAGATAATACCCAATCATCGAATGATGATATGGAGTTGTTGAGCCAAAACAATCGAATTCCCAATGTTTTTAGAGGGATGTAGAACATTAAAGAGTATCCGGCTATTTTGTTCAGCACGGTATGTATTCCAGTGAATTTTCCCCAACGTGTTTCACAGATGGCTCGCGTAATAAACCGGATGAGCAATATGGAGGGGAATGCTATCAGTCCGCCCTCAAAAAGGGGTTCCCAAAGCACTATTTGTGACAAATAATGGTCTTTCACTAAACTGCATACAATAAGGTACCCGATAATTCCCGTTGCAAACAACCAGTTCGCTATATTGTTCTCTTTGATATCGTTGTCGTCAACTATTTTCCATTTTGTTCGCAAAAAGTCTCCGCAAAGGATGCTCAAACAGCCCAATGTGTATAATGTCACGGCGGCAACACCCCATTTTGACAGATAAACTGAAGGATCCTTGGGTGTCAGTAATGCGGAAAGCGGCAACAGAACCACTAAAGCCATACGGAAACGGTTCAGCCAATGGGTTGTTTGAGAAGCTGTGATCTCGTTCATTATCTATGAATTTGCGGCAAAGATACTATAATTTCATTTCCCGAAAACCCTCTTGAAAAACGCCACCGTGCTCGCCACCACCTCTTTCCGGTGGCGCGTGATGGTATGGTTCTCGCCCTCCACCACCTGCAGGGTCGCGTGGTTGCCGTACGCCTCCAGGAACTTTTCGCTGCACCACATCGGCACGGTGCCGTCGCGGCTGCCGTGCAACAGGAGGACGGGCCCTTGGTAGGCGGCCGCCGTCCCGTAGATGTCCAACTGTTGCGTGGTCAGCAAGTACTCACGGCCCAGTTTCATGAATACCAAACAGCGGACGAACTCCGGCGGGTCGGCGGGGTCGAAGCGTGCATTGAAGAACTTACCGGCTTGGCAAGCGTCTTTGATTACGGAGCCGGGAGCGATGAGCACCACCCCGTCGGGTGTGATGCCGTCGGCGGTTAATCGTCCCGCCGTCATCGAGGCGACCACCCCGCCCTGCGAGTGCCCCAGGAGGCCGATGCCGTCCACGTAAGGCAAGCGACAGATGTAGTTCCAGACGGCGCGCGCGTCGGCAAGCTCCTTCTCGATGGTCATATCTTGCATCCGTCCCTGGCTCTTGCCGTGCCCGTTGAAATCGAAGCGGATGGAGGCGATGCCCGCGTCAGCCAGTTTTCTCGCGAGTGCCGGCATCGGGTTGATGCTTTGGTTGGCGAAGATTCCGTGCATCAGGATCACCATCGGACAGTGGTCTTTGGCCGGATCGAACCCTTTTGGCAGCGCGATTTTGTAGTAAATGGTGCCTTCCGGTCCTTTTATGGGCGACTTTATCGGAGCTTTCCGTTCGGAAGCGCCAGAAGCCACGAGGCAAAAGAGGCCTGTCAGGATCAGAAACAGGCAGACGAGGATCTTTTTCATCGGTTTGGATTTGTTGGTGAGTGTAAATTCGCGGCGAAGATACAAAAAACGTCGTTTTCGGCCGGTTTCAACGTATGATTTGCCATAATTAAAACAAAATATTTAATTGTATATATAATATTAATGTTATAAGTATGAGAACTCGAAACTTGTCACGAAAAACCGCTTAATCTATTGATACACAATAAAATGCAAACACGTAAAATATGTAAAATACTAATAATCAATAAATTACACAAAATTACACAGAAATCAGGTCGAATTGTACGGGCCGAAAGTTCGATTTTTGCAGAGATTTCGTGAAAATCTGCGAAATTTTCCAGGCCGGAGTGCCCAGATAGGGCCAAAAACGGGAAAAAAAGGGGGTCAAAAAGGGGTGTGAAACAGAAAAAACGCATTTTTATTTTATTGATACACAGCAAGATAACAAAAAAATGCAAGAAAATTAAAAAAAAGTGCGCAAGGGTGTTGTGTTGAATACAAAAAAAACTATTTTTGCACTCCCAAACGACAACGACACGGGGCGAACGGAAAGAGGGGTTGTCAACAGGGGAATGTTCATTGAAAAGAATGAAGGAATGTAGCAAATACTCAAGAGAG
>CACXUB010000040.1 GCA_902770735.1 uncultured Bacteroidota bacterium | reverse complement strand
GAGCAGTCCGTGACGATGAAGGTGGTGGACCTGCCCGACGGCGACTCCCGAGCCATCTACAAGAGCACCTCCTACGACCTCCGTCAGTTCAACAACCTGCAGATGTACATCCACGCGGAAGATGTTTTCACCTCCGGCGAACTGAAAACCGGCGAGGTGACCGCTTTCGTCCGCTTGGGCTCCGACTTCAAGGAGAACTACTACGAATACGAAATCCCGATTGAGATCACCCCGTGGTCGGCGGGCCGCAGCGACACCAACCTCATCTGGCCGGAGCAAAACCGCCTGTATCTCACGTTAGACTCGTTGGTTTCCCTGAAGATGGACCGCAACCGTCAAGTGCGCGAAGGCCACCACCCCAACAATTTGGTGCCTTATACCCGCTTTGACGAGAACAACAAGATGACGGTCGTCGGTAACCCGAACTTAGGGGAGGTGACCACCATCATGATCGGTATCCGCAACCCGAAGAAACGCACGGAGGGTCCGGACGAATTCGGAAACTTCGACGACATGAAGTCTAAATCGGTGGAGGTTTGGGTCAACGAGCTGCGACTGAGCGGTTTCGACGACCGACAGGGCTTCGCGGCACTGCTCCGCGCCCGCACGACCCTCGCCGACGTGGGCGACCTGACCATATCAGGAACCTACGCCACACCCGGATTCGGCTCCTTGGAACAGTCCATCACCCAACGTTCCCACGAAACCAACATCAATTTCGACCTCGCCACCAACATCGACGGCGGCAAGCTCTTCTTCCCGGAAAAGTGGAACATCAAGATCCCCGTACACTACGACTATTCCTTGGCTGTGGTGCAACCGGAGTACAACCCGTTGAACCCTGACGTGAAGATGAAAGACGAGCTGGCGAACCTCCCCACCGTCGAGGCACGCGACTCCCTGCGCTTCCTGACCAACAAGTTCACCCAACGCCAGAACGTCAACCTGATGAATGTCCGCAAAGAGCGTGACTTCTCGAAAGGCACCACGAAGATGCATCCGTGGGATGTGGAGAACTTGGACTTCTCCTACTCCTACTCGGAATTGGTGCAACGCGACGAAGATGTGGAGATAAACAACGAATACATCCACCATGGTGAAATCGGCTACACGTTCAGCACGAACCCCAAGAACTACCGGCCGTTCTCCCGCGCGAAGTGGACGAAAAGCAAGTGGCTGCAGCTGATCCGTGACTTCAACTTCACGCCCATGCCCAAGAACGTCACTTTCCGCACGACCCTCCACCGCGACATGCAGGAGTTCAAATACCGTCCCAAGAGCCAGGGTAACATCATCATTGACACCAACTACGTGAAATCCTTCGACTGGACGCGTAACTACGCCTTCAACTGGGACATATTCCAGAGCTTGAAGTTGGAGTTCCGTGCTGACGCCTCCGCACGCATTGACGAACCGGACGGCCGCATCGACACCCGCACCGAGAAAGACTCCGTATGGCACTGTTTAGGCAGAGGCGGCCGCACCACCGACTACCGTCAGAACTTCAACGCCACCTACCAAGTGCCGCTCAACAAAATCCCGTTGTTCAAGTTCGTCACAGCCAACGTGCGCTACACTTCCATGTATATGTACACCGCCTCGGCCCTCTCCCTCTCCTACCTCGGCAATACCATCCAAAACTCGCAAAACATCCAGGGCAATGCCTCTTTGAACTTTGTAACACTTTATAATTCAGTGCCTTATCTAAAGAAGGTAAACCAAGGCAGCACGCAGAATAAGAACCAAAACACCGCGAAGAAAGGCGAAAAGTCGAAAGATTCCGATAAAGACTTGGAAGAGGAGATCAAGAAGGGTAAAAAGAACAAGAAAAAAGACGGCAACGACTCGTTGCGCGAAAAGCCGCAGGTGGGCAAGATGATCCTCGACGGTACGCTGCGCCTGCTGATGTCGGTGCGAAACGTCTCCGCCAACTATTCGCAAGGCCGTGGAACGGTCCTCCCCGGCTACATGCACTCCGCCACGCTGATAGGCCATACCAAGGAGAGCAGTACACCCGGATTCCTGTTCATGTTCGGCGGACAACCCGACATCCAGACGATTGCCGCCCGTAACCACTGGCTGACCACCGATTCGCTGATGAACACCGCCTACCAGCGGACGAGCAACCAGGTGCTCAACTTCCGGGCCTCCGTGGAACCCTTCCGCGACTTCCGAATCGACGTCTCCGCCAACCGCAATTTCACCGAGAACTTCTCCGAATACTTCCACGTGGACGAGTTAGGCAACGTGTCGCACTACACCCCGCAACGAAACGGTTCCTTCAGCATGACCTACTGCGGATTAGGTACCTTCTTCAAGAACCACGACGACCTGTTCCAGCTTTTCCGCGAATCACGTGCGCAACTGGCGGAACGCTACGCCGAGCACAACCCCAACTACACTGGCGAAGTGGATCCTGAAACGGGATTCCCCGTCGGCTACAGCGCCATCTCGCAGGATGTGTTGATGGGCGCATTCTTCACCACCTACCTCGGAAAGGACGCCGAAAAAGCGGACATCTTCTCCCCGTTCCTGAAGATCCCGTTGCCCAACTGGCGCCTGAACTACAACGGTCTGACCAAAATCAAAGGCATGGACAAGGTATTCCAGACCTTCTCCTTGATCCACAACTACACCTGTAACTACAATGTCGGCGGCTATTCCACCAACATCTCGTACACCCAAGACGCTAACGGTTTCCCGACCGCATACAACGCGTTAGGTGACTTCATCGCCACCCACGAACTGAGCCAGATGGCCATAACTGAGCAGTTCGCCCCGTTGATTGGCTTCGACATGACGTTGAAAAACAGCATGTTGCTGAAAGTGGAATACAAGCAGACAAGAAACCTCTCGCTCAGCTTCGCCAACACGCAAATCACCGAGACCACCAGCAAGGAGGTGGCCGTTTCCGCCGGTTACCGATTCAAAGACATCAAGATCGGACTCGTATTCTCCGGTGTGAAACGCCAGTTCGTCAGCGACTTGAACCTCACCGCAGGCTTCGGCTTGAAGGACAACCAGACGATGTTGCGCCGAATCACCGAAGACGACGAGCAGGTGACGTCGGGCGCGCTGAACATCACCCTCAACGTGGCTGCGGACTACCAGTTCAGTCGTTTGGTCGGCATGAAGTTCTATTACAATCACACCATCAACAGACCCAAGAACAAGAACCAGTACAACAATATGAACTTCGAGACAGGCATCGAGTTGCAGCTCATGTTGTCGCAATAGTCGTTTCACCCTTGTTAGAAATAATTTCGTACTTTTGCCGCTGTGAAAAAACTTTTGCTCATATTTGGGTTGTTGTGCTGTCTGACGGCAGTGCAGGCGCAGCAGAAAAAGTACGTGGCGCGGGTGTTCGACGGTTTCACCTACCAGCCGCTCATAGGCGCCAGCGTCTATAACGCGAACACCCAGAAATTCGCCTTCACCGACAAAAACGGTCGCTTCGAGATCAACGTTTCCCTCAACGACACGCTCATCATCTCCAAATCGGTATATCGGCAGTTTGTTGCCGTCATAACCCAGAAAATGCTGGCAGTCAACGAGGATTTCTTTCTTTACTACAAAGCCACGATGTTGAAGGAGGTGACCATCATCGGCATCAACCCATCGTACGAAGGTTTCAAGAAGGACATCGTGACGATGGACCTTCCCGACTACTACAAACGCATGGAAGAGGTGCGCCCGACAGAATGGCAGAAAGCCAACGCCGTGTATCAGGAGAACGGCAATATCCTCTCGCTCGGCGGTGGCGCCACCATGTCGCCGATTTCGTACCTGTACGACAAATACAGCAAAAAGTCCAAAATGAACCGCCTTTACAACGAAATGCTCTCCTACGAGGATGAGGTGGAACGCGTCCAGCAGAAATACAACCGGGATCTCGTTTCTGAACTCACAGGACTCAAAGGTGACGAGCTGTTGGACTTCATGATGTACTGCCATTTCAACTACTACGACTTGGTTCGATGGAGCGACGAGCAAATCCGTGAGAAAATACGCTCCAACTTCTTCAATTACCAATACGACAAGATTGCCCATGAACGAGAATAAAGACTTTTGGAAGAAAAATTTCACGTGGTGGCATGTGGCCGGCGTGGCTCTCGGGCTGCTGCTCTCGCTGCTTTATTGGTACAAATCCGGCCAATTCTCCGACAATATCTTGAAGAAAAGTCCGATTCTGATGGCCATTTGGGGCATCCTGACCGGCTATATCCTCATTGATCTCGTGAAATCGAGCAAAAACAGGGACGAAAAAAACGAATGATATTTTATAGAGACTGCAGGCACAACGTCTCTACAAAAAAATCGTAATTTTGCCGATTCAAAACGATTATTATTTCAAACTAAAAAAAATAAATATGGAAGAAAAACTACAAACTTTGAGAGACAGCGCGGCCATGAGATGGACGGCGTTGTTGCTGTTGGCTCTGGCCATGTTCTGTTCCTACATTTTCATGGACATCCTCTCGCCCATCAAGGACTTGATGCAATCGACAAGAGGTTGGGATTCAACGGCTTTCGGCACGATGCAGGGCGCAGAAACGTTCCTGAACGTGTTCGTATTCTTCCTCATCTTCGCGGGTATCATCCTCGACAAGATGGGTGTGCGCTTCACCGCAGTGCTCTCCGGCACGGTGATGCTCATCGGCGGTTTGATTAAGTATTATGCTGTCACAGATGCCTTTATGGGCAGCGGCATAGAAACTTGGTTCACCAACCACCTCAACTACATCCCTGGTTTCCAGGAACTTGGCGTGGCTCCGTTCTATGAGGGCATGCCTGCTTCCGCCAAGGTGGCCGCTATCGGTTTCATGATTTTCGGTTGCGGTGTGGAAATGGCCGGCATCACAGTCTCCCGCGGTATCGTAAAATGGTTCAAAGGTCGTGAGACGGCTTTGGCCATGGGTTCTGAGATGGCCCTCGCCCGTCTGGGTGTCGCCACCTGCATGATCTTCTCACCCTTCTTCGCCAAGTTAGGCGGCAACATCGATGTTTCCCGCTCCGTGGCTTTCGGCGTGGTGCTGCTCTGCATCGCCTTGATGATGTTCATCGTTTACTTCTTCATGGACAAGAAACTGGATGCTCAAACCGGTGAGGCTGAAGAGAAGGACGATCCGTTCAAAGTGTCCGATATCGGCAAGATCCTCTCTTCCGGTGGTTTCTGGTTGGTGGCTCTCCTCTGCGTGCTCTACTACAGCGCCATCTTCCCGTTCCAGAAATACGCCGTGAACATGCTGCAGTGCAACCTGACGCTTACCGAAGCGGATCCTAACACCTTCTGGGGTGGCAGCTCCGTGACCATCATCCAATACCTCATTATGTTGGCGGTGGCTGTCTGCTCTTTCACCAGCAATTTCTCCAAGAATAAAACCGCTAAGGTCGGTTTGATGATAGCTGCTGTCGTGGCTTTGGTGATCTATTGTTGGATGGGTTATATGCGCGGCACGGCCGAGACCATCTTCGCCGTCTTCCCGCTGCTGGCCGTGGCCATCACCCCGATTCTCGGCAACTATGTGGACCACAAGGGTAAAGCCGCTTCCATGTTGATGATTGGCTCTTTGTTGCTGATTATCTGTCACTTGACCTTCGCTTTCATTCTGCCGCAATTCAAGGACAGCGCCGTTGGCGGTGTGATGGTGGCTTACATCACGATTCTTGTGTTGGGTGCCTCCTTCTCCCTCGTGCCCGCCGCTTTGTGGCCGAGCGTCCCGAAATTGGTCGATGAAAAGATCATCGGTTCCGCCTACGCCTTGATTTTCTGGATCCAGAACATCGGTTTGTGGCTCTTCCCGCTGCTTATCGGCAAGGTGCTCGACAAAACCAATCCTGACATTGTCGCCTCCATCGCCCAAGTTAAGGAAGAGACTGCCGCCGCCGTTACCAACGGTTTGATGACTCCCGAACAAGCTGCCAGCCAAGTGCAGGCTGTCGCCGAGCAGGCCGCCGTTCAATACGACTACACCTGGCCGTTGGTGATGTTGGCTTGCTTAGGCATCGCCGCCCTCATTCTCGGTATCGTCCTGAAGGCTGTCGATAAGAAACAGCACCTCGGTCTCGAGGAACCGAATATTAAATAGCTATTGGCTTTTGGCTATTAGCTATTAGCTTTTGGCATAAAGCACCGCTGACGCGGTGCTTTTTTTTGTCCCGGAATTTTAGAATCTATTCCATATTTTTTTATTTTTGCGCTTTTTTTGAAAATAAGACTAAAATGGAAACTCTGAAACACGAATGTGGTGTGGCAATGGTACGATTGCTCAAACCACTGGAGTTCTACAAAGAAAAGTACGGCGACAGTCATTATGCCCTCGGCAAGCTTTATCTGATGATGGAGAAGCAGCACAACCGGGGCCAGGAAGGGGCCGGCGTCGCCTGCGTCAACCTCCATCAGACCCCCGGCCACGAGTACATGTTCCGCGAAAAAGCGGAGGGCAAGGACGCCATCACCAAGGTGTTCGGCACCATCTACCGCCAGGCTTCCGCCCCCGACCCCGATGACCCATACGCAGGTCCCGCCTTCTCCGGCGAGCTGTATATGGGTCATCTTCGTTATTCCACCACGGGCAAAGGCGGACTGAAATACGTACACCCGTTCCTCCGCCGCAACAACTGGCGGGCGAAAAACCTCTGTCTGTGCGGCAATTTCAACATGACCAACATCGAGGAGGTGTTCGACTACCTCACCTCCAAAGGACAGTACCCCCGCGTCTATAGCGACACCTACATCCTGCTGGAGCTGATGGGGCACCGCCTCGACCGCGAGGTGGAACGCTGCTACCAAGAGGGACTGGCGTTAGGACTGGACGATCGCAAAGTAACCGAATACATTGACAATCACGTAAATATGGCCAACGTCCTGAAATCCACGATGTCGCATTTCGACGGCGGTTATGTGATGTGCGGGATGACGGGCAGCGGCGAGATGTTCGCCATGCGCGACCCGTGGGGAATCCGCCCCGCCTTCTACTACAAAAACGACGAAATCTGCGCCATCACCAGCGAGCGCCCCGTCCTGCAGACCACCTTCAATCTGCAACAGCAAGACATTCAAGAACTTCTGCCCGGACAGGCCATCATCATCAACCGCAAAGGGGAAATCCGTTTGGAACAGGTGATGCCGGCGGAGAAGTTCTCGGCCTGCTCCTTCGAACGGATCTATTTCAGCCGGGGCAACGACAGCGACATCCATCGCGAGCGTAAGACCTTGGGGTTCCAACTTCGTAACTCCATCCTGAAAGCCATCGACGGCGATGTGGAGAACACCGTGTTTTCCTACATCCCCAACACAGCGGAAGTGGCCTACCACGGCATGGTGGAGGGCATCCGCACCGTGGCGCCGAATGTCCGCGCCGAGAAGGTTGTGTGGAAAGACATCAAACTCCGCACCTTCATCACCGAAGGCAGCACCCGCAACGACCTGGCCGCGCACGTCTATGACATCACTTTCAACTCTATCCGCCCCGGCATCGACAATTTGGTGGTCATCGACGACAGCATCGTGCGGGGCACAACCATGCGCGAAAGCATCCTGAAGATCTTAGACAGACTGCATCCGAAGAAAATCGTGGTGGTCAGTTCGGCACCGCAAATCCGCTACCCCGACTTCTACGGCATCGATATGGGGCGCATCGAGGAGTTCATCGCCTTCCAAGCCTGCATCTCGCTACTGAAAGAGCGGAATATGGAGGATTGGATAACCAAGGTGTATGAAAACTGCCGACAGAATCACGAGGAGGCGTTGCGGCAATTGTACGAACCGTTCACCGTGGAGGAACTGAACACGAAAATGGTCGAGCTGCTGAGACCCACCGACGTGCACTGCCCGATAGAATTGGTCTTCCAATCGCTGGAAGACCTTCACGAAGCCATCCCGGACCATCCCGGTGACTGGTACTTCTCCGGCCGCTACCCCACCAAAGGCGGCGCCCGCCTCGCCTGCCGCAGCTTCGTAAACTGGTACGAAACCACAAACAATCGAAACTCCTAACCCCATAACCTTCTAACCCTCTAACCTATTAACCCTCTAACCTATTAACCTTCTAACCTTCTAACCTAAAAATATGAAACGCTACATATTCGTAACCGGAGGCGTGGTCTCCTCCTTAGGCAAAGGCATCATCTCGGCCAGCATCGGAAAACTGCTGCAGGCGCGGGGATATACCATCACCATCCAGAAATTCGACCCCTACATCAACATCGACCCCGGCACGCTGAACCCCTACGAACACGGCGAGTGCTACGTGACCGTCGATGGGATGGAAACCGACTTGGACTTGGGTCATTACGAACGGTTCACGGGCATCCGCACCACCCGTGCCAACTCCGTGACCACCGGCAAAATCTACAAAACCGTCATCGACAAGGAGCGGCACGGCGACTATTTGGGCAAAACCATCCAGGTGGTGCCGCACATCACCGACGAAATCAAGCGCCGGATGCTGCGCGACGACGATGTTGACTTTGTGATTACGGAGATCGGCGGCACCATCGGTGACATCGAGTCGGCGCCGTTCTTGGAGGCCATCCGCCAGCTGAAGTGGGAGTTGGGCAACCGCGCCGTGAGCGTGCACCTCACGTATGTGCCCTATCTGCGGGCCGCCGACGAGCTCAAGACCAAACCCACCCAACACTCCGTGAAGGAGATGCAGGGAGCCGGCATCCAACCCGACGTGCTCGTCCTGCGCACCGAAAAGCACCTCTCCGACGGCATCCGCCAGAAGGTGGCCTCCTTCTGCAACGTCGATTTGGAGTGCGTGGTGCAGAGCGAGGACCTGCCGAGCATCTACGAAGTGCCCGTCAACATGCAGAAACAGGGATTGGACGCGGCACTACTGCGGAAGTTCGGTGTTCCCGTGGGCGAGACCCCCGAAATGGAAGGTTGGCACCGGTTCCTGGACCTCCAACGCACCGCCGAAAAGGAAGTCCGCGTGGGATTGGTGGGCAAATACGACCTGCAGGATGCTTACAAGAGTATTCGCGAAAGTCTCTCGTTAGCAGGTATTTACAATCACGTAAAGGTGAAAATCGAGTTCATCAACAGTGAGAATATCACTGAGGAGAATGTAGAGGCGAAACTTAAAGACGTGGCAGGAATCTTAGTATGTCCCGGCTTCGGGCAGCGCGGCATCGAGGGTAAAATCATCGCCGTGGAATACGCCCGCACCCACAACATGCCGGCGTTCGGCATCTGCTTGGGTATGCAGATGATGGTGATCGAATTTGCCCGCAACGTGTTGAAATACAGCGATGCCAACTCTGCCGAGATGGATCCGGCCACCCCGCACAACGTGATAGACCTGATGGAGGAACAGAAGTCGGTGACCAACATGGGCGGCACCATGCGTTTGGGCGCCTACGACTGCGAATTGCGTGAAGGCAGCCGCGTGGCGGAAATCTACGGAACCCTCCAGATCAGCGAGCGCCACCGCCACCGCTACGAGTTCAACAACCAATACAAGGAGGAGTACGAGAAGAACGGTATGCAATGTGTGGGCACGAATCCCGACAACGACTTGGTCGAAATCGTGGAGATTCCCGGCCACCGCTGGTTCATCGGCACGCAGTTCCACCCCGAATACTCCAGCACGGTGCTGCATCCGCACCCGTTGTTCATGAGTTTTGTGAAGGAGGTGGCGAGATAAAATATGAATCCCCTAACGGGGATAAGTCACCTCGCTCACCAGCGCTTCTATCGGCACCGTGCTGTCCATCAGCCCGATGCGGGTGTCGGAAGCGTGGCGGTTGACACCGGTGTAGGCTAAGGATGCGTCCTCGTAGCGGCAGAATTTCAGGATGGCATCATTCATCTGATAAAAATCAAATTATCGGCAATTATTTTGATTTATTGACGAAAATTTGTGTATCTTTGCACCGACAAAAAACGGACAAGGATGTATGATACATTACATATAGATGAGTTATGTAACACATTAGGTGACAGGACACAATTGACATCTAATGAGATTGCGAATTTCTATCGGAGCTACTCTCCTGACATTCCAATTTCGACAATTCGATGGAAAATTCACTCTCTTGTTAACAAGGGGGTGATATACTCTATTGGGCGGGGGCTTTACCGATTTGGGAGAAAGCCTATATTCAAACCAAACATCTACACAAGGACAGAAGTAATAGCAGACATTATGCATCGCAGATTGCCATTCGCGAAATATTGTCAGTGGGATCTGCGTGTGGCAAATGCATTTTCAACATACCTGCTGAATACGCAGCTGTTTTTTGTTGATGTAGAACGCGATGTTGTCGATGCGGCGTACCACGAAATAGGCAAAACATATCGTCGCACGGTATTGTATCGTAATCTTAGTGAGGAATTGCCCTATTATGACGGATATATCGTGGTCCGCAACATGGCACTTGAAGCTCCAACCATTGAGGTTGAGGATATGCCCTTGGCGTCGTTGGAGAAAATTTTGGTGGATTTTGCACTTGACAGGATATTCCCTTTTTCAGATACTGAGATTGTTGACATCTATGCAAATGCAACTGCCGACTATTCCGTCAACACCAGCCGGATGCTCCGTTATGCTGGTCGCCGGGGCCGCCGTGACGTTATCGAAGAAATCTTGGACGAAATAAAATAGAAAAGAATCATATATCTTGTTGGATATTCTTTTTGAACAGATTCCATACAACCGAATCATTGAGTTGCCTATTACCAATATTTTTCTTGCGACAGAAGGTGAAAACAGAACGGTTCGTGTTCCTGACGCCAACAACCTTCTCGCAGACAAGCTGACGGCCTTTGCTCCACGAACAGTTGGTGTGCCCTATCGAAAAGGCAATTCTGAATGTGGAATGGAGATCATGAAGCAGTTGTATGACATAGGTGCTCTGTTCGACAACGCAGATGACATGGTGTCCATCTCTGCGGTGTACCGAACGATTGCCGAACAAGAAGCGAGTTACCGTGAAGAGCGCTTTTCTGTGGATGATATTCTTCACGACGCGATGGATCATGCTCTCTCCATCTGTTTTCGGAAGAGCCAAAACAATGTCGAGTATCAAGTGTTGGAACGAGGCATCAAACAAGTATCCAGTCACATCTTCTCTGAACCATTCCATATTGAGGAAGCCATTCTGTCCGCAACCAAGGTGTATTATCTTGTATCACAGATTGAAACGGATGGCATCACAATCGAGAAATACAGCAGTCGGCAGCTGGAGCGCATGAAGGATTGGTTGTTCACAGACTACGAATACACAAAACTCAACAAGCTAAAGAAGTCTAATCCAGAGGCTTTCTTTTATTTGTATTTGGCATTACATAAATAATGGTTGTGATCGTGTTTTTCAAGCAAGCCTTTGATGATTTTTTGACGCCAATCTACGTCATTGCATGATATTCTTTAATCCAACAATGCTTCTATCGGCACCGTGCTGTCCATCAGTCCGATGCGGGTGTCGGTGGCGTGGCGGTTGACGCCGGTGTAGGCCAAGGAAGCGTCCTCGTAGCGGCGGAACTTCAGGATGGCGTCGTTCATCTGGGCGCGGTTGAAGACCCCGACACGCAACAACAGGTCGAAGTCGTCGATGGTTAAGCCTGTAACGCGCTCAAACAGACTCGGTTCCAGCTTGCGGATGACATCCTCAAGACTCTCTTCTCGATAGTCGGTGAGATACATGAAGATGGGAATTCGCGTGGCGAACTTCATCAGCTTTTCTTGCACCTCGCGCCGTTTGGAGCGGTATTCCTTCTCCTCCTGCGTTAGTTCCTTTTTCTTTTTGCTGTCGCCACCTTCCCCAGCCTCGCGTTTCAGCTTCTTGATTTTCTCTGCACGGTTGACGATGTTCTCGATGATGTCGCCGCCCAAGGCACGAAAACCCTCAATCTTCATGATGGCGGCCATAGCTTCGGGATTGTTCAACACCCGTTGCAAAGTAGCGTTATCCACATTCACTAACTGGGCGCTGTTCCAACGACGGGCCAATAGCGTGCCGCTGGTGCCATTGTCCACAAAGTCAAGGATTTCGGTGGCATCCACCCGCTTCATGGAACTGCCATCGAATTGCAGGATGGGCAGGAAGTTGATGAACTCATCCACCTTGTCGGTGATGCGGCGGTTGCTATCCACATCCAACTGGTTGGCGTAGGTCACCACTTCTCGCAAAGCACGGTTGGGCGCGAAATCGAAGACATAGCAGGTGGGCTTGAGAATGGTCCGTTTTGTGGGGTCTTCCTCGTCGGTGGCCGTCCACGGACTTTGCACCCGGAAAGCTGTCTGGAAGTAGGTCTCGGGGCTGGAGCAGTTGCGCAGCATCAGTAACCCGCCTAATGGTCGAAGGGTGACGCCCGTGGTCAACTTGCCGCAGGTTAGCGTGATGGTGCGGGTCTTCAGCGGATTGTCGCCCATGGCCTCGCGTACCGGACCGAGGGCATCCACGCCGATACCAGCCTTCGTGCCGCTGCAGTTGATGATGGTGTAGTTTTGGTAGAAACCGTTGGCCGGGCGGTGCAGCAGTGCTTCCATCGCGTCGCATGAGGCCACGTTGGGCAGGAACCACATCGTGTGGGCGCAAAGGTCGAGCAAACGGGTGTCTTCGAAAGGCAGTGCAGGGCGCACGTTGAGGGGCGAGCTGCCGTCACCGAAAATGGGTGCCTTGCCTCGGATGATGTCAAGCCATTTCTGCACGGCCTTCTCATGGACGAAATACGCATGGGATTCTCCACTTTTAGGGGGAGTACCACGAAGTGGGGAGGGGGTCGCACGGAAAAACTCGTTGAGGTCGAAACCGTCCATGTCCCACTGCTCGATCATCGCGCCGAGGTCCTGTGGCATTTGGTAGGTCATCATCACCATGGTGGGCATCTCCAAGTAGGGACCGCCGACAGACTCTTTTCGTGCCTGCTCGTCTTGATAGGTCCAGTTGAAGATCTGGCTTTCCATGAATTCGCCCGTGGCGAGGGCACGGAAAGGGGTGCCGCTGAGGTAGAGGTAGTGCTTGCCCGTGATGGGCACATCGCTGTCGTCCCAGGCGCGCCCGCTCTCCACATCGATGCCGCTCTCGCTCATCACCGCGTCCTCTTCCGCCTGCCGTTTCTTGGCATCGGCATCCCCGAGGTCGAGCAGACTCTTGGCGTTGTCGTTCCAAGCCCCGAAGTGGTACTCGTCCAGCACAATCAAATCCCAGTGGATGCTGTGTACCCACTCATTTTTCGTTTTGATGTTGCCGTATTTATCCCTGCCGAGGTAGTCCTGGAACGAGCCGAATACCACCAAAGGTAGTTTAGAGTTTAGAGTTGATAGTTTAGAGTTATCGGTATCACGACTGCTGTAATATTTCCAGCCTTCAAAGTCGCGATGCCGTAGCAAATCCTCTTTCCAAGAGTCCTCCACAGCGGGTTTGAAAGTAAGCACCAACACGCGCTTCGCTTTCATGCGTTTGGCGAGCTGGTAGGTGGCGAAGGTCTTGCCAAAGCGCATCTTGGCGTTCCACAGGTAATGGCTTGGGCGGTCAGGCTCCTCTTCGTCCATCTTGGCGAAGTAGTCGGCGGTCTGCCTCACCGCCTGCGCCTGCTCATCGCGCATCTCGTAGTCGAGGTCGCGCACCGTCTTGATGTCCGTGTCGCGATGGCGGACGGCCACGTATGCCGCCTGTGCCTCGCGCAAGGAACAGCGACACCACTCACCGATGAGTTCCTTGCCCATGCGGCGCAGGTAGTCGTGCAGGTCGTGGTCGCCGAAGCTCTCGCCGCTGCCATCGGCGTAGAAGGCGTTGTCGTGCCACAGCAGGTGGTAGGTCTTGTACGGTTCGGTGATGGGATGCTGCTCGTCGATGCGCTCATTCACATCTTGTCGGCCCGTCTGCCCGATTTTGATCCAGCCTGGGAAGGCAACGTCGTCGTACATGTAGATTTGCGGGACGGTGCGCCGCATTTCGGGAAGAATTTGCTCTGTAGTCTGCATAATATGAAAGTTTGTTCGTTTACGTATCTGTAGGCGAACGTCCTCATGCAGAAATATTTAGAAAAAAAACTAATAGTAAAGGAAACTATGGACGGCATCGTGAACGACGATTACCGTTTCACCATGAGCATCAACTGTAATCTCATACGCAAAATGGAAATCCTCGCAGATAAATTCCTGCCATCCCTTATTAATCCATTCTTTTTTTAGTCTGGCCTTGGGGAATATGGTCGCATAGTTGGCAAGTGATTCCAATCCGTCATAGAGACGGTTCTTCTTGTTTTCTACGGTATCAAAACTTAAAAGTATGCCAATGTCTCAATATGGCAGCATCATAGAATGATTCTATGGCTTGATGTACACATTCTTCAATAAGAATCCTCATACTTCAGGATGATAGAACTTGTAAATCTTTTCAGTCATCCGACGACGGGACTCTTCGAGCGGAATACATCGTGCTATCTCCTCGTCGGAGATCATCCGATAAGTTGTTTTGGCAGGAACTCCATATTCTGCGACTGGTTCATTAACCATCGGATTTTCAGGTTCTTCTGTAGGATAATCTTTTGCCATATCAAAGTTTTTTTGCAAGGCAAAGATACATCTATTTTTAATACCTCGATAGTTTTTCTTCTAAAATTTCAAAGAACGTTCTGCTTTAACTATTCCATCGGCCGTATCATGCTCTCGATAAAGGCAATCTCGTCCTTGTCCAAGCCGTACTTCTCGTACAGCATCTCGTCGGTCCAGGGGTG
>CACXUB010000039.1:480-15376 GCA_902770735.1 uncultured Bacteroidota bacterium | reverse complement strand
AGCCGTTAATGGCAATCTTTTCGAAATCTTCAGTATAATCGCCGATTTCCGTGACCGCAGCCGGATTTGACGGGTCGAAACTGAGGAGTTTGAAATCGCTCCTCAAGTAGTAAATTCTTCCATCAATGGGATTGAAGGCCATGCTGGGAATATAATTAAGCTCAAAGCCTTCCTTTACGATTGCAAAATTGCCGATGGTCTTGGTGTCGTTGTGGAGCGGTGCCCGGAAAAGGTGGATAAGGGAAGAATTGAGGTCATAGAAACAACCCCACACGTATCCGTTGGCGTAGGTGATAGCGACGGGATAGTCGTAGATGGTTTCCGATGCAGTGTCCACCGCGTTAAGATCTTGCATGGAGAAACTGATGAATTTCCGATCCCATTCAGGATGATCGATACTTGCTTGGACATACGAATACCAGTTAGCATCGGATTGTATGTCAACAATAGAGAATGCGACGGTGTCCCACTCACTCTCGGAAACGCCGGGGTCGCAGACAGCCTGCACCCGGACTTGGTAGTCACCCACATCCAGACCGCTAAGCGTGATGGAGTTGTTCGCGGTGTTGGTTTGTTGCCATTGCGTGTCGGTGGCCTTCTTGTACTCGACGTTGAAATTAGCCGCAGTACTCTCCCAGGTTAGCGTGGCGGTGTTTAGGTTGGTGCTGGCGGTAAGGTTCGCCGGAGTGGAACATACATTCGCCGAACCGCTGGCCATAAACAACCCGATGGCAACCACATAGTCGTCTCCGCCGACATAACCGAGGTCGTGCATGGCGGCGGTGGCAGTGTCCACCAACCCAATATGATAGCCGGTGTTGAAACACGAACAGAACAACTCGTCGGTGGTGTGGTCAAAAGCCAAAAAGACGGCATTGGGCAAGTTCCCCACGAGGGTGTAGGATGCGTCTGCCAGATTCAGGTGGTAGAGCCTCCGATAGATGTCGTCAATGAAGTACGCACTTCCTTGGCTGTTGAAGGCGATGGAGCGGATATAGATGCCGGAGACTGTGCAGACTACCGTGGTTGCGTCAGGAGAAGAGGGGTGGAAACTTTTGATGGTCTGGCTGTTCGAGACATAGTAGATTCTTCCATCCACAGGGTTGTAGGATATGCCGTCAATATAATCGTTTTCGAAACCACTCACTACCGTCTGTTGAACCCCGATGGTCCGGGTGTTGTTGTCTAACGGTGCCCGGTACAGGCTCTGGATGTGTGTGTTTGGGTCATTATCGACGGTCCACACATACCCATCGGCGTAAGTGGCAATCGGAGTGGTGTATGACATGGCCGCCGAAGCTGTTGTTCCTGTGGTGACATCCTGCATGGAGAATGTGATGTATTTGGAATTCCATTCCGGATGGTCAAAACTCGAAGCTATGAGCGTGTACCAGTTGGCGGTGCTTTGGATATCGGCGATAGAAAAGGTGGTGATTTCCCAATCGCTCTCTGAAACGCCGGGCGTGCAGACGGCCTTGACCCTGACTTCGTAGTCGCCCAAGGCCAGATTGTTGAGCGTAATTGAGTGGTTTGTGGTGGCGAGACTCTGCCAAGTCGCATCGGTGGTCTTCTTGTATTCGACACTGAAGTTCGTGGCGGTGCAGTCCCACGTCAGCGTGGCATCATGCTGGCTGTTATAGGAGACATTGAAGTTGTGGGGCTTCTGACAGGTTGGTGTCATCTTGAATTGAAGGCAACAGGTCTTGTCATTAAGATAACTTGAATAGTTGGACAGTGTCAAAGGATTGTAGTTTTCGTTGTCGCCGCAAACAAACAAACTTCTGTTTTCATAGTGTATGTCGCCGCTGCAGTGCAGGTCATTGAGGTAGGTCCCGGTGTTGTCGTCCATGAGAATCATGAGGTTGTCGATACCGTTGTAGTCGAATGGGACGTCCAAGGGAATCTCCGACCACACGTTGGATGCCATCTGGACATCACCGCTGAACACGAGGTCTGCGGTGGTGACAGGCACCCAATCATCGCCAAAGAACTCTGTCTTGTTGGTGTGGACGAGGTAAATGTCGTAGTTTCGGGTCACGGTGCTGCCATTGTTGAAGAAGGCAATGCTGTTGATGATGCCCGACTCGCCGATTTCCGCGGCCGTGTAGATCTGCTCCGACAGGGAGTAGGTGAACAGGTTGGCACTGGGCACGTAACTTGCCTCGTACGAGCATGAACCGACATTCACTACGGTGGTGGGGCTGGTGGTGTTCGGAGCCATGAACAACCCGGTGGCTTGTACATTAGGGTCGCCACCGATATGGCCAATCAAGGACGCGGCAGCTGTGGTGGGATCCACTACATAGAGTGCACTGGTGTTGGTATAGTAAAATTGAGCCCAGAAAAGTTCACCGGTGTTATGGTCGAAAGCCATACTTTGCGCATAGTTGGTAGGGACACCTGTGTTTCCCACAAGGGTGGTGGAAGCGTCGGTCAGACTGATGCGGTAGAGGTCTCCCTGATTGTCAATGATGAAGGCCTCTCCCGAACTGTTGATGGCGAAGGTTCTGAAGAACTTGTCAATCGTGTCGATGGTTGTGACATGGTTCGGTTGTGCAGGGTCGAAACATTTGAGTGTTTGAGAAGACCATAACAGGTAATAGATTTTGCCGTCCACGGGGTTGTATGACATGGAACCGACTAAATCGTCCTCCAACTCAGGCACCACGGTTTCGTAGGTTCCTATATCGTGGTTGTTCAGAGGAGCTCGCCATAAGTCTCCACTTTCGCCTATGAAGAACCACACATAGCCATTGGCGTATGTGGCGGCGTATGTGGCGGGATTTTTCAAAGCAGTGGCGTATTCCACTACCTCCGGATTCTGCATGTTGAAACGGATGAACCTATTTTTCCAACTTTGGCCGGATGAGGTGGTGTTGGCGTAGGTGTACCAGATGTCAGTGGAAATGATCGTAAAGAAATTGGCGGTTTCGCTCCAGATGCTTTCACCGTCAACGCCACAGTCGGTTTTTACATGCACATAGTATGGGATGTGGGGGGTAAGGCCTGAAAGAGTGGCACTGTTCGTCGAGACATGGACGGTTGTGGCACCAGTGAAATCGGCGGCGGTGCCGTACTCAACCACCCAGCCGCTGGCATGGTTGTTCCCGCTCCAGGTCAATTCCACCTCGCTGGAACCGATTCTTGTGACCGCGAGGTTTGTGGGGGTGGCACATGCAGGGCAACTCATGGTGTAGGTGACGGGGGAGCTCAGTACATTGCTGCCGCTGAAGAGGGTGTCTCCGAGAGCTGTGAAAATCGTATAAGAGGTCTCTTCAGGAAAGCTGCCGTTCACCCATTCAAAACGGATCTCACGGCCGTTGCATAGCGGAAGGGTACCTGTGGTGATTGAGCCGGAGGGTAAGGTTATCGTACTGATGACCGTGCTCGTGGTTACATCCACCACGTTGATGCCACATCCTTGCCAGCCATCGCCATAGCTGTCATTTAGTTGGTAGCTGATTTCGCACTGGTTATCTATTGAGCAGAATGCAGACACGAAAGTCACGGTGGAACTCCAGTCACTGTAACCGTCGCTGCCGCAGTTGCCACGTACTTTCACTTCGTGGGATGTGCCTGCCGTTAGGCCGTTCAGCGTATAGGTGGTTCCGGTAATGGGCGCGAGTTCCGTGCCGTTTACGGAAATGACGTATTCCGATGCGGCCGTGGCATTCCAGCTTAACACTGCCGAGGTGTCGCTGATGTTGCTCACGGATAGGTTCGTGGGTGCCGCACAAGCTACGGGAAGTGTAAGATGTCTGACGGCCCAGTCGCTTTCGTCCCCGCCACCGCAGTCGGCCTTAATCCGAATGTAGTAGGTGGTTGCAGGGGTGAGACCGGTGGCCTGATAGTAGGGGACCGAGACCGTGACGGATGTCGCTGCGGTGAAATTGTCAGTAGTGTCATATTCGAAAGTCCATTCGCTGGCGTGGCCGGGATTCCAGTTCACCGTGAAACTCCTCGGCTGAAGATCCGAACCGGCCACGTAGTCAGGTGCGGGGCAGGTCGGTGGTGTGGTGAATTGACGGGTGACATAAGGACTTCCGCCATTGGCACCACAGATGGCTTTCACCCGCACATAGTAGAGGGTTTTGGGCGTGAGGCCGGTGAGTTCCTTCTGGTTGGTTGAGGAGGTTATGGCCGTGGGTGTGGTGAAACTGGCAGTGGTGTCGTATTCAATGGCCCATTCCGTGGCGGAAGCATTTCCGTCCCAGCTTAGGGTGGCATTGTAATAGCTGACATTGGAAACTGTGAAATTCAATGGTATCTCACAGTTCGGCTGATTGTCGTCGCCAACGAACATACCCATAAGTTCAGCACGGATTTGGCCGATTTTTCCTAAATACGTAGCATAGCCGGTGTTAGTATTCACCTTATACAGGCCGTTGGATGAATAACTATAATATTGTGCCCAGAACAGCTCGTTGGTCTGAAGATCGAATGCCATACCTTGCGAGAGCTTGCAGGCAACTCCCGTAGGACCCACCAGTATGGTGGAGGCATCGTTCAGGTTAATGCGGTAGAGGTCGCCAGATTCGATTTCAACGCCGTAGGCCTCCCCTAAACTGTTAATGGCAAAGGCAAGTATTTCTTTGTTGAAAGTCCCAATTTCCGTAATCTGGTTGGGCTGGAATGGATTGAAACACTTCAAGATAGAGTCTGCTGTTATGTAGTATATTAGGCCGTCAGCCGGGTTATAGGACATAGTGTTAATGCTTTTGGACTCAAATCCAGAGACAATTGTTTCAAAATCCGAGATGGTTTTATGGGTGTTGTCTAATCTTGCAATTGTCAAGTCGCCGTCCCGGTCGATGCACCAGACGTAGCCGTTGGCGTATGCGGCAGTATATGTGTACATGGAATAACTTGAAGAATGGATGGCTCCTGTGGCGGCCGTTATAGAAGAGGGCTGCTGTACGGGAAAACTGATGAAAGAGTATGACCCGACTGTTCCACTGTAGTTGTATCCGACATACCCGTAACAGTTGGCGGTGGATTGAAGATTCTCAATGCTGAACGTGGCGGCGACCCAATTGTCTGGTTCGCAGTCAGCGGAAATCTGCACCTCATAGTCGCCTTGAGGAATACCTCCAAGGTTATAGTTGTTCCCTGTGATACCGGTCAAAGTGGTCCAAGCACTGCCGCCAATGGTTCGGTATCGGATAGTGTAATTGTCGCTGTATCCCAACCAACTCAAGGTCACCGTGTCGATGGACATGCTTCGGACTTTGAAGTTGTGCGGAGTTACACACGGTGTGCCGATGCCAAACACAATATTATCGACAAAGAAGCCTCTGTTTGGTGAATTCGAATATCTATAGTACTCCCAATCGAAAGTATGATCGCCGGCTGAAACTGGAAACATATAGGTGTGCCATCCTTCGACTTGACTTCCATATTTGAATTGAGTCCCCCAATCTATGTAGAAGGTGCATACGTCATAATTGAACGAGGAACTGGTGCTGCCCAAGCATTTGGCATCGAAGATGATATAGCCGTCCACAATGTAATTGTAAGCGGCGCGGGTGCGGGCACGGTCGCCACCGCTGTTCGAATTGCTGTTCTTCATACAGTAGCCGCTGCCATTGTCCGCCGGAACCACCACCCAAGGTTCACTAATAGTCGTAAATGTATGTTGGCTGAAATCGTTGGTCTCGAAATCAATGACGGTGGAGAATGATTTGTTTCGGTACTCGAATGTGGTCAAGGGGAGGATGGCTGGATTAACGGCAAATGGAGTGAACGTTTCGTTATCATGCAATTTAACGTCCCATAGCACAGTGTTCACCGGAGCAGTCGTGCCAGCCCACCAGTAGTCAGGATAGTTGCCGTTCCCTTGTTTTGTCGTTAGGTTCCGGAATCCTATCAGCAGGTTTCCACCTTGGTAGTGGTACGGTTCGTTGAAAGTTACCTTCATGACACCGTTTGTGGCCGATAAGTGGCCATAATATACAACCGTGGAGGTGGAGTCTCCCTCAAAAGCGCTGATCGTGGTGTAAGGCACCTCTTTGACATAGACGCGGAAGGATACCCCCCAATTGGCATTTTCGGTATCCGAGGGCCAGGAGATTTGGAAGGACATGCTGGTAATCAGACTGTCATTCATGGCGGTAAGCGAATCTGCCGGTAGAACAAATTCTGTCAAATTATATCCGCCAAGATTGAAAGAGTAGAAAGGGGCATGGCGATCCCTCCATGTCCCGTGATTAATGGTCAGCGTCTGCTGCGCATGCAGCCCGGCCGGCAGAAGGAATAAAATGGCCGTAAACAGTAGTAGTAGTAGATGTCTTTTCATAACTATTTGTAATTTTTAATTTTCCAGAAATATTAAACTGCAAAAATAAAGAATATGAAGTCGCTCCACGTTGTTATTTTATCAATATTTATGAACAAGGTTTTAAGTCTCACGGACTCGAAAGTCTAATTTATTAGTCTAAGTCTAAGTCATTAGTCTAAGTCTAAGTCCCTCACGGATCCGAAAGTCAAATTTATTATTTAGCGTCATACATATTCAAGGATTTTTTATCTTTGCCGATTGTTTTATCAGGAAAAATCCGCCTATGAAAAAGTATGTATTCCTTACGCTAATATTCACATTTTTAGGGCTTTTTGGCTTTTCGCAGGCCAAGAAAATCACCGTGGAGGACATTTGGGACAACTATTCGTTCTACCCCCGCGGCGTGGCCGGATACACCGCCATGCCCGTGAGCGACGACTACACCGTCATCAAACGCGCCGGCATCGAACGCCACCATTTCTCCGACGGCGAGATGGCAGGTATCATTTTGTCGTACAGCGACTTGTCGGCGGCCAGCAAAAACCGCCTCTCCCTGGCCGGCATCAGCGACTACGCCTTCTCCGCCGATGAGAAGAAAATCATGCTCGCTTTCGACCAGGAGAGCATTTACAGACGCTCTTCGTTGGCGCACTACTATGTCTATGACATAGAAAAGAAGACGCTTACGCCAGTCTCCGACACGGCGCATCTGCTCCGCTTCGCCGAACTTTCCACGGACGGCAGCAAGGTGGTCTTCGCCCGCGAGTGCGACCTCTACTACCAGGACCTGGGCACGGGCAAGGTGACGCGCATCACCCGCGACGGCAACCCCAACCACATCCTGAACGGCTTCGCGGACTGGGTCTATGAGGAGGAACTCGACATGTCGCAGGCCGCCTCCTGGTCGCCCGACGGCACCAAGATCGCCTACCTCCGCTTCGACGAGAGCCGCGTGAAAGAGTTCACCATGCCGATCTATGACGACCTTTATCCCACGGAATTCAAGTACAAATACCCGAAGGCCGGTGAGGACAATTCCCTCGTGGAGGTCCACATCTACGACCTCGCCACGGGCACCGACACCCGCCTCGACCTCGGCGACAACAGCAACTGCTACTTCCCGCGCGTCTATTGGCTGCCCAACAGCCGCGACGCCATCGTGTTGAAACTTAACCGCCATCAGAACCAGCTCGACTTCATCCGTTACAACACCGTCACCAAGGCGCAAGATGTTGTATATCAGGATGTCAACGAGAAATGGTTGGACGTGACCGACAATTATTACTTCCTCAAGGACAACAACTCCATGATTGTCACTTCCGAGCGCAACGGCTTCAACCACATCTACAAGGTGACGTTCGGCGGCGAAATCAAACAGCTGACCGACGGCCAATGGGAAGTGAATGAGATTCAATATGTTGACGAATCTAAAAAACAGATTTATTACCTTTCTAACGAGTCGGGTGTGCTGAACCGCGACCTCTACGTCATCAATTATGACAGCAAGAAGCAGAAGAAGCAACTGCTGACGGCCGGCAACGGTTGGGCGAGCACGGAGTTCTGTCCGACGGGCAACTACTACCGTCTGCAGTATTCCGACCTGAACACGCTCCCGAAATACACCATCAACGAAAAAACGGGTAAAGAGTTGCGCGTGCTGAACGACAACTTCGGCGTGAAGAACGTGATGGACCAGTACGGTTTCGTGAACCGCGAGATCATCAGCTTCACCACCCAGGACGGTGTGACGCTTTACGGCTGGATGATGAAGCCCGCCAATTTCGACCCGAGCAAGAAGTATCCGGTGATGATGAATTGCTACGGCGGTCCCGGCTCACAGCAGGTGATGAACGCCTACAGCAGCGCGATGGATCTTGCTTTCTACCAGATGCTTGCGCAGCACGGCTACATCAGCGTCTGCTTCGACGGCAGAGGCACGGCCACCCGCGGCGACGCCTTCAAGAAGGTGATCTACCAGCAGATGGGCAAGTACGAGGCCATCGACCAGATCGCCGCGGCCAACTGGCTCAAGACGCTGAGCTATGTCGATGGCGAGCGCATCGGCATTTGGGGCTGGAGCTTCGGCGGCTATCTCTCCGCGTTGTCGATGTTCCGCGGCGACGGTGCCTTCAAGATGGCCATCTCCGTCGCACCCGTCACCAATTGGCGCTACTACGACAATATCTACACCGAACGGTTCATGCGCACCCCGCAGGAGAACCCCGACGGTTACGATCTCAATTCCCCGACGACCTACGCCAAGGACCTCAAGGGCAAGTACTTGCTGATCCACGGCACCGCCGATGACAATGTCCATTTCCAGAATGCCATGGAGTTGGTGAAGGGGCTGAACGAAGCCGGCATCGAGTACGACCAGTTCTTCTTCCCCAACAAGAACCACTTCATCATGGGCGGCAACACCCGGACGTATTTGTATAACAAATTGTCGAAGTATATTTTGGAGAATTTGTAGTGAGCAGTGAACAGTGAACAGTGAGCAGTGAATTCAAATCACAAATCACAAATCACAAAAAAAGAAACAACTAACTAAATTATTCATAAAAATCAAAAAAGTATGGAAGAAAATCTTGTCAAGTATGTATGGATCGTGTTTTGCGCATCCATCGTCGCGCTGGGTTTCGCGTTCTTCTTCTACCGCAGAATGCTGAAGGAAGACGAGGGCACTCCCACCATGCGTGAAATCGCCTCGCACGTCCGCAAGGGTGCCATGGCTTACCTGAAACAGCAGTACAAGGTGGTGACCATCGTGTTCGTCATCCTTGCTGTGCTGTTCTTAATCATGTCCATATTCCACCTGCAGAACGGTGTGGTGTGGTTCGCTTTCCTGACCGGCGGTTTCTTCTCCGGTTTGGCCGGCTTCCTGGGCATGAAGACCGCCACCTATGCTTCCGCGCGTACCGCCAATGGTGCCCGTCAGAGCCTTAACAAAGGTCTGCAGGTGGCATTCCGCAGCGGTGCCGTCATGGGTTTGACCGTCGTCGGTCTCGCCTTGTTGGATGTCTCCGCATGGTTCTTGGTCTTGAATGGTACCGGACTGTTGGAGCTGGTGGGCGAGCATGCCACGCTGACCACCATCACCACCACGATGTTGACCTTCGGTATGGGTGCTTCCACGCAGGCGTTGTTCGCACGTGTCGGCGGCGGTATCTACACCAAAGCCGCAGACGTGGGCGCTGACTTGGTCGGTAAGACGGAATACAACATTCCCGAAGACGATCCGCGTAACCCCGCCACCATCGCCGACAATGTGGGCGACAACGTGGGCGACGTGGCCGGTATGGGTGCTGACCTGTACGAGTCTTACGCTGGCTCCATCCTTTCCACAATGGCTCTCGGTGCTGCCGCTTTCGCCACCATCGGTGCCGAAATGCAGATGAAGTCCATCCTCGCTCCTATGATGATCGCCGCCGTCGGTGTGATTCTCTCCGTCATCGGTATTTTCATGGTTCGCACGAAAGAAGATGCTTCTATGACCCAGCTGCTCAAGGCTTTGAGCCGTGGTACCAACACCGCAGCTGTTTTGATTGCTGTGGCCACGTTTGTCATCATGTATGTGCTGTTCAAGGATTCCCCCGATATCGTGTGGTGGCAGGTCTCCCTCTCCGTCGTTGTGGGTCTGCTCGCCGGTGTGATTATCGGCAAGTCGACGGAATACTACACTTCCCAGTCCTTCAAACCGACGCAGAAGGTCGCTGAGGCATCCCAGACGGGTCCTGCCACGGTCATCATCTCCGGTATCGGCTTGGGTATGATTTCCACGGTCATCCCGGTGCTCACCATCGGTGTGGCTATCATTCTCGCCTTCTTGTGCGCCAACGGTTTCCAGATCGAATTCACGGCCGTCAACCTCTCCAAGGGCCTTTACGGTATCGGCATCGCGGCTGTGGGTATGCTCTCCACGCTGGGTATCACCTTGGCTACCGACGCTTACGGTCCTATCGCCGACAACGCCGGCGGTAACGCCGAGATGAGCGGTTTGGAGCCCGAGGTTCGTAAACGCACCGACGCTCTCGACGCACTGGGTAACACCACCGCTGCCACGGGTAAGGGCTTCGCCATCGGTTCCGCCGCTCTGACCGCCCTCGCCCTGCTCGCTTCCTACGTGGAAGAGATCAAGATGGCCCTCGAGCGTATCGGCACCAGCGTCCTCGACCTCGGTGACGGCCGTATGGTGGAAACCGCCAAGGCTTCCCTGATCGATTTCATGGAATATTACAATGTCTCTTTGATGAACCCGAAGGTGCTCGTGGGTGTCTTCATCGGCTCCATGATGGCCTTCCTGTTCTGCGGTCTCACGATGAACGCTGTGGGTCGCGCCGCTCAGAAGATGGTGGAGGAAGTCCGCCGTCAGTTCCGCGAAATCAAGGGCATCCTCACCGGTGAGGGTACTCCGGATTACGCACGCTGCGTGGCCATCTCCACGAAAGGCGCTCAACGCGAAATGTTGCTCCCGTCCATCCTCGCTATCCTGGCTCCCATCGTCACGGGTCTGATCCTTGGCGTGGCTGGTGTGCTCGGTCTGCTCGTCGGTGGTCTCGGCGCCGGTTTCGTGCTGGCTATCTTCATGGCCAATGCCGGTGGTGCTTGGGACAACGCCAAGAAGTATGTCGAGGAAGGCAACTTCGGCGGCAAGGGTTCTGACAACCACAAAGCCACTGTCGTGGGCGACACCGTGGGCGATCCCTTCAAGGACACCTCCGGCCCGTCCCTGAACATCCTCATCAAGTTGATGAGCATGGTGAGCATCGTCATGGCCGGTCTGACCGTGGCAGTGCATTTGCTGTAATGTTAGTGATCAGTGATCAGTGAACAGTGATCAGGAACTGTTCAGTTGTGAAAAGATCACTGTAGATAATGAAAAAAAACGGGGCATCTGAGGATGTCCCGTTTTTTTATGGTGTAATTTCCGCCGTCTTATATCAGCCGCAGCAGGTCCTTTTTGGTGTTGCCGACGTTGATGAGGTGGTCGGCGACACGTTCGGAGTTCTGCGCTAAGGAGAGGTATTCCGCGCCGACGGCGGGACTGCAGGTGCCCTCGGTCAGGCGGCGGATGTGGTTGCGCTCCATCACCTCGGTCAGGCCGTCGATGCTCTCCTCGATGACGTTGGCCCGTTTCAGCGCCTCGATGTCCTTGTGATGGTAGGCCTGCATCACCTCGTTGTACAGGTTGTCCACCAGCTTCTCCATCTGCTTGATCTCGCCGATGGCTTCCTGCGAGAAGGCGGCCGACTGTTCCTTGAGGGAGTCGGCGTATTCCACGATGTTCTCGGCATAGTCGCCGACACGCTCCAGGTCGCTGACGGTGCGGATGGTGCCGCTCAGGTAGCACTGGTCGTAGCTGTTGAGGTTGTTCTCCGACAGGGTGACGGAGTAGCGCAGAAGCTCCTTGTTGAGGAAGTTGAGCTGCTTTTCGTCGTCACGGAACTCCTCGATTTCGGCATAATCCATGGTGGTGATGATGTGGATGGAACGGTGGAAGTTGGTGATGGCCACCTTGGCCATGTTCTCGATTTCGGTCTTGAGCTGGCGAAGGGCCACCGCAGGCGTGCTAAGCATGGTGGGGTCGAGGTATTTGAGGCGCGGGCCGTGCTCTTTGTCGTTTGCGCCCTCCGGGACGATGCGGCAGGCCGTGTTCACCAGGATGTTGGTCAAGGGCAGCGCCACAAACATGGTGCAGACGTTGAAGAAGGTGTGGAACATGGCGAGTTGCATCTGCGGGGCGTTCGGGAACCACCGTCCGAAGAGGCTGCCGAAACTCCATGCGCCCCCGCTCGAGAGCCGCAGAATCAAGGCCAGCACCAAGAAGAGGGTGACGCCCATTACGTTGAATATCAAGTGGATGAGGGCTGTACGTTTGGCGTTCGTGCCGCTGGTCATACCTGCGATGATTGCCACCACGCAGGAACCGATGTTGGACCCCATGGTCAGGTAGATGCCCTGGTCGAGGTTCACCAACCCCGTCACCACCATGGTGATGGCGATGGAGGTCATCACCGACGACGACTGGATGATGGCCGTGAGCAGCGCCCCGATGAAGACCAGCAGGACGGCGTTGTTGATGCTCGCCAGCATGGTTTTGACTTCCGGCAGCGCGGCGAAATCCTCCATGGCAGACGACATCATGCTCAGACCGACGAACAGCATGCCGAAGCCGGTGAGGATGCCGCCCGTCTGTTTCCACTTGTCGCGCTTGGCGAAAAGCGAGATGAACGCGCCGATGCCCGCGAAGGCCGCGAATATGATGGTGGTGGAGATGCTGTTGCGCCCGAACATACCCAAGGCCACCAACTGCGCCGTCACCGTGGTGCCGATGTTGGAACCGTAGATGATGGTGGCCGCCTGCGTGAGGCTCATGATGCCCACGTTCACGAAACCGATCACCATCACGGTGACCGCACCGCTGCTCTGGATGGCGGCCGTGCCCGCAAGACCGATGCCGACACCGAGCCATTTGTTGTCGCCCGTCCGCGCGAACAGACGCCGCAATCCCCGGCTGCCCGCCGATTCCAAATTGTTGCTCATGGTCTGGCAGGCTACCAAGAACACGCCGATGCCCGCCGTGAGGGTGAGAATTGCGATGATGACGCTGGTGATGTCCATTTTTGGTTTAGGGTTTAAAGTTTAGAAGGTTAGAGGGTTAGAAGGTTAGATGGTTAGAAGGTTAGAGTTTAGAGCGGTGGCAGTTGTACAATGTAGTATTAATAGTCTATGTCTATGTCTAAGTTTTAAGTCTAAGTCTATGTTTAAGTTTTAAGTCTAAGTCTATGTTTAAGTTTTAAGTCTAAGTTTAAGTCAAAAAAAATTACGGCAATATACAAATCGGCGGCAAAGATACACATTTTTCGGTCATCTTATGTTCCGAAAAAAAATGTAACTTTGCCCGTTGTAACAAAGTATATTGTAATAATTTTAACATAAAGTAAATCAGACAAATAGAAAGATTATGATGAAACCTAAGATTGTTATCGGAAACTGGAAAATGAACAAGGACTTCGAAGAAGCGGAAGACCTTATCACCAAAATAGAAGAAGAACTGGCTGATTATCAGCTTGAAACGGAAGTGGTGCTGTGTCCCCCGGCTATCTATGCCGAATTGGTCACGGATCACGCCAGCCTGGAGGACAGCCATTTTTACGCTGGTCTGCAGAATGTTAGCGAGTATGAGAACGGCGCCTACACCGGTGAGGTTTCCGCCGAGATGCTCGCCTCCATGGAGGTCGATTTCTGCATCGTGGGCCACTCCGAACGCCGCAAATATTTCGGTGAGACCGACGAGATCGTGCTCAAGAAGATGCAACGCCTGTTGACCAACGACATTGTTCCCGTGATGTGCTGCGGCGAGACGCTGGAGGAACGCAAGGCCGGCAAACACTTCGAAATCGTCCAGAAACAGATCGAGGCCACCATCTGCACGCTCACGCCCGACCAGGTGGAGAACACGATGATCGCCTACGAACCCATCTGGGCCATCGGCACCGGCGAGACCGCCACGCCCGCGCAGGCGCAGGAAATGCTCGCCTTCATCCGTTCCCTCATCGAGAAGAAATTCGGCACCGAACTCGCCGTGAACGCCTATATCCTCTATGGCGGCAGCTGCAACGCCAAAAACGCCCTCGAACTCTTCTCCCAGCCCGACGTCGATGGCGGCCTGATCGGTGGCGCTTCCCTCAAACCCGAGGACTTCATCAAGATTATCGAGGCGGCCGAAACGGTGGTTAAAGAAAATTAGCTTTTAGCCAACAGCCAATAGCCAATAGCCAACAGTCAATGTCCAGAATATCGTTGATATTATTCGTGTTATGCATGGCATTCTCCTGTGCGGGGTTCGCGCAGGACGACGACCCGTGTGTGCAGACGATGGACAAGAACGTCGAGAAAGTCTATAAGAAGGCGCGGGATTTGCAGAAATCCGGCAAGAGGGAGGAAGCCTACGAACTCTACGAGGAGATTTTGGCCGACCATCCCGAGTATCTGGAAGTGAACTACTACTATGCGGTGGGGTATTACTTCCCTTTGGAAAACAACGACTTTGTCTCGAAACGCAAGGACAAGTCGGATGTGACCAAGGCGATGGCCGCCGTCGGCCATCGCGTGACCGCCTACGGGACGCGGGAAACGACGACCTGCCGTAAAACAGATTACCGTCATTTCGACCTCTCCCCCGAATGCAATCTGGTCTTCTTCTGCCACGACGTGGCGGAAAACCGCGACCTGCATGTCCGGTCGCTTGAGGCCCTTTGCGAACATCTGGCCGCCATCCATTCGGTGGATCGACAAGTCCATCTCGTCTATTTCTCCTCCACGAACATCTGCAACGCCAACGGCCGCCGCATCCGCGAGGATTCCGAAATCTACCCGCACTGCCTTCGCGACGCCGCCGTCGTGCAGGCGGAGATGCTGCTGAAGACATGGTGCAGCATCAGCCGGAACGCCATCGCGCCGCATGTCTTCCGCTACGGGGAGCTGTACGGCGAGGCGGACGCCTTTCCGACGCATGCCGGCCATGTCAACGAATGCCTTGCGTTGGCGCGGCAAGGCAAGACATTGGTGTTCTACGGCAATCTGAACCAGGCGCGGACGCTGACGCATGTCGACGAC